>DATKLM010000102.1:0-7425 GCA_035542415.1 Spirochaetia bacterium
CGGGACCTCGAACCTGCTCTCGGTGAACCGCCCGGCATCCGGATCATACCTCTTGAGGACGAGCTGGATGGTGCGGGTCTCCTTACCGACGAGCGCTCTCATGCTTCCCCCTTCCGTGAACGTAGGCCTCGCGGATCCCGATTGCCCCGTAGACCACCGCGCCCGCGGCAATCAGCGCGAGAAGAACGGTCTGCACTCCACGGGCGGGAACCAGGAGCGAGCAGGCGGCCAGCACGACGAGGAGAACAGGAACTCCCATCATCGTCAGGTAGTTGAAAAACATGAAGAAGGACGCCTTCACGGCTGCCACCTCGCCATGAGAACGATGAAGCCCGCGGCCCAGACGGCAAGCACGAGCCACGGCAGGGCCAGGAAGAGCCCCGGCTTCTTGTTGTACCGCTTTCGGTACAGGTGGGCGAACTCGGGGTTGAGCTTCCCGTAGGCCATGCCCCGGGACCAGGCCAGGGCAAGCCCCTTCGCCACCTCGAACAGCTGCGGCGTCCAGAGGACCCACACGATCCCGGTCAGGATCTTCAAGGGGGCGCCGAGCCCGGGAGCCGCAAGGTAGATCACGATGAAAATGCCGTAGAGGATCGTCAGGATCACCATGATCCGATAGGCGAGCACATGGACGAATCCCTCCACGTGGAATCGGGCCAGCCTGCCGATCCGCGCCTGCGGACCACGGAAGTCCCGAGGTTTCCGGTGTGCCGGCATCAGTATTTCCTTTCCATGGGCTGCCACTTCGTGATGGCAACCGGGGCGCGGGAGATCCGGGGGAAGCTGCCCGTCCGGAAGGCGAGCGTGTGGGCCAGGAAGCCCGCGTCATCCCTCTTCGGATACTCCACCATGAAGTGCGAGCCGCGGCTTTCGCGGCGCTGAAGCGCTCCCTCCACCACGGTCTGGCCCAGCTCGATCATGTTGCCGATTTCCAGCGCATCCCGCAGGTTCGTGTTGAAGACGTCTCCCTTGTCCCGGACGCCGACTTCCGCATATCGCCCGCGCAGCTCGGCCAGCTTCTCCCGCGCCTTGTCCAGCTCCGCGATGTGCCGGAACACATGGACGTACGCGTCCATGGTGTCCCACAGCTCCTTCCGCAGGAGGTAGGGGTCTTCGTTCCCGCTGCGCCTTTTCAACGTCTCGATGCGCTGCGCCGCTTCGTTCACCTGGTCCGCGATGCCGCCGATATCCGGCAGCCTCTTCTCCGCGGACGCCTTCTGCTGGGCCGCGTGCCCGGTGACCCGTCCCCAGATGATGCAGTGGCTCAGGGAGTTGCTCCCCAGACGATTGGCACCATGTACGCTCACGCACCCGCACTCCCCGGCAGCCCACAGTCCTTCCACGGGTGCCGAGGCGTCACTGTCCATTACCTGCCCGCCGAAGTTCTCGTGGATCCCGCCCATGGTGTAGTGCGCCGCGGGGCGGACGGGGATGGGCTCCCGGGCCGGGTTGACTCCAAGGATCTTCATCGTAAGCTCCTTGATCATAGGCAGGCGCTCGTCGATCTTCTCCTCGCCGAGGTGACGCATGTCCAGGAGCAGGTGGCGCATGCCCGAGACCTCGTGCAGAAGGCCCCGGCCTTCGTTGATCTCCGTGATCATGGCCCGAGCAATGATGTCGCGAGGGGCGAGCTCCATGCGCTCCTTCGCGTACTTCTCCATGAAACGGCTGTTCTCCCCGTTGAGGAGGTAGCCACCCTCTCCGCGCACGGCTTCGGTGATCAGGACTCCGGTCGGGATCAGTCCCGTGGGATGGAACTGCACGAACTCCATGTCCTTCAGCGCGAGCCCTGCCTTGTAGGCAAGCGCGATGCCGTCTCCCGTGCTGGAGTAGGCCGTCGTGGTGAAGCCGTAGATCCGCGCGAATCCGCCGGTGGCGATGATGCCGGCTTTCGCCATGAAGAACTTCAGCTCTCCCGTGGCCAGCTCCGCGGCCAGGAACCCGCGGAACTCGGAGCCCGAGAGGATGAGGTCCGTCACGTAGTGCTCGTGGAAGATCGTGACGTTGCGGAATGCCAGGAGGTTGTCGTAGAGCGCGTGCAGCATGAAGAAGCCGGTCTTGTCCGCCGCAAAGACCGTGCGCGGAACGGTCATCCCGCCGAAGGCCCGCAGGACAATCTTTCCCTCCCCGTTCCTGTTCCAAGGCGTTCCCAGGTGGTCGAGGAACCTGATTTCCCCGGGCGCCTCGTTGACGAGGAACTCGATGGCGGGCTGGTCTCCGAGGTAGTCTCCGCCTTTGACCGTATCGAAGCCGTGCAGGTCGATGGAGTCGTCAGCCTCCCCCGGGTACAGCACGCCGGAAATGCCGCCTTCCGCGGAGACGGAGTGGCTCCTCATGGCGTGGAGCTTGGAGACCAGGGCGATCCTTGACTGTCCTGACGAAGCGCGTGCTGCCTGCAGGGCCGCCCTCATGCCGGCGAGCCCGCTCCCCACGATCACGATGTCGAACCGGAGCTGCTGGATATTGCCCGCGAGAGACGGCATCGGTTTCCTTTCTGCGAAAATATACTTAAGAAATGTCGAAGCGGCCGAGGAGGAAACGGCGCAGGGTCCGGTGGGACAATGCCACCACGGCCGCGAGCGGAAGGAGAGTGACGACCAGCGCTGCCGCCGCGCTAGGCCATTCCAGCTCCCGGTCCACGGTGAAGAAGTCGCTCATGGCAAGGGGAATCGTGCGGACGCGGCTGGTCGTAACGACGAGCGGCGCAAGGAAGCTGTTCCAGCACAGCACGAAGATGACGATCGCCGTGGCGACGACGCCGGGCGCGTTCATCGGGAGGACCACCTGGGAAATCGTCCGCCACGGCGAGGCGCCGTCCAGGCGTGCCGCTTCTTCGAAGTCGAAGGAGGCCTCGGAGAGGTACCCGTACAGAACGTAGACGGCGAGGGGCGCGAAAATGGCCGCCTGGGTCAGGACCAGACCCGCGAACGTATCGTGCAGGCCAAGGGCGCGCACGGTGTCTTCCAGGGGGATTGCGTACGCCATGACGGGAAGGCTTGCGAGGACCAGGAAGCCCTGCATGAGGAGAGCTTTTCTCCTCATGGTGGAGTGGACGAAGGCGTACGCGGCGAGGAATGCAATCAGGATCGTGACCAGCGTGGATGCGGCGGAGGTTGCCGCGCTGGCGGCCATCTCGTCCCAGAATCCCCGCTCCGCCGTGCCGACCTCGCGGTACGCGTCCAGGGTCGGAGCGAGGGTCCACGTCGGTGGAGTGGACGTGTTGTTCGGGTGGATGCCGACGGACGCAAAGATGGTCCAGGCAAGGGGAAGCACGCTGGCGAAGACGACGGCAGCAAGAATCACGGCACGGGCGCGCCCGCGGCGGCGCACGCGCCGCCTCCAGCCGGTCCGAGGCCCACTCATCTCGGCGGCCTCCGCCGGGAGAGAGCGGCGTAGATGCCCCCGAGGATCATCACTGCCGCGACGATAAACCAGGCCGAGGTGGCACCGAGGGGCCAGTTGTTGTTCTGGAAAGCCTTCTGGAAGCTGAACAGGGCCGGGGTCAGGGTCTCCGTTCCTGGTCCTCCGTGCGTCAGGATGAGCACGCTGTCGAACGCGCCGAGCGCGGCCCCTGCGAGCAGCATCGCTACTGCCAGAACGAGCGGGCGCAGATAGGGAAGGACGATGTGGCGCAGCCGGCCCAGGAGCGGCACGCCTTCCAGCGTCGCCTGCTCCCAGAGCTCTCCCGGAATGACACCGAAGCCGGGCAGGAGGAGGAAGCCGGCAAGCGGCGCGGCGCGCCAGACTTCCACGGCGAGCGTTGCCGGAAGCGCCGACCCCGGCAGTCCCAGGGGAGACGGCTGGAGGGGGAGCCCGAGGAGGGCAAGCACGTGATTGGGTATGCCGGCGCTCGACTCGAAGAGAAAATGCCACATCACGCCGTTGCCGATGGGGCTCACGAGCCACGGCAGAAGGAGGATCACGCGGACGGCTCCCCGGCCGCGGAACGGCTCCCGGAGCAGCCACGCCACGACCATGCCGATGAGGAGCTCCAGCACCACCGCCGAGCCGGCAAAAATCCCGATGGTCCGAAACGCTGCACGGAAGTACGGGTCCGAGACGAGACCGGCGTAGTTCGCAAGCCCGACGAACGAGGGGTGCGGCTCGAACGGGGAAAAGTCCGTGAAGCTCGCGACGAAGCCGAAGACCACGGGCCACAGGAGAAACACCCCGACCACGGCGAGGAAGGGGAGAAGGAGTATCCTAGACGCCCGCGGCCTCGAAAGCTGCACGGTCAACGAAGGACTTCTGGGTCCCCGGCTTCGTCGTGGAAAGAGCGGCGTACCTGTTGGCCCGCTCCAGGGCCCTGGCCACGTCGCGCGTTTCCACGTACGACACGGCAAAGCAGCCGATGAACGCGTCCCCGGCGCCGGTGGTGTCCACGCTCGCCACGCGGACCCCGGGCACGAGCTTCTCTTCCTGCCCGGTGAGCAGCAGGCACCCTTTCTCACCAAGGGTGACGATGATCCTCTCGATTCCCTTCTTCAAGAGCGTCCGGGCCGCTGTTTTCACCTCCTCCAGGCTCGCGGTGGGCATTCCGGTCAGGGTCTGCAGCTCTGTTTCGTTGGGCGCGAAGAACGCCACGCCGCGGATCCGGCCCGCGTCCAGCGTCGGGTCCGCCGGCGCCGGGTTCAGGATCACCGGCACCTTGTGCGCGGCGCACAGCTCGATAGTGTGGTAGACCGTTTCCAGCCTGACCTCGAGCTGCATGATCACCAGGTCGCTTTTCAGGATGCGGTCTTTCGCCCGGTCGACGTCAGCCGGCGACAGGTGCGCGTTCGCGCCCTTGATGATGAGGATGCTGTTGCGCGACTTTTCGTCCACGAAGATCGGAGCCACGCCGCTGGAGACGCCGGGAACGGTCTCCACGTGGGTCGTGTTGATGCCGTACCGCTCGAGGTTCTTCTTCGTGTTGGGCCCGAACAGGTCGTCCCCGACCTTCGTGACCATGCACACGTCGGCGCCCAGGAGGGCCGCTGCCACAGCCTGGTTCGCGCCTTTTCCCCCGAAGCCCATTTCGAATCGGGGCGCCTCGATTGTCTCACCTTCGTTCGGCATGCGCCGGATGTAGGTGATGAGGTCGACCATGTTGCTCCCAACGACGGTGATTCTCGGCCTGGCCATGCGCACTCCTTACAGTGAACGGATTTTCGATTCCATGGCGCGGGTCTCCCCGGCATCCAGGTATCCAGTCCTCACGGAGAACGTCACGCTTCCCAGCGCCGGGATGCTGCGGACGTTTCCCTTCTGCTTTTCAGCGGTGTATCCCTCCGGGTCACAGGTGGAAGGCAGGGCCATTCCCATCACCTTCTGGTCCGCGTGCTTGAGGATCCACCGCACGGCGTGATCCAGGTGTTTCGGATCCCAGCTGATGTAGTCCGAGGACCCGTCCGGGTGCTTCTGGAGCATGTGGGTGAGGCCCTCCCGGTCCGCGCGGAGATTCCTGATGTAGAAAACGATCTCGGGATTGTACTCGTCTTCGGGGCGCAGCACGCGCGTGACGCCGGGGTTTTTCGACAGGGACTCGAGGAAGGAGAGGAACTGCGGCGTGGGCTTCACGTGGGCGGGAATGCTCGACCGTACCACCATGTCCTTCGTGTCCCATCCGGCGGCCTGGATGACCTCCCCGTTCTCCGCCGGCAGGAAGTTCACGTGGCACATGTACATGAGGTCCATGGGGAAATGCGCCAGGTTCTGGATGGTCATGGAGACGTCGAGCACCGAGCTTCTTTCATGCAGCTTCACCGTCGGGACGGCGCGGTACTTGTCCCCGAACGCCTTTGCGTACCCATACGCCCCGGTGACTCCGATCCAGGGCCCGGCCTGGTCTTCCCCGAAGATGAGCGATGCCTCCTGGTAGGGCGCTGTGGGCAGCTCGCCGTGCAGGGGGTGGCTGTCCTGGGGGCCGGGGCTTCCCATGCGCAGCGCTCCACAATGGTAGAGGAACGCGCCGTAGGAATCCAGCAGGTTCACCGTCGGGATGGGCTCCGGGAAGATCGTGGTCATGGTCAGGCGCCGGCCGTTGAAAGCGGCGTCCCACACCTGCTGCCCCTGCCACGGGAGGACGACGATGAATCCCTGCGGGCCTTCCAGGCGCAGCGCGTGGACGCCCGTGGGGTAGCGGAAGGATACGGCCCGCATGTTTCCCGCCTCGCAGAGGATCCGTTCCCCGTCAGTAAAGACGCTCCTGTCAAGGCGGATCCGTCCCGTCATCGTGACCTCCTTGATCGTTGCGCGCCTGCGCGCCGGCCTCAGGCAATCCGCAGGGTGATTCCCAGGTTCCTGATGATCTCCACGTATTCCTGGGGAATGCCCGCGTCCGTGATGATCTCGTCGAAGTCCGACAGCTCCGCGAAGTGGTCCGAGCGCACCACGCCGAACTTGGAGGAATCGACGAGGAGAATCTTCTTCATCGACGACTGGATCGTGACCTTCTTCGTCTCACGCTCGTAGGGGTTCAGACACGTAACGCCGAACTGGGCGTTGGCCCCGGCCGCGGAGATGAATGCCTTTGTCGCGCGGAACCTGCGGATCTGCTCCAGCCCCTCCGGGCTCTCGAACATGAGCGTGTTCTCGTGAAAGACGCCGCCGGAAAACATGGACTTGCAGTTGCGCCGCCGCACCGTCTCCGAGATGACGTTCAGCGCATAGCACAGCACCGTGTACCGGATCCCCTCCGGCAGGTACTTTGCCAGGTATTCCGTGGTGGACCCGGAGTCTATGATCAGCGTGTCTTCCGGTTCGATGAGGGTGGCGGCGAGCTGGCCGATCCTCCGTTTCAGCTCGGGCTGCTTGGCCCCGGCAGCGATCAGGGAATAGTAACTTTCCGCCTCTCTGCCGCTTGACTTCGGATGCAGGATGACGCTGCCATGGAGCACTTTTACCTGTTCGCTCTTTTCCAGCGACACGAGATCCCGGCGAACGGTCATATGGCTGACCTTGAGCTGGCGGGAGAGCTCCTGGACGCTCGAGGCCTTACTGATGTGAAGCGTCTGCATGATCATGTGCTGGCGCTGTGTTTTGTTCATGGCTCTCGTTCTAGAATATCATAGATGTTAAATTTTTAAAATAAATTTCTAATTTTCTCACCGCGGCAGATCATTCTGCTTGACATTTAACATTAGCGATCCTATACTGCGACGGATTCTTCACTGGAACCCATCAACTGACTCGAAAGGATCGAAGCGATGCCGGACTACCTCGAGATCAGGAACCTTACAAAGCAGTACCCGCGGGTCAAGGGGATCGACGACGTCAGCTTCTCCTGCGCGGAAGGGAGCTTCTCGGTCATCCTGGGGCCCTCCGGGGCGGGAAAAACAACAACCCTGAAAATAATCGCCGGCATCCTTCAGGAGACCTCGGGAGACGTCATCCGCAAGGGCATCAGCCTCCGGCCGGTCAGTCCCCAGGAGCGCAACATCTCCA
>DATKLM010000103.1:0-4509 GCA_035542415.1 Spirochaetia bacterium
CGCTGATGGAGCGGGCAGCAAGACGCGCCCATGCGTCACGGAGGTTCTTCTCCCGGTCCCCCCTGTTGGAGCCCAGCCCGATGAAGTAAGTATGCGCAGGCCCGCCGCGCGGCCTCCCGCGACCGGGGGCCTCCGGCACGCTAAAAGAGCTCCTTGTCCGGATCCACGGAGTCCCCCTCCCCTTCCATGTCCACGGGGGCAGAGGCGGGTGCGGGTGCGGGGCTGCGGGGTCTGGCCGCGGAAGCTGCCGCTGGCTGGGTTCCTGCTGGCGCTTCCCGTGCCGGCTCTGCCGCGCCTCCGGCTGCCTGCGTCTGGGATGATGAAGGCTTGGCGAACAGAATCTCTCTGACCCTCTTCTCTATTTCCGCGGCGACGGCGGGATTCGATTCCAGGAAAAGGCGCGCGTTCTCCACGCCCTGGCCGATACGCTCCTTTCCGTAGGAGTACCAGCTCCCCGCCTTCTCAATGAGGTTGGACTGGAGCGCCGCTTCCAGCAGGCTTCCCACAGCGGAGATGCCCTTCCCGAACATGATGTCCATTTCCGCCTTGCGGAAGGGAGGCGCGATCTTGTTCTTCACGACCTTGACGCGGACCTTGTTGCCCACGACTTCGTCATTTCCGCGGGCGATGCTTTCCACCTTGCGCACTTCAAGCCTGATGGTTGAATAGAACTTCAGCGCGAATCCTCCCGTCGTCGTCTCCGGGTTCCCGAACATGACGCCGATCTTCATGCGGATCTGGTTGATGAAGACAAGGCAGGTCCGTGTCTTGGAGATGGTGGCCGTGAGCTTGCGCAGGGCCTGGCTCATGAGCCGGGCCTGGAGGCCCATGTGGGAATCTCCCATCTCTCCTTCGATCTCGGCGCGCGGGGTCAGCGCAGCCACGGAATCCACCACGATGATGTCCATGGCTCCCGAACGTACGAGTGACTCCACGATCTCCAGGGCCTGCTCACCGGTGTCCGGCTGGGAGACCCACAGCTCGTCCACGTTGACTCCGAGGTTCTTGGCGTACACGGGATCAAGCGCGTGCTCCGCGTCCACGAACGCGGCGATGCCGCCCTGCTTCTGGGATTCTGCGATTGCGTGAAGGGCGAGGGTCGTCTTCCCCGAGGATTCAGGGCCATAGATCTCGATGACCCTGCCGCGCGGGTAGCCGCCGACTCCGAGCGCGGCATCCAGGAGTATCGAGCCGGACGGGATGACGTCCACGTCCGCGTAGCCCGCGCTGTCACCAAGCTTCATCAGGGAGCCTTTGCCGAACTGCTTTTCGATCTGCAGCCGGGCTGCTTCCAGGGCCCGGACCTTTTCCTCCTGGACGGGGGACTTCTTCTCAGCTGCAGGGGCTTCCTTTTTTGCCATTCCTGTTCTGCCTCGCTTCTTCATCACGGCCGCGCGGCCGCGGGAACAACGCCGCCACGGTACTCCGTGGCATTACTCTGCCGCCACGGTACTCCGTGGCATTACTCTCAGTACGCCTGAATCTCCTCGCTGATTGCGCTGAGGTTCCGATAAGTATAGCCGGAAGCCCATGGATGTCCAGTAGAGCGACCTTTTCAGCGCTGTTGATGCTCCTCGTGATCCCGACCTCCCTCACCTTTGCCTTCGACTGGGGGGACTTTACCGCGCGGAGCGAGCGAACGGACGACTCGTTCCTCGTCACCGCCCTGGAGGAAGGAGATTTCGAGACGCGGGTGGCCATCTGCGAAGCCATGGGAAAGCGCGCCGAGCCCGACGCGCAGGCCATTCTCTCCTGGCTTCTGGCCGGCTACTCCAAGGGAAAGATCTACCAGGCGGAGCTGCTCCTGCGCCTTGCCCTGGTCTCTCTTTTCGAGAGCCCGTCCGGCGAACCGGCACGCGCAGCACGGTTCGCGGCAAACGGGGAAGTGCTTGGCGATCTCGCCCGGTCGATCGGAACGCTGAAGGACCCGCAGCTTCGAGGAACGATCGTCCGCTTCCTGCCCCGGCTCGACAGAAGCGCTGGACTTCGAGCGCTCATGGATACGGGAGCTGGGATCGTGGAAACGTTGAGCCGGGCCGGCGGTCTTCTGTCGCCGCAGGAAACCTCGCTTGCTTTCGACTACCTCCAGGCCGTGAAGACGATTGGTACCAGGGACTTCTTCGAACCGTGCCTGGAAATGGCGCGGCTCTCCCGTGACAAGGGCCTCGTCGCGGCGGCGCGCGGGGCAGCTTCCGCGGTTCTGGGCGCCAGCCCCTGAACCCTCGCATATGAATTCTCGAATCATGTGAAATCCTTGAATCGCTGCCTGCTGTTCTGGTAGAGTCGGTTCATGCGTGGACGTCTTCTCGTGTTCTCCACACGCGCGCTCGCGGGATACGCGAGCGACGTGACGCGCGCGCTCAGTGCCTATCCGCGGTTCAAGGACACCCCGGAGTCGGAGATTCACGGCGAGCTGACGATTTCCCGGTTCGCGGACGGGGAGATGGAGGCCGAGGTCGGGACCTCGGTCCGCGGCTGTGACGTATTTCTCTTCGTCGGAGCCGCGCGCAATTCCGAGGGACTGAGCCTTGAGGAGAACAAGATCGAGACCTACCACGCCATCGACGCCCTGCGGAGGGCCCAGGCGGGCAGGATTACGGTATTCGAGCCGTACTGCAGCCCCAGCAGGTCAGATCGGCTGACCCGGCGGAACTCGGTCGGATTGTGGCTCCACTTCAAGATCCTCATGAGCCTGGGGATCAACCACTACATCACGTTCCAGCTTCACTCGGAAAAATCCAAGACGTTTATTGATCCTGCTGTCTGCGCGGTTGACGACATTCCCGCGCGGGCGCTGCTCAAGAAGTACCTCTGTGACAACGTGATACTCACCCGGGAGAGGCTCCATTCCATAGTCGGTAGGGAATGGCTGTTCTGCTCCGTGGACGCCGGCGGGGAAGGCCTGGCAAAGAGGTTCGCGGCGGCGTTCGGCACGGGGATGGTCATTTCCCACAAACAGAGAAATTATTCCGCGGTGAACACGGTGGAGTCCATCAGCATCCTGACCGCGGAGCCCATCGAAGGAAAGACGCTGTGGATCATCGACGACATGATCGACACCGGAGACTCCATGGAGAAGCTCGTGCGGGAGCTCGCCTGGCTGAAGCCGGCCTCCATCAACGTGGCCATCGTCCACGCGGTGTTCTCTCCTCCGGCAGCGCAGCGGCTGAAGGAGCTGTGTGACGAGCGTCTCATCGGGTCGCTGATCGTGACGGACACCATCCCCTGCACGCCCAAGGTCCTGGAAAAGCTGCCGTGCCTGAAGGTGGTGAAGTCGACGTCCCTTGCCGCTGAGATCGTCTACCGGCTGAACAGCGAGCTTCCGCTCTCGTCTCTGCTGGCGCAGTTCAACGCAAACGACTACCTGAAATAGTAGCGGTTCCCGCGCCGCCGAAGGAAACCCTCGGAAACGAGCTGGTCCAGCGCCGTTGCCAGGCGCTGATCCGGTTCCGGCAGTTCGCTCTGGATTCCCGCCGCATCCGCTGACCCGAGCCGCAGCATGACGTCCAGCACCCTGCCGCGCAGCTGGCGAAGCGAGCCTTCGAACCGGGACTGGCGGACATATGTCCGCGACCTGCGGTTTGCGTTTTTGTCGGTCCTGCCGAGCATCGCCCCGTAGTCCATGAGCGCGTAGTACCATTCGCGGGGCCGGGATCGGTCCAGCGTCTTCTCGACCAGCGGCACGATTTCCGCGTCGGAGACCGAGTCCCTGCCGGGAAAGAAGAAGTGAATGAAAACCCTGCGGACGTTCGTCTCGATGAAGGGAAGCGGAACGTCGTGAGAAAAGACGAGAACGGACGACGCCGTGGCAACTCCCAGCCCGGGGAGCCGGCTCAGCTCCTCCAGGGTCCGAGGAATGCGCCCTCCGCGGTCACGAACGATGATCTTCGCGGCTGAGTGAAGCGCCAGCGCCCGCCTGTTGTAGCCCAGGCCTTTCCAGGCCGCAAGCACATCCTGCACGCTCGCGAGCGCGAGGGAGCGAAGAGACGGAAACGCGCGGATGAACGTGCCGTATTTCGCCATGACCCGCGGAACACTTGTCTGCTGAAGCATGATCTCGGAGACAAGAATACGATAGGGGCTCCGGCGGCTTCGCCACGGCATGGGGCGCCCGTGGTCGCGGTAGTAGTTCCAGATGGCGGCCTTGAAGGTGCGGAAAGACGGGGTCAGAACCTCTTCTCCGAGTCAAGGAGGATCGTCACGGGACCATCGTTGGTGTACGTGACTTCCATGGAGGCCTGGAACTCACCTGTAGCCACGGTCAGGCCTTCCTGCGACAGCAGGGTAACAACCCGTTCATACAGCTCGCGGGCTTTCTCTGGCGGTGCCGCCTCGATGTACGAGGGCCTTCTCCCATCGCGCGCATCCCCGAAGAGGGTGAACTGGGACACGACGAGCGCCTGGCCGCCCGTGTCCTTCACGGACAGGTTCATCTTCCCCTGCTCGTCGGGAAAGATCCGCAGCGCCGCTGCCTTGTCGGAGATGGCGCGAGCATCTTTCTCACCGTCG
>DATKLM010000104.1:0-15769 GCA_035542415.1 Spirochaetia bacterium
CATGACCAACGGGCTGACCATGGAGCGCCACGCCGAGCAGGCCGCCGAGATTGCCGGTGTCAGAAAGAAGCTCGGAGACAGTATCCTGGTCCTTCACGCCACGGAAGTGGAGATCAAGGCGGACGGGACGCTGGACTACCCGGACGAGTTCCTCGCCACCCTGGACCTCGTCATGGCAGCGATGCACACCTCCCTGCGGCAGGAGCGGGACAAGGTTACGGAAAGGCTGGTCCGGGCCATCCGCAATCCGCACGTGGACATCATCGGGCATCCCACCGGCAGGATGCTGCCGGACCGGCCGGGTGCGGACCTCGACATGGATGCCGTCCTGGCCGCCGCCGCGGAGTCCGGAGTTGCGCTCGAGATCAACGCCAGTCCCTACCGGCTGGACCTCGAGGACATCTATGCGCGGCGGGCGCGGGACATGAAGATCCCCCTCAGCATCAACACGGATGCGCACTCGGAAGCGGATCTCGACATGATGATGTTCGGCGTTGCCACCGCGCGGCGCGCGTGGCTGACGGCGGAGGACGTGATCAACACCTGGTCGACGGAAAAGCTCCTGGGATGGCTCAGGGCCCGCTGACGATGGCTGCCCGGCTTGCGTCGATGCAGGCGGCAAGGTGCGCGCGGGCGGTTTCCATGCGCGCCGCCACCTCCGCGACAATCTTGTCGATCAGGGGTTCTGACCCACAGGGAGAAGCTGAGCATGCAGGAGAAAACGGAACGCGTCAGCCGGTGATGGCGCCCTTGCTCGCGGAGGAGACCAGCCGCGCGTACTTTGCCAGCGCACCCGTTGCATAGGCGATGGGCCGGGGCTTCCATGCGGCCTTTCTCTTCTTGATTTCCGCGGCCGGGATGTCGGCTGAAATGGTCCGCTTCTTTGCGTCGATGGTGATCCGGTCCCCGTCACGCAGCACGGCAATGAGCCCGCCATCCACCGCCTCCGGGGAGACGTGTCCGACGAGCATCCCGTGGCTGCCTCCGGAGAACCTGCCATCCGTAATGAGGGCAACCTCCGCCAGCATGCCCGCGCCGGCGAGCGCCGAGGTGGGGGCAAGCATTTCCCGCATGCCCGGCCCGCCGCGCGGGCCCTCGTTGCGGATCACGATGGTATCGCCCTTGCGGATGGTCCCCTTGAGGATGGCGTCCAGCGCCTCTTCCTCTCCTTCGAACACACGCGCCGGACCCGTGTGGACGAACTCCCCGATCCCCGCAGTCTTGAGCACAGCCCCATCCTCCGCGAGGTTGCCCTTCAGGATGCTGATGGGACCCCGCGCCATGACGGGATCGCTCATCGGATGGATGACGTCCTGACCGGCCAGGTCGGTCCCGATGTCCGCGAGGTTCTCCCTGACCGTGCGGCCGCTCACCGTCATGCACCCGCCGTGGAGCAGTCCGGCATCCAGGAGGATCCGCATCACTTTCTGCACGCCGCCGGACCTGAACAGGTCGTTCATCACGTAGCGCCCGCCCGGCTTCATATCACACAGGGTCGGGGTGCTCTCGTAGAACTCGTTGAAATCGAAAATGTCGAGCTTCACGCCGGCTTCCGCCGCGAGGGCCAGAAGATGCAGGACCGCGTTTGTCGAGCCGCCGACCGCCATGACGACCCGGATGGCGTTCTCGAATGCCTCACGGGTCATGATGTCCCGCGGGGTGATTCCCCGGCGGACGAGCTCCAGGAGAGACGTGCCCGCGCGCCTCATGTCTTCCTTCTTGCCGGGGTCCACGGCGGGGATGGAGCAGCTTCCCGGCAGGCTCATGCCGATGGCTTCCATGGCAGAGGCCATGGTGTTTGCCGTGTACATTCCTCCGCAGGCGCCCGGGCCCGGGCAGGCGGCGCACTCGATGCCGTGCCTCTCCTCCTCCGTGATCTCCCCGGTGGAGAACCTGCCCACCGCCTCGAACGCGCTGACGATGTCCACCGGCCTGCCCTTGTACGAACCGGCCATGATGGACCCGCCGTACACGAACAGGGATGGGAGGTTGAGCCTCGCCATTGCCATGACCGTTCCCGGGATCGTCTTGTCGCAGCCGCCGATCCCGAGAATGGCGTCCATCTGGTGGCCGCGGACCACGAGCTCTATGGCGTCCGCAATGGTGTCCCGGCTCACCAGGGAGCACTTCATCCCCTCGTGGCCCATCGCCTCGCCGTCGGTGACAACGAACGTGTTGAACTTCATGGGCACGCCGCCGGCGGCCTTGATGGCCGCCTTGGAGACCGCGGCGAGGTCGTCGAGGTGACAGTTGCACGGCGTCACCTCGCTTCCCGCGCTTGCCAGGGCGATGAGCGGCTTGTGGAAATCCTCATCCGTGAATCCCACGGCCCGAAGCATGGCCCGGTTGGGCATGCGGGCCACTCCCTCCGTCATGGCCCGGCTGTGCTTGTTCAACTGCTCCGTGCGATCCGCGGTCCGCTCAGCCACGGGATCCCCCTTTCGCGCCGGCAAAGCCGTTCAGATATGGTATGCGCGCCGCCGTCTTTCCGATGGCCTCCTCGTTGGCCAGGAGCATGGCCGTGGAGTCCCACGTTCCTGAAACGAGGCTTTTTCGATCAGAGTCCGGCATGGAAAAAGAAAAACGCGAGGCGCCCGCGCATACCGTCTGCGCCTCCAGGTCGACGGTGAGCTCGATGGACGGATCGGATTCCACGAGGGACTGCAGCTTCAGGGCATCCTCATGGGAGACGCGGACAGCGGGAAGCCCGAGGGCCGTGCAGTTTCCCGAAAAGATCTCTGCAAAGGATTCGCCGACAAAAGCCTCGATCCCCATCCGCATGAGGGACTGCGGCGCGTGCTCCCGCGAAGAACCGCATCCGAAGTTGCGATTGACGATGAGGATGGTTCCGCCCCTGAACTTCTCCTCGTTCAAGGGATGCGGCCGCGGCTTGCCTGCCTCGTCGACACGCTCGTCGATGAAAGCATACTTGCCCAGCTCCTCGAAGGTGATCATGCGCAGAAAGCGGGCGGGAATGATCCGGTCCGTGTCGATGTCGTCTCCGGGAAGCGGGATGGCCTTCCCGCGGACAAGCTTCCTCACGCTGGACTGCGCGCTCATGACAGCACCTCCCGCGCATCCACCACTTCCCCGGCAATGGCGGCCGCGGCGGCCATGGCGGGGCTCATGAGGAGCGTCCGGCCGCGGGGGGAGCCCTGGCGGCCAATGAAGTTGCGGTTGGATGAGCTGGCGCAGACCTGCCGGCCGCTCAGCTTGTCGGGATTCATGGCCAGGCACATGGAACAGCCAGCGTCACGCCATTCGAAACCGGCCGCGCGGAAGATCTCCGGCAGGCCTTCCTCCTGCGCCTGGCGGAGGACGGTCCGTGAGCCCGGCACCACGAGCGCCTTCACCTTCGGGGAGGCCTTCCGTCCCTTCACCACGCGCGCCGCTTCCCTCAGGTCGCTGATACGCCCGTTCGTGCAGGAGCCGATGAACGCCACGTCGATGGGCAGCCCCTGGATCGGGGTGCCTTCCTCGAACCCGGTGTGCTCGTACGCCTTTTTCAAAGCATCACGGTTTTCATCCGGCGCATCCGAAACTCGGGGAAGCTTTCCCGATACCCCGACAGCCTGCCCGGGGTTGATGCCCCAGGACACCATGGGCTCCACCGAGGTGCCGTCGAGGTTGTAGAGGTCCGCGTAGGCCGCGTCCTTGTCCGACGCCATGCCCTTCCAGTAGTCGACGGCCGTATCGAAAGCTGCACCGGCCGGGGCGAACCTGCGGCCCTTGATGTAGTCGAAGGTCACCGAGTCCGGATTGATGTAGCCGGCGCGTGCGCCGCCCTCTATGCTCATGTTGCACATCGTGAGGCGCGCCTCCATGGGCAGCGCGGAGACGGCCGGCCCGCCGTACTCGTAGGCGAATCCGATGCCGCCGTTCACGCCGAGGTCCGCGATGATGCGGATGATGAGATCCTTGGAATGGACACCGGCCGGAAGCCTCCCGGAGACCTCGATCCGCCGGACCCGGGGGCGCGTCAGCGCGAGGGTCTGCGTGGCAAGGATGTCCCGGATCTGCGAAGTGCCCACGCCGAAGGCGATGGAGCCCAGGGCTCCGTGCGTGGAGGTGTGCGAATCTCCGCAGGCGATGGTCATGCCCGGCTGCGTGAGCCCGAGCTCCGGGCCAATGATGTGCACGATCCCCTGTTCCGCGGTGCCCAGGCCGAAGAACATGATCCCGTGCTTCTTCGCGTTCTTTTCGATGGCGCTCATCATCTGCTCGGCGAGGTCGTCGGCGAACGGCCGGCGCTGGCTGTCCGTCGGGACGATGTGGTCAACCGTGGCAAAAGTCCGCTCGGGATGGAGGACCTTCAGGCCGCGGTCCGCGAGGGCCTGGAAAGCCTGCGGGGAGGTGACCTCGTGGACGAGGTGCAGCCCGATGAAAAGCTGGTCCTGCCCGGAGGGCAGCGTCGCCACCTTGTGCAGGTCCCACACCTTGTCCAGCAGCGTCCGTCCCATGGCTCAGGTCACCTCTTCACCGCGCGCCATCAGCACCTTGCCGGTGCGCACCATCTCGATCACGCCGTAGCTGCCCAGCATGCGGTGCAGGGCGTCCAGCTTCTCCGTGTTGCCGGTGATCTGCGCGGTCAGCGCATTCTCCGACAGGTCCAGGACGTGGCCCTTGAACGTGTGCACGACGTCCAGCACCTCCGTGCGCTTCTCCGGCGGGCAGCGCACTTTCACGAGGGCGAGCTCCCGCTGGATGACGTCCTTGCCGGTGTTGTCCCGGGCATGCACCACGTCCACGAGCTTGCCCAGCTGCTGGAGGATGTGGCCGATGGTCTTCTCGTCCCCGGTGGCCACGATGTTCATGTGGGAGAACGCGGGATCATGCGCCTCCGAGACCACCATGCTGTCGATGTTGAAGCCCCGGCGGGCGAACACGAGGGCGATGCGGTTCAGCACGCCGAACTTGTTGGCCACGTAGAGGCTCACGAGGTGCTGGCGCACGCTCGATGGTGCGCCGGCCGCTGTCGGGGCTGCCATCAGGAGCGCTCCTTTCCGCGTGACGGGCCGAGGATCATGTCCTTCATGGACGCTCCCGCGGGAATCATGGGGAACACGTTGTCCTCTTTCGCCACTTCGGCGTCGATGACCACCGGGCCGTCCGACCATGCAAGGGCCTTCTCCAGCACCGCGGTCACCTCCCCGCTCCTCCTGATCCGGTACGCCTTGCAGCCGTAGCTCTCGGCGAGCTTCACGAAATCCGGGTTTCCCACGAGGTCCACGCCGGAGAGCCTGTTTTCCCAGAACAGGCTCTGCCATTGGCGCACCATGCCGAGGTAGCGGTTGTTGATGATGAGGACCTTGAGCGGAAGTTTCAGGTTCACGGCGGTGGACAGCTCGTACATCGTCATCTGGAACCCGCCGTCACCCACCACGGCGCACACGAGGTCGTTGGGCCGGGCGAGCTGGGCCCCGATGGCCGCCGGGAAGCCGAACCCCATGGTGCCGGCGCCGCCGGAGGAGATCCACTTGAACCGCTCCTCCGTCTTGTAGAACTGGGCGGCCCACATCTGGTGCTGGCCCACGTCCGTCGTGACGATGGCCTTGCCCTGCGTGAGCCGGTACAGCTGGTCGATGACGTACTGGGCCTCGAACGTCCCGCGCTTGTGGTAATGAAGCGGGTACGCCTTCTTCCAGCCCTCGATCTTCTGGAGCCACTCCGCCGTCTCGCCCGGGACGAGCTGCCTGTTCAACTCCGTGAGCACCGCGCGCGCGTCCCCGACCATGGCGCAGTCCATGCGGTACAGCTTGTTGATTTCCGCGGGGTCGATGTCGATGTGGATCTTCACCGCGTCCGTGCAGAACGTGTCGGGCGTCCCCGTGATCCGGTCATCCCAGCGGGAACCGATGGACATCACGAGGTCGCAATCCACCACGGCCTTGTTGGCGTACGCGGTGCCGTGCATGCCGAGCATACCCAGGCTCAGGGGGTGGGTCTCGGGAAAGGCGCCCTTGCCCAGGAGCGTGTTCGTAACAGGTATCTGCATCCGTTCGGCGAGAAAACGTATCTCGGCGCCGGCGCCCGAGATCACGGCGCCGTGCCCGACGAGCAGAACCGGCCGTCGGGCCTGCGACAGAAGCCGGGCGGCGCAGGCAATCTCCTCCGGATCCCCGGCCTCGGGGACGTGGTACCCGGGGAGGTGAAAGTCTTCCGATGCCCGCATCTCGACCACCGTGTTGGAACAGTTGCGGGGAATGTCCACAAGAACGGGGCCGGGACGACCGGTGCGCGCAAGGTAGAACGCTTCCCGCATGACCCGGGGAATTTCAGCCGCGTCCTTGACGAGGTAGGAATGCTTGACCACCGGTAGGGAGATCCCCGTGACGTCCGCTTCCTGGAACGCGTCCATCCCGAGGTCCTTCACGCTCGCCTGCCCGGTGATGACGACCATGGGAACGGAATCCATTTTCGCCGTGAGGATTCCGGTGATGGTATTGGTGGCGCCGGGCCCCGAGGTGACCAGGACAACGCCGGGCTCTCCGCTGGCGCGCGCGAAGCCGTCCGCCATGTGAGTGGCTCCCTGTTCGTGGCGGGTCAGGACGAGCTGTATGGAAGAGTCCACGAGAGCATCGAACAGCGGGATTGCAGCTCCCCCGGGCAGGCCGAAGACGTACTTGACCCCCTGCTCCTGCAGAACATGCACCACCGCCTGGGCGCCCGTGAAGGGGCGCTTCGTCTTTGCATCTCCCATGTACCGAAACCTGTCCTTTCTGATGCCTTGGTTCCTAAAGTACGTTCGCGGAAAGCCAAAAACAAGTGAGTTCTTTCGGTTGACGCCCGCGGCGGGAACAGGCTATCACTGGAGCACGTATGAGCAGGGAATGGCCGTTCATCGAGGCGCAGAGGATCGTGGACCGGCTCGCGCGCGGCGGCTCGTCAGCGGTGGTCGCTGAGACCGGCTACGGCCCGTCGGGCCTCCCGCACATCGGGACCTTCGGGGAGGTGGCCCGCACGTCGTTCGTCCTCCAGGCCCTTGGATCCATCGCGCCGAAGGTCTCCTCGCGGATCATCGCTTTCTCGGATGACATGGACGGCCTGCGGGAGATTCCGAAGAACATCCCGAACGGGGAGATGCTGAAGCCCCACCTCGGGAAGCCGCTCACGGCAATCCCCGACCCTTTCGGAGAGGAGCCCTCGTACGCGCACTACATGAACCGCAAGCTGCGCGAGTTCCTCGATTCCTTCGGATTCAGCTACGAGTTCGCCTCCTCCACGGAGAAGTACGCCTCCGGCGCCTTCGACGAAGGCCTGCAGAGGGTCATGGACAACTACGAGCAGATCAGCGAGCTGTTCCGGGCAACTATAAAGGAGGAAAAGCGGGCGGCCTGGAGCCCGTTCTTCCCCGTGTGTGAGAATTGCGGCCGCATCTATTCGACCCGGGTGACCGGCTATGACGCAAAGGCTGGCACTGTCTCGTACGTCTGTGACACCCCCGCGCCGGGGCGCTACGACGCCTGCGGCCACACGGGGACCACGGTCGTGACCGGCGGACAGAGCAAGGTCGGGTGGAAGGTGGACTGGGCGCTGCGGTGGTACTGCCTCGGGGTGGACTACGAGATGCATGGAGAGGACCTGCTGGAGTCAGCCCGCCTGTCATCGCAGATCGTGAAGATCCTGGGGCGCGATCCTCCGGAGCTCTTCAAGTACGAGCTGTTCCTGGATGAGAACGGCAAGAAGATCTCCAAGAAGATCGGCAACGGCGTGTCCATCGAGCAGTGGCTGCGCTACGCGCCCGTGGATTCGCTGCTCTACTTCATGTACCTCAAGCCGCAGCAGGCCAAGCGCATGGGGCTCCCTCTCCTGCCGGAGATCATCGACGGCTACCTGGAGCTCGTGGCCGCGGATGACGGCACGGAAGACTCACCGGTCCCGTTCGTGTCCCGGCTGTCCAGCCGGGAGCACGCACAGAAGCTCGCCGGGAGCAAGATTGTCACGTACTCCATCCTGCTGGAGCTCATCCTGGCCCTCAACCAGGACGATCCTCGCATCGTCCGTGACTACCTCCTGAAGTACCAGCCCGACATCGCCGGCAACGTCGCTTACTACGAGCACCTCATCGAAGACGCGCTGACCTACTACCGCGAGGTCGTGCTCCCCGCGCGCAAGAACGAGCCCGCGGACCACGCCATGGACGAGGCACTCGCCGCGCTGCGCGGCCAGCTCGCCGCCTTCCGCCAGAACGGGTCCGGGCCGGACGCGGACGCGATCCAGACGGTGGTGTTCCAGGTTGCGAAGGATCGCAACCTGAAGATGAAGGACTGGTTTCGCACTCTCTACCGCGTGTTCCTGGGCCAGTCCCAGGGGCCGAAAATGGGAAGCTTCATCGAGCTTCTCGGCCTCGAGAAGACCATCGAGAGGATCGACGCTCATCTCAAGGCGTCAGGATAGGCAGGCGCCATGAGCAAGAGCGACGCCAGGACCAGGACCCGACGGGAAGCGCAGAAGGTGCTTGCCGGGAAAGGGAAGAAGGAGTGGTTCCGGCGCCTCCTGCCGTTCCTGGGCCCCGCGTTCATCGCGAGCGTCGCCTACATGGACCCGGGCAACTTCGCCACGAACATCCAGGGCGGGGCCCAGTTCGGGTTCATGCTCCTCTGGGTCATTCTCGCCTCCAACCTCATTGCCATGCTCGTGCAGACGCTGTCCGCGAAGCTCGGCATCGCCTCGGGGAAAAACCTCGCCGAGCATTGCCGGGACCGGTTCCCCCGGGCGACGGTGGTGCCGCTGTGGATCCTCGCGGAGATCGTCGCCATGGCGACGGACCTCGCGGAGTTCCTTGGCGCCGCCCTGGGATTCAACCTCCTTCTCGGCATTCCCCTGTGGATCGCCGGGATCCTCACCGCCATCGCCACGTTCCTGATCCTGGGCCTGGAGCGATTCGGGTTCCGTCCCCTGGAGGCGGTGATCACGGCGCTGGTCGGGGTCATTGCCGTGAGCTATCTCGTGGAGACGATCCTGGACAAGCCGCCGCTCGCGCTGGTGGCCCAGGGCTTTTTCGTTCCGCGGCTCGCCGGGGCGGAAAGCGCGCTCCTTGCCGTCGGGATCCTCGGCGCAACGGTGATGCCGCACGCCATCTACCTCCACTCCTCTCTCACGCAGAGCAGGATCGTCGTCCGTGAGCCGTCGAAGCTGCGGAGGCTGTTCCGCTTCGAGGTGATTGACGTCGCCATCGCCATGGGCCTTGCCGGGCTCATCAACGCGGCCATGCTCATCATGGCGGCCTCCACGTTCCACCAGCACGGCATGACAAGCGTCGGCACCATCGAGGAGGCGTACAAGACGCTGGAGCCGCTCCTGGGGAAGGCGGCGAGCTGGATCTTCGCCATCTCGCTCCTGGCCTCGGGCCTTTCTTCCTCCACCGTGGGGACCATGGCCGGCCAGGTCATCATGAAGGGATTCCTCCGCCGGGAGATCCCGAGCTGGGTCCGCAGGCTCGCCACCATGGTGCCTTCCCTGATCGTGATCGCCCTCGGCCTGGACCCGACGCGCACGCTCGTCATCAGCCAGGTGGTTCTCAGCTTCGGGCTCCCCTTTGCCATCATTCCCCTGGCCATTTTCACGGCACAGCGGGACGTGATGGGCGTGCTGGTCAACCGCCGCCTGACCACGATGGCAGCCGCCGCGGCGGCCGCGCTCGTGGTACTATTGAACGTGTATCTTCTCTACCAGACCTTTGCGGGAGGGTAGCGCGATGTTCCGGCATCTCCTCATACCCCTTGACGGGTCCCGTCTCGCAGAATCCGCGCTGCCGCCGGCGGCCTTGCTCGCCCGGCAGATGAACGCGGCCGTCACGCTCGTCCACGTCATCGAGAAAAACGCGCCGTCGGAAGTCCACAGCGAGCGCCATCTCGTCACCCCGGAGGAAGCGTCGGCCTATCTGGACGAAGTGGCCCACCTCCCGACGCTCGCCGGTCTTCGCGTGGAGACCCACGTGCACACCGCGGAAGTCAGTAACGTGCCGGGGAGCATCACGGAGCACAGCGCGGAGCTGGCGCCGGACCTCATCGTGATGAGCACGCACGGGCGGGGCGGCGTGCGCCGGCTGTTCATGGGAGATATCGCGCAGCGGGTCATCTCCCGGGGCACCACCCCGGTTCTCATTGTCCATCCGGAGGAACGGCGCGCGGCGGACGGCGGGCAGTGGCGCACCATCCTGGCCCCCATCGACGGAGAACCGGCGCACGAGCGCGGACTGCCCATCGCCGCCGACCTTGCGCTGGCGTTCCACTGCCGGCTCGTCCTCCTCATGGTCGTCCCGACCATCGGAGAGCTCAGCGGGTCGCAGGCTGCGGCCTCGATCCTCCTTCCGGCGGCGACGAGGGAAAAACTGGAGATGGACCGGGCCGGCGCCCAGGAGTACCTCGATGAGAAAGTGGGTTCACTGAAGAAGCAGGGCATCGCGGCGGGCTGCGAAGCTTCCCGAGGGGACCCGGCGCGCGCCATTCTGAAAGCGGCGCGACGGCTTTCCGCGGACCTCATCGTCATGGGCACTCATGGGCGCGCGGGAACAGACGCGTTCTGGGCGGGAAGCGTGGCCGCGCGCGTCGTCTCCCGCAGCCGGGTGCCGCTCCTCCTGGTGCCGCTGAAGGACGGGTAGCGCCCCCAAAGAGGGCGATTTACTCGAAGCGCGCCGGCGGCCGTGTCTCCGACGGCGCCCGAGGCTCCACCAGGGCAGACGGCATTTCCCCCGTCGGCGGCATGTCCGTCGTTGACGGTCTCACGTCAGGAGAGGGCTCCGGCACCACCGTGCCGTCGATCCTCTGCGCTGCCTCCGTGAGGTAGCGCTCCATGGTCGCGACCAGCGTCGCGTCCCTTTCCGTCCGGATGAGGCCCGTCAGGCTGAACAATCCTTCCTGGGAATGGATGACGCCCGGCCATGTGCTTCGCGCGGACGTGAAGCCCGCCTCTTTCGCCATTGCCACCACCCTCTCATCGTACTGCCCGAACGGATAGGCAATGGTCGTGACCGGGACACCGACACGCTCTTCGATGATCTGCTTGGCCCCGAGGATCTCGCGCCGCAGCGTCTGGTCCTTTTTCACGCGCGTGAGGTAGGGATGCGTGATGGTGTGGCAGCCGATCTGCATGCCGTCAGAGCTGAGCTCGCGGATCTCGTCCCATGTCATGTGATGCTTTCTTCCCACGACGGCCACCCAGATGTAGAACGTTGCCGTGTAGCCGTACTTTTTCAGCAACGGAAGGGCATACGTGTATTGCCCTACCCAGTCATCATCAAAGGAGATGATGACCGGCTTCTGGGGCAGGGCAGCGGCCTTCATGATATGATTGGCGAGGTCGTCGAACGTGACGGACGTATATCCGCCGGCACGCAGGTACGCCAGCTCGCGCTCCAGGGTCTCCGGAGTGGCGATGTAGCGGCGGACGGAGGTGGTGTCGGTCTCGATGTAGGGTCGTATCGCGTGGAAGATGAGGATCGGGACCACGGTGGTCGCGGTTCCCTCACCGTCGCGCGGATTGGGGGGCACGAGCCGCCGGACCCGGGTCTGGGGCTGGGCGGCCTGGCTGAACGCGAAACAGCCGACAAGCAAGGCTGCGCACACGAGGGCCGGCAATTTCATCGCGTCTGTATGTCACGTTTCGACCGGCACGGTCAAGCCACGAATGCCAGCCGCGCCGGATGACGCGCAAGCGCGTCGGGCGCGGTACGAGGAGGAATGAATGGCCGAGACAATCATCGCTCTGCACCGGTCGTACTTCGCGGAGAAAGAGAGAACCATCGTGGAGAACGGGGAGCTGGCGGCGAGTCTCTTCTCCTGGGACTCCGGCGTGGCCGGACTCCGCGTTCGCAACGCGCGCGGGGAGCTGACGATCCTGCCCTTCCAGGGCCAGCAGGTATGGGATGCCCGCTTCGACGAGCGGACCCTGACGATGAGGTCGATGTTCACCCGGCCCCGGCCCACGAGGGAGTACCTCGCCACCTACGGCGGGTTTCTCATTCACTGCGGCGCCACGGCCATGGGAGTGCCGACCAAAGAAGACAGCCATCCCCTGCACGGCGAGCTTCCCAACGCGCCGTACGACAGCGCGTGGCTCGCCGTGGGGGCGGATGCCCGGGGGCCGTACATCGCCGCGTGCGGGGAGTACCGGCACACCATCGCGTTCAACCACGACTACACGGCGCGCCCGCGGGTGACGCTTCACGCGGGGGAGAGCGTGCTCGACGCGGTCATGGAGATTGCCAATCACAAGAAGACCCCGATGGAGCTCATGTACCTGGCGCACGTGAACTTCCGTCCGTTGGACCACGGCAGGCTCGTCTACTCGGCTCCCTGCTCCCCGGATTCTGTGAAGGTTCGCACCGCGATTCCGTCGCACATCACGCCGCCGGCAGGCCACCGGGAGTTTCTTGCCCGGCTCGCCGCGGACCCGGCGCTGCACAACGTTCTGCGGCCCGGCCTCGCGTTCGACCCGGAAGTGGTCCTGTACGTCGACTACCGCGCGGACGCCCGGGGGTGGGCCCACAGCATGCTCGTGCACCCCGACGGTTATGCCAGCTACATCCGCCACCGGCCGGAACAGCTCAACCACGGCGTGCGCTGGATCAGCAGGACGCCGGACCAGGACTGCCTGGGCATCGTGCTGCCGGCAACGGCGCAGCCAGAGGGGTACGCGGCGGAGAAACGCAAGGGCAACGTCCGTACGCTCGACGGCGGCGCCACCGCGAGGTTCGACATGACAGCGGGCCTCCTCACGCCGGAAGAAGCGAAACGAATGGAAAGGGAGATAGCCCAGATCCTGGAATCGAAAGCCTGATCTCCGCGCGCCCCTGGAGCGCGCCTAGCGCGCGGCGGCGAGCTCCTCCAGCGCTTCTTTGGCCTTCGGCACTGTTTCATCGGGCTTCACGCCGTACCAGGCGCGGGCAATAAGTCCCTTCTCATCGACGAGGAACGA
Source organism: Spirochaetia bacterium (assembly GCA_035542415.1). Lineage (GTDB taxonomy): Bacteria > Spirochaetota > Spirochaetia > SZUA-6 > Fen-1364 > Fen-1364. The sequence continues at coordinate 12,919 of DATKLM010000104.1, forward strand.
GGAGCGGATGATCCCCATGGACGTCTTGCCGTACGAAGTCTTCTCTCCCCAGACGCCATAGGCCATTGCGGTGGCGTGGTCGGTATCGGCGAGCAGGGGGAAACCGAGGGAGAACTTGAGGTCGAACTTTTTCTGGTCCTCCGGCCTATCGGGGCTGATCCCCAGCGCCTCCACCTTCAGCTTCTTGAAATCCTGCCGGGCGTCCCGCACGGCGCAGGACTGCGTGGTGCATCCCGGGGTGTCTGCCCTCGGATAGAAGTACAGGAGGACCTTCCGGCCGTGAAAGTCAGACAGCTTCACGGTCTTTCCGTCCTGATCGAGAAGGGAAAAGTCGGGCGCGGGGCGTCCCGGGGCGAGCTTCTGCTCCATCATGCTCCTCCAATGGGACAAAGGTATGGAGCTGTGCCGCCGGCGTCAAACACTCTATAATCGCCGCCATGGTACACAGCATCGGCGGCAAGACTCCGAGCACGGACCCCAGCGCGTTCATCGCGTGGAACGCGGAGGTCGCGGGAGACGTGCGGCTGGCGGCCCGCACCAGTGTGTGGTTCAGCGCCACGCTCCGCGGCGACATCGCCCCCATCACGGTGGGAGAGGGCTCGAACATCCAGGACGGCTCCACGCTGCACGTGGACACCAACCTGCCCTGCGTGGTCGGGGAGAGGGTGACCGTGGGCCACAACGCCGTTCTGCACGGCTGCACCGTGGAAGACGACTGCCTGATCGGGATGGGCGCCATCGTGCTCAGCGGCGCGGTGATCGGAAAGGAGAGCATCGTGGGGGCCGGCGCGCTCGTCACCGAGGGCCGCACGTTCCCGCCCCGCTCCGTGATCCTCGGCAGCCCGGCAAAGGCGGTGCGGACCCTGGACGACGAGGCGGTTGGGAAGATCCGGCAGAACGGGCAGATCTACGAGGAGCTGGCACAGCAGGCTGTGCTCGAGTACCGCCAGGTCGCCGGCCGGTGAAGACATACGTGGTGCTCGCGGGCAACATCGGCGCGGGCAAATCCACGCTGGTGCAGCTCATCTGCGAGCGGCTGGGCTGGGAACCGTACTATGAGCCCGTCGCGGAGAACCCGTACCTCGCGGACTTCTACGCCGACATGCGGCGCTGGGCATTCCACTCCCAGGTGTTCTTCCTCACATACCGGGCCCGGGCTCACCGGGCGCTCATGGACATCCCGCGGTCCGTCGTCCAGGACCGCTCCTTCTACGAGGACGCGGAGGTCTTTGCCCGGGCCCTCCACCGCCAGGGCGCCATGAGCGACCGGGAGTGGGACACGTACACCGGCCTGTACCGGACGCTGACCACCCTGCTCACCCCGCCGGACCTCGTCGTCTACCTTCGGGCTTCGGTCCCGACCCTCCGGCGGAGGATCGAGCAGCGCGGCCGTGATTTCGAGGCGCGCATCACGGATTCGTACCTGGACGGGCTGAATGCGCTCTACGAGGAATGGATCGCGGGGTTCCACCTGGCTCCCGTGCTCGCCGTTCCTTCGGACCGGCTGGACTTCGTGAAGGACTCGCGGGACCTGGAGGCTATCGTCACGACCGTCCGCAAACGCCTGCGGGGCAGGCAGGCGGTTCTGTTCCCGGAGGAGATGTAGCCTGGAGGAGATGCGCCCCGGAGAAGCGGAAGGCGCCCTTGCTCCCGACGCCGTTTGGTCAGTACGTTAAGGCGAGCGGACAATGGCACGAGCAAAAACGGCGAAAAAACCGCAGGCGTCGCTGAAGCCTCCGGCGGGCACGATCCATCGCTCCATTCATTTTCTGCAGACGGCGCTGGACGAGCTGGGCGCCGCCGTTCCGCTGGCGGATGTCGAACACCTGGCTGTCATGATCAACCAGGCAATGACGACGGAGGCTCGAAGCTTCCACACGCCCGAGCACGTGTTCGACCTCGTGGATCCCGGCAACCCGCACATGACTCTGGCCGCCCTGTTCCACGATCTCGTGTACTACAACGTGGACCACGGCTTCATTCCGCAGATCAAGGAGGCCGTGGAGTCGAGCATCGAGACGGTGAACGGGAACCTTCGCCTGCGGCCCGGCTCGCCGGGAGCCGACCGGCAGCTGGACCTGTGTCTCGCCGTGTTCGGCTTCCAGCACGGCCAGGACCTCTCCCCCTTTGGCGGCATGAACGAGCTCCTCAGCGCGCTCGTGATGAACCGAAAGCTCGCCGGCGCGGTGCGGGAGGAGGACCTCCTGCTTTCGACCGCGTGCATCGAGATGACGATACCTTTCCGCCGCACCGAGCCCGGAAGTCCCACTCCCGCCGAGCGGCTGGAGGAGCGCCTCAGGACCGCGGCGCGGGAGCTCGGACTGCTGCTCCCCCGGGGACGGATCCAGGAGTCGGTCACGTGGGCGGTGACCTTTGCCAACCGGGACGTGGCCAACTTTTCAGAGAAGGACGTGACGAAGTTCCTGGACAACACGTGGAAGCTCCTGCCGGAGTCCAACCCTTCCCTCCGGATGCAGCACGTCTATTCGATCGGGAGCTACCGCGTCGCGCTGCAAAAAATGGAAGGTTTCCTGCGGTCGCTGGACCCCGACACGATCTTCGCGACCTACCGCGGGGCGCCACCGGAGGAAGAGCTCCGCCGCATGCGCCAGCGCGGACAGCGCAATGTCGCCACGGCGCGCGAATACCTGGGCGTCAAGCTTCTCACGGCGGCGCTCCTGGAGGCGCTCGCAGACATCAGCGGCGGAGACGCCCCGGTCTCCCTGTTCATGGGCGACATCGAGGCAGTGCAGAGAGGGAGCAGGCTGGAGGATTACCTGCCTGCCTACGAGACGCCGCCCGGCGTGCGGCTGGACCGGACGCTTCAGGACCTTCTGGCGTTCGGCAGGGC
>DATKLM010000105.1:0-27766 GCA_035542415.1 Spirochaetia bacterium
CTTTCAAGGAGAAGTTGAAATAAGGACCCATCGCTGAGGATCGATATTGGGTGAATAATCCTCTTCGAACTCCGTGTTCCAGGGCCTATTATTTATTGGGTATTTTGGTACGGGGTTCCTTCCATCCGAGGCTCGTCCGCCTGCTCGATCGGTTTCGGGACCAGGGCAAGCCCTTCGAGTCCTACCTCTGCGCGGTGCTGACCTGGCAGCTGCGCAATTTCGCGCGCGACCGCAGGCGGCTGGAAAGGTCGTGGAACGCCACGCTTCGGATCGAACCGGGTCCGGCCTGCACTCTCCCGGAGGTCCCGCAGGCAGAGGAGCCGCGGGTTGCGCCGCTTGGCGATCCTGGGAAGCTCGCTCCCCTCATCAGGAGCGACGCAGACCGGCGCAACCTGCTCTTTCTCGTCCTCAAGTGCGCTCGCACGCTCGACCCTTCCCGCGTCGGGCCCCTGGCGGCGCTCTGCGGGGTCACCGAGGAGCGGCTTTCCGAGCTGGCCTCGGAGCTCTGCGGCCTGCGCGCGCCTCGGGAGGAGCGCCTGGAGACGCTCCGCGTGAGGCGCAACCGGGCCTTCGCGCAGTCGCGGCTGCTGGAGGCCGAGCTTCTCCAGGAGAACGACCTTCTGCGGCGCGCAGATCTCACGCGCAGGCTCGACAGGATCCGGAAACGTACGAGGCTCGCCATGGCCCGCATGGCCCGGGTGGGGCTTGCCCCGACGAACCGGGAGATCTCCGCGGCGCTGCGGGTGCCCAAGGGCACGGTGGACTCCGGGCTGTTCTGGTTGAAGCGCAAACTCGCCGCGGTGTATGATCCGCAGGACCTCAGGACCGCATGATCGAGATGGTTCTTGCGTCGAACAACGCGCACAAGCTCGCGGAAGTCTCCCGCCTTTTTCCGGGCACGAGGATCATCACGCCGCGGGAGCTCGGGATCGTTTTCGAGTTCGAAGAGAACGGAGCGACCTTCTTCGACAACGCGCGGGGCAAGGCCGCCTCGCTTTTCCAGAAGGTGGGGCGGCCGGTGCTCGCGGATGACTCGGGGCTCTGCGTCCACGCGCTGGGCGGAGCGCCGGGAATTGCCTCCAACCGGTACGGGGCCGGGCCGGACGGCCGGCTCCTCGAATCCCCGAGGCGCAATGCCCTGCTCCTTGAAAACCTCGGCAGCACCGAGGATCGAGCCGCCTCCTTCGTGTGCTGCCTGGTGCTCGTTCAGGACGAGGGGCGTTTCATCGCGGTGCAGGAGACGGTCCATGGAACCATCACGGATGCGCCGCGGGGGACCAACGGCTTCGGCTATGATCCGCTGTTCCTCCTTCCCGGGCTGGGGAAAACGCTTGCCGAGCTTTCAGACGAGGAAAAGGACGAGGTGTCCCACCGGGGGAGAGCCGCCCGGCGTCTTCGCGCCCTCCTGACTCTCCCTTGACTTTAACACGGAGTCAGGCATTCTTAGGGTAGTATGGACCTTGTTTCAGCGTATGCGAACGGTGTCTCCGAGCTGACGAACTTCTCCGCATCGCTTGAACGCGCGCCGCTCATTGTCGACGTGATCGCCAACCCGCGCGCGGGTTTCTTCAAGCGCCAGGCAACGGTGCAGAAGCTGCTCCTTGAGCTGGAGCAGAAGCTGAGCGACCTTCGAAAGTGCTACCCGCGCCGGAAGGTGGAGATCAACACGGTTCATTTCACCGAGTATCCCGGGCACGCCCGGGTCATCACGGAGCAGATCCTGGAAGGGGAGGAGAAGGCCCGCTCGGGGATGGAGCATCTCCTCATCGGCTGCGGCGGGGACGGGACGAGCAACGAGATCTGCACGGCGCTCGTGGATGCGGAGGGCTCGCTCCTGGAGCGGCTGAAACTGCTGCGCCTGCCGCTGGGAACCGGCAACGACGTGGCTGATGCCCCCACGTTCGCCCAGGCATACGAGCTGATCCTGGGCGCACAGCGTACCGTGAAGACGGGTGCCCTGCAGGTCACGACAGCCTTGGGGAGGTCGATCTACTCCTTCAATGTCGGGAGCATCGGGCTGGACGCCTATATTGCCGGACTGACGAACAAGTTCAAGCGCATCATCCCCGGGCAGGCATACAAGCTCATGGTGGACGTCGGGAGCCTGTTCTATGACCCGCTGGTCCGTCCGGGCGTCATGGATATCCGCCTGCATGGAGCGAAAGGAGTGCTGCGGCTGGACTCCCTTGTTCCTTCCATGGTGATCGTCGGAATCAGCGGCAGGAGGACGTACGGCGGGCACATGTCCGTTCTGCCCGGCGCGGAGAACGTCTGCGTGGTCGGGAGCATGAGCGTGTGGAAGAAAATCCGCAGCAAGAAGAAGTTCTACGCGGGACGACACGGCGAGCTCTCCGAGGTCCGCTTCTTCGACGCCGAACGGGTCGACGTCGCCTATGCGGGACACAGAATCCCGATGCAGCTCGATGGGGAGCTGACCTGGCTCTCCTCTGCGGACTTCCCCGTCACCTTGCGAGTCCTTCCGTCGAAGATCAGCGTGCTGCGCGCCTGAGGCGGACTCCCCCGGGGCGGATTTTCACTGTCGCTTTTTAGGTGGCTTCCTCCGAGGCGACTGAGGCGATGTCTTTTTGGGCGATTGTTTCTTGGGCGATGGTTTGCGGGCCGGTGGTTTCCTGGACAAGGCCGCAAGGAATTCATCCCAGCCGTACTTTGAAGCCTCCGCGGTCTCGAGGATCGCCTTCACATTCGGCTTCTTCCATCCTTCACAGGATGCAAGAGCAGCGACGCAGGCCGTCATGATCTCGATCCCTTCCCGGGAGAACCAGCGCGCGCCGTTGAAGAAGTTCACCTCCAGGAACCGCTGAGCCGCAGCGTCCTTGAGAAGCTCCGGCCACTGGCCGATGTCCGCCGCTCGGTTGTCTGCGCCCAGCAGGAACACGAGCAGGCCGGGCGCAGGCCCGGCAAACCGCTCCGACCATCCCCCGCGCATGAGCCAGGCTCGCATGACGTCGGCAAGCATCCATTCATCGATCCAGGACAGGACCGGGCTTTCCGCGGGATTGGGACCGCACACAGAGCGCATGAGGATCCACGGCTTGACGAACACCCGGGCCGGGTCGTTCGGTGCCAGGTCGGTTGGTGCTGAAGCCAGCCGCCTCTGAAGCTCCTGTACCGCCAGCTCGACCTCCAGGCGCCTGCCGGAAAACCGCGCGGCCGCTTCCAGGAAGCTCCGGTATGCGTCCTGGTTCCGCGAAAGATCCGCGTCCAGCGCCGCGTGCAGCGGATCTCGGACCGGCCTGAGCTCCTGCTCCCTGAGCGCGGCATCCATGCTGCCAACGCTGCGCCCGTTGAGCCCCGCGGCAAGACGCGACCACCGGCGCGCGCCGTCATCGAACACGACCCTGAAGTCCAGGAACACGTGGCAGCGGAACGCGCCGAGCTCCGCGTACAGCCCCTTCTCCCACAGCTCCCTGCAGGAGCGGATGTACTCTCTGCCCTCGGGGTGATTCCGGAAGATGACGAACGCAGCCGGGTCGTTCGGAAGCGCAAGACCTTCACCAAGGCACTTTTGAGCGAGAGACCTCGTCCCGCCCTGCTTCACAGCGAACGCGGCAGAGGTTCTGACCCACCCGCGCGCCTCAGCGTACCTGTTGTTGTAGAGAACGAGAGCGCGCTCATCGCCTTGCCGGTTCGAATACGCAAAGACGTCCTCGTTGACCCCTCCGGCGGCGGAGAAGAAGTCGTACAGGAGGAAGTTTTCCACGCCGGAGAACAGGGAGCGCCTCCGCAAGAGCGGGAAGATGTCGCGCTCGTGCCGGGCGACGAGGCCTTCATTCGGCGTTTCGTTCCAGTAGGACCGGCGGAACTCCATCCCGTACTTTTCCCGCAGGCCTTCGATCTGGCCGTGGGCGAACATGGGAAGCCCGGGCATGGTGGCCATGAGGGTGCAGACCCCGAAGTACTTGTCCCCGTCCCCGAACTGCTCGATGGCGGTCTGCTCGTCAGGGTTGCTCATGAAGTTGACGAAGCGCCTGAGCACCTCCGGGTCGAACTCCAGCGTGTTGCGGATGGTCTGTCGGTAGCCGGCGTTGTCCTCCGCCTTCAGCATGTGCATGAAAGCGCTGTTGTAGACCCGGTGCATTCCGAGCGTGCGTACAAAAAAGCCCTCCAGGAGCCAGAAGGCCTCGGCCAGAAGGAGCGTGTCCGGCGCCTCCCGGGCAACCCGGTCTACCACCTCGCGCCAGAACTCCGCCGGCACGGCGCGGTCGAAGTCGCGGCGCGACATCCCGTTGCCGGCCCGGGACGGGATGTCCCCGCCGGATCCGGGCTCGGGATACCAGAGGCGCTGGAAGTGCTTCTTGGTCAGCGTCATCGCGGCGTCGAACCTGATGATGGGGAACATGCGCGCAACGTGGATGATCGTGGCGATGACCGCTTCCCGCGTCTCTGGCTTCAGGAAGTCGAGCTGGGCCGTGTCGTTCCACGGCATGTGCGTGCCGTCATTGCCGTGGTAGATGAGGCGCGACTCCCCGCTTCCGAAGTCCACCCGCTTGAAGACCACCGCGGCATCCGACTTGCTCCAGTAGTGGTCCTCCAGGTACACGCCCACGCCCGGGCTCTGGGAGAGGTTGGGGCCGCTGAACGAGTAGGCAGGAAACGGCGGTCCCGGGTGGGGCCAGGTGAGGAACCGCCCGGGATGCTCGGCCATCCATTTCGAGTCGATGCCGGTATGGTTGGGAACCATGTCGCTGGCAAGGCGGATGCCGCGCTGCCAGGCTCGCCCCTTCAGGTTCTGCAGGGCCTGCTCGCCCCCGAGCTCCGCGGCAATCACGTAGTCGTAGAGGGAGTACGCCGATGCCTCGGCCTCCGTGTTGCCCATGCGCCGCTTGATCTCCCGGGAAGCGGTGCTCCTCTCCCACACACCGATGAGCCAGAGCGCCGTGAATCCGCGACGGGCCAGCGTGTCCAGCTCCTCATCCGGCACCTGGTCCAGCCGGCGGATCTCCCGCCCAGAGCGGCGCGAAAGCTGGTCCAGCCACACGAGGGCGTTGCGGGCTAGCATGACCGCGCGCGGCATCCAGTCACGGTCCGCGCTGAAGGCCTCCACTTCCGCTGCCGCACCGGCGTAGTCGTAGACCTCGGGCGGCCCCGGTGTGAAAGGACCGAAGCCGAGCTTCGTTTCCTCACGCAGCACGTCCATGCCGGTGAGCAGGCGCAGGAGCAGGTCTCCCAGGAGGTGGCCCCAGCGGGTGCGGATGTACTCCAGCTGTCCGGAGAGAGAGTCCGGGGCCGCCCGCACGGGGCTTGCCAACATCCCGACAAGGTCCTCGTTGTCCGGGCCGAACCCGGGAAGAGTGCGGAAGAAGTCCCGCACGCCGTCGACGATCCTCACGTAGGAGGAGGCTTCCTCCACCGAAGCATCGTCGAAAAGCTCCCTGAACGGATCGAACGCCGGGTCCCCGTTCGCCAGGGAGAGATGAAGCATCTCCTCCAGCGTAATGGAGCGCCGGGAGACGCCTCCTTCCGCCGCAGCCAGGTATTCCTCCACGGACTCCGTGCCGTCGAGGACCGATGGGGGCGGAAACAACGTGACGAAGCGTTTCAGCGCCGCATCGACAGTCTCCGAGCCTTCGCGCGCCTGGAGGAAGCCCAGGGCTTTCTCGAATGCTTCCCGGTCGACGCTGCGGCGGTACAGGCCGGCGACGTAGTGCAGGACCTCGTCGATCAGGCCCATGGCGTTCATATCGCCGGCGCGCACGAGCTGGGCAGCGGCGCCGCGCGAGGCGGCGCGGACGTCGTTGATCTTTCGCGCGAGGATCCGGGCGGAGTGCAGGTCCAGCGTGATGACGTTCCCCGTGGTGGAGTACAGCTCCCGCGGGAAGTCGTAGCGGTCCCGCGCCTCGCGCGAGACGTGGAAGTAGTAGGTTGGCTCCCTACCCATGAAGGCTGCCGTCCAGCCGCCTCGCGCGGCGCGCCGCCACGAGAGGCCCGAGTGCCGCGCTGATGGCGCGGCGCCCGGCCAGTGACTCGACATCCAACGGCATCCGCCACGTCCAGTTTTCTTCCGTGACGGTTCCCGGCACGTTGATCCTGTCCCCGCGGGGGTCCGCCGACCACAGCTCCGTGTCGAGGTCGAGCAGGTCCTGGATCTGGAAGATGGCAAGAAGCGAACCCGCACCGAGGCAGTGCTCGATCACTCTTTTCAATATGACCGGCGTCATTCTCTGGGGGCACGGACCCGTCAGGCCTAGAGACGAGGAGAACGCCTCCCTTTCACCGGCGTCCTCCTCCCACCAGCCCCGCAGCGTGGACGTGTCGTGGACCGAGGGCGTGCACACGGAGAACCTCGCATACCGCGCCGGCGGGATGAAGGGCGCGGGGCTTCCCGGCGCGGCCTTCCCGTATTCACGTGACCATCGAACGATGCGCAGGCCCAGGATGCCAAGGCCCGCGAGAACCCGCGGGACGCAGTCCGGGACGTCGCCAAGGTCCTCCGCGCACACGAGCATGTCCGTAGTCTCCTTGAGCATCGCCAGGAGCGCGCGTCCCGTCTTCTCCCAGATCTCCTCTGATTCAGCGCGCCGCCGCGAAAGCAGGACATTCAGCCGGGTCCGGTCGCTTTCGGAGAGGCTCCGATACCCTTTCTTTCGGTCGAGGTACCACGGCGTGAAGAACATGCCCGTGCCGTCATCCAGCAGGGTCCTGTCCGCGTGCAGGGACAGGAGAAAGTCCTTGACCGGCTGCGGCTCGGGCAGCGCGTGGATTGCAGTTTCCGAGTCCAGCTCTGCGCGGATGTTGTACAGGTTTTCATTGCCGATGCGCGACAGGTATCCCTCCGCTACCCGGCCGGCGTCGGCGTGAAGCGCTGCTTCAAGCTCCTCACCCGAAACGTGGGGGAGGGTAAGCCAGCGGATCCTGCCCGAATCATAGGCCAGCTCGTCCAGGTCCCGCTTGGACAGCCCGGCGAACGGAGAGAAGCGCCCGAGGAGCCCGCTCACTTCCGTTCGCGGAATGCGCCAGATACGGAAGAAGCCAAGCACGTGATCGATGCGCAGGGCGTGGAAAAAGCGAGAGGCGCGCAGGAGCCGATCCTTCCACCAGCGGTAGCCGTTGGAAGCAAGGCTTTCCCAGTCGTACACGGGGAAGCCCCAGTTCTGACCGCTCGGGGAGAACATGTCCGGCGGAGCACCTGCCTTGGCGGAAAGGTCGAAGAACCGCCGGGAAGCCCAGACGTCCACACTCTCTTCGCTCATGAGGATGGGGACGTCCCCCTTGAGGAAAACGCCAACGTCCTGGAGCGACCGGGAGGCCGCGGAGAGCTGGCGTTCGAGCTGCATCTGGACCCAGCTCACGAAGAGGCACTCCTGCTCCCGCGCGCGCCAGCACGCGGCGATGTCTTCCGGGGAGGGATTGGCCAGCGCGCCCCATGACACCCACGGTGAGCTGTTGTTCTCACGCTTCAGCGCGCAGAAGACCGCGTAGGGAACGACCCAGGGGTTCGCCTGGCGCCACCGCGCGAGCTCCGGATTCCCCAGGATGTCCTTTCCGTTGTCGTCGAATATCCGACGGGCAGTCCGGATCTTGAAGTCGAGGACCTCGCGGTAGGAAAACCGGCCTCCCTTCCCGGCTTCCCTCGATTTCTCCTCCGCCCGGAAGCGCGTGATGTCGTCCGCAACGTGCTCCGCCCCCGGAAGATCCTGGAGGCGAAGGTACAGGGGATGCAGTGCGAACGCCGAGATGGCGCTGTACGGAGAGCTGCTGCCGCCGGTGTCGTTCACCGGCAGGACCTGGATCACGTCCAGGCCGGTCTTTCTGCACCACTCCCCGAGGGCGGGCAGGTCCGCGAACTCGCCGACCCCGCAGCCGTCTTTTGAGCGCAGGGCGGCCACGGGAATGGCGACGCCGGTGAAGTAGTGATCCAGCGTGGTGAAGCGCATGTGATCCCGGGCGATCATAGGTGAAGCGCCGCCCTTGAGCAAGCCTCCGGCCCGTCACGGGGACGTCCCGGTATCAGGCGCCCGGTTCTTCGTAGCGGACCAGCGCGCCGGCAGCAGCGCGGTCCTTCAGGACCCCCGAGGCAATGCCCGCAACGAGCGCTGCACCGAAGGAGGTTTCCTCCCGGTGTCGAGGCACGTTGAGCCTCATGCCGAAGCGCGCCTCGAAGGAGCGCCGCAGGGCGGGATTCAGCCGGACAGCGTTGCCCGACCCGACGAGCGCCGAGATGCGCGCCCTTTCCGCTGGGCTGAAAAGTTCGTAGAAGTCCGCCAGCTCCGACACGATCCCCTCGCGGACCCCCCGCACGAGCTCTCCGGGAGTGAGGTTGGAGAGGCCGATGTTTGTCACGCTCCCGCGGACTTCTGGAGAGACTCTTGTTCCGGCGAACCGGGTGTTCACCACGAGATGCGCGTGACTGCCGGGGCCGTCCGGAGCGGCCTGGTCGGATGCCTCTCCGGCACCGTTCAGAACGTCCCACGGAATCTCGGCGTCGCGCCCGGTCACCAGGCGGACCGTGCTGCGGAAGAAGTTCCTCACTATTGCGAGTGCTCGGCCGCCGCACAGCCCGGCTCCCACTCCGAGGCAGCCGCCAAAAGGCATGGGCCGGACGTCGATTCCGGGAATCTCCCGCCAGCTCTCCATGCGCAGGGAGATCTGGCTGGACGTTCCCACGCTCACCAGCGCCGTGCGCGCGCTGTCCCGGACAGACCCCAGGAAGCTGGCCTGGTTGTCCCCCAGGGCCGGGAAGACAGGAACCCCCGGACGCGCGTCGCCGAGGGGAACGTAGTTGGCGCTCACGGCCGGGAACAGCGATTCCTCGATGCCAATACCGCCGAACTGGCCGCGAAGGAAATCCATGCCCCCAGGATCGAATCCCCCGAGGCTCGCCGCATTCGTTGGATCCATGACCGGCGCGGCCGCCCCGGAGAGTTTCATGGCGACGAAGTCCATGATCGTGCACATCGAGGAAGCGCCCGCGGGCACAAGATCGTTTTTTTGATTGTAGAAGTGCGTGACGAGCCCCATGCCCGTGCTCACGGGACGGCCCAGCGCCTGTGAGACCCAGGATGCGTACGTTCCGTCCCTAAACGGCCGGTCGCCGCGCCCATCCTGCCACGTGTAGAGGGGACTCAGGGCATTCCCCTTTCCATCGATGTACAGGATCCCGTGCATCTGTCCGGCCACCCCGATCCCGCGAATGTCCCGATGGGAGTCGAGGAAGCCGTTCACGATGCCGAGCGCGGTCTTCAGCCCGACCTGGGGATCCTGGAGGGAATCACCGGGAACGGTCTCCGGGAGGGTGGCGCGGTTGGGCTCCGTGATCACCGACACGATCCGGCCGTCCGCTGCATCCAGGAGCAGGCCGCAGATCGTCGTGGTCCCGACGTCGAGACCGATCAGCTTCATGGGCGCGCCCGCCGGGGAAGCGGAATGAACGGGGAGCGATTGCCGATCAGCTTCGCGTAGCCGGGATGCCGGGACAGCATCCGCTTGTCCATCATGGGAATGCTCACGCCGAGGAACAGACCGGTGACGACCACCGGACCGATGATCGTCCACCACCATGCAGGGCTCGCGGCAAGGCCGAAGAGGTACACCCCCCACCAGAACAGGACCTCGCCGAAGTAGTTCGGGTGCCGGGAGAGTGCCCACAGGCCGGTGTCCAGAACCTGCCCGGGATTCCTGCGTGTTGCAAGGAACCGCCTGAGCTGCCGGTCGGCGCCCGCCTCGATCGTGATGGCGGTGATCGTGACCACGGCGGCGACCAGGTCCAGGACGCCGATTCCTGTCGTGGAGACCATGAACGCCGGATACACGGCACAGCAGCCCAGGAAGACGACGACCGTGGGGAACAGGTGGAAGCCCAGGAAGCTGATGGGCCAGTAGGCGGCACCGAACCGGCGGTAGTCAGCATATCGCCAATCCTCATCCGCAAGACCGCGCCATCGGCGCAGCCAGTTGTACGTGAGCCTCACCGCCCACGCGAGCACGAGGGCAAGCACGACCACCTGGCGCGCCGTAAGCGCGCCGGCCTCCGCCATCCAGAACGCCAGGATGGGGACGGGCGCGACGCTCCAGTACGGGTCATACATGCTGGAGTTGTCCAGCGCAACGCTGAAGATGAAGACCACAACCGTGGCAGCCAGGTCCGCAACCGCGGCCATCCACAGGGCCTGTCCGCCGCCCAGGAGCCAGACCGCGGCAACACCGGCAGACGCGGCGATGAGATATGCGAGGAGGCAGATGAGACGGGACTGCCGCCTGTCCAGGGGAGCGTTCGGCATGGTACTTCCTCTCTCCCTCACCAGGGGATGGACTGTTTTCTCGTGGCAGGCTGGCAGTGCGGGCAATAGAAGGAATCATAGCCCAGGACTCCCACCCTGCGGATGGTCGTGCCGCAGACCGGGCACGGCTCTCCTTTCCTGTTTCGAACGCGCACGTGGTCACGTACCTTCACGTCGATGGGCTGGCCCGCGTTCTCCACTTCACTGATGCCCCAGGAAATCGTCTCCCTGATGCTCTCATAGAGCTTTCGGCGCTTCCCGCCGTCCAGTGAAATGCACGACGTCTTGGGATGGATGCCCGCGGAAAAAAGGATCTCGTCCGCGTACGCGTTTCCGATGGCGCTCAACGCGGACTGGTCCATGATGAACACCCGGGCCTGGTGGCGCCGGCCCTCGATGGCGGACTCGAATGCCTCCAACGTGAACTCCGGGGACAGGATGTCGATTCCCTGCTGGAGGTAGCCGGGGATGGCTTCATACGAGCCGGGGGCGGTGAGGTACACCTTGCCCATCTTTTTTTCGTCTCCGTAGGAGAGGCGATTCCCGTCATCCAGGACCAAGGCAAAGCACTGGTTGGGGACGGCCCGGTCCTTCCTTGCCCCCAGCGCGAATCTTCCGGCGAGCATGCAGTGGACGATCAACTCACAGCTCTCCAGGTCGAACCGGAGGAACGGTCCTTTGCGCTGGAGGCCGGCGAAACGCTTCCCGGGCAGGATGCCGGCGAACCCGGCCGGATCCGGCAGGAGCAGCCGCAGCACGATGGGCTCCCGGATGGTGACGTCCGTGATGCGCCGGCCGACGATGCTGGGCGCGAGAGTCTTGACGATGTACTCAAGGTCCGGAAGCTCGGGCACGTCCTCGAGTTGAGCCCTAGATCCGCCGCTTGTCAACCACGCGCCTGGTCTTCCCTTCTCCCGCCCGCGCCAGGGAGCCGGGGCCGACCAGCTCCACGCGGCAGGTCACCCCGAGCACCGCCTCGATCCTGCGGGAGAGATGCGCTCCGGCGCTTTCTGCCGTTTCCGGACCCGCGGTTTCAACGGTGACCGTCATCTGGTCGATACCGTCCTGCCGGTCCAGAACGATCAGGAAATGCGGGCTGAGGTCCTTCTCCCCGGTGACGATCTCTTCCACCTGCGACGGAAATACCTTGACCGCGCCCAGGATGATCATGTCGTCGATCCTGCCCCGAACGCGTGTCATGCGCGCAAACGTCCTCCCGCATTGACACGGCCCGCGTGAGACCGACCCCAGGTCTCCCGTGCGGTAGCGGATCATGGGGAAGCCTTCCTTGCTGATGGTGGTGAGAACGAGCTCTCCCTCCTGGCCATCCGGCACGGGCTTGCCGGTAAGAGGGTGGACCACTTCCAGGATGAAGCAGTCCTCGTTCACGTGCAGGCCGGATTTCTGGCCGCACTCGAAGGAGACTCCCGGTCCCAGCACCTCGGTGAGCCCGTAGTTGTCCAGGGCCGTGATTCCGAGCTTCTCTTCCAGCAGGGTGCGCAGCCCTTCGCTCCACGGCTCCGCGCCGAAATACCCGGTCTTCACGTGAAGGTCCGCCGGCGTGATTCCCATCTCCTCCGCGGCGGCCGCGATTGCCAGGGCGTAGCTGGGCGTGCAGGCCAGCGCCGTTGTCTTGAAGTCCTTCATGATGCGCACCTGCTTCTCCAGGCTTCCGGTGGACGCTGGAATCACGGATGCGCCGATGCGCTCCGCTCCCGCGTGCAGGCCGAAGCCGCCGCTGAAGAGCCCGTACGTGAAGGCAACCTGGACCACGTCGTGCTCCGTCATGCCGCCCGCGGCCAGGACACGCGCAACGCATTCCGCCCAGGACTTCAGGTCGTTCCTCGTGTAGCCCACGACCACCGGCGTGCCGGTCGTGCCGGAGGTGGACTGGATCCGCACGACGTCCCGCAGGGGCACGGCGAACAGGTCGTAGGGGTAGCTCCTGCGAAGGTCGTCCTTGGTGGTGAACGGAAGAAGGGAAAGGTCGGAAAGCTCGCGCACGTCATCCGTGCGTACGTCGTGCGCGCCGAAGGCCTGCCGGTAGAACGCAACGTTCCTCTCCACCCGGTGGAGAGTTGCCTGCAGGCGCTCCAGCTGGACCTGCTCCAGCTCCTCCCGCGGCATCGCCTCGTATTTTTCATTCCACATCATGTGTCGGCCCCCGCTTCACGCGCTCCCCCCTCATTCGTCGATCCGGCGATATTCCTTGCCCAGGTACGACCTGCGCACGTCGTGGTTTCCGGACAGCTCCTCCGCCGTGCCTTCCAGCATGATCCGTCCCGTCTCCATCACGTACCCGCGGTCTGAGATGGAGAGGGCGGCCCGCGCGTTCTGCTCGACGAGGAGGACAGTCGTGCCCTCACTGCGCAGGCGTACGATCACGTCCAGGATTTCCCGCACCACGAGCGGAGCAAGGCCGATGGATGGCTCGTCGAGCATGAGGAGCGCGGGCCGCGCCATCAGCGCGCGCCCCAGCGCGAGCATCTGCTGTTCTCCGCCGCTCAGGGTCCCGGCGCTCTGCGCGCTCCGGCGCTCCAGGATGGGGAACATCGCCATGATCTTTTTCACATCTGCTTCCACGGAGCGCTTCCCGGACTTCCGGCAGCGCAGGTATGCCCCCAGGATCAGGTTCTCCCGGACGCTGAGCGCTGAGAAGATCTGCCGCCCCTCGGGGACCAGGACGCAGCCGCGGGAAACGACCGGCTCGGCCGGCAGCGCGGTGATGTCCGATCCGTCGAAGGCTACCGAGCCCCCATCCGGACGCACCACTCCCGCGATGGAAGACAGGAGCGTGCTCTTGCCCGCCCCGTTGGCGCCGACGATGGTCACGATCTCTCCCTTGTCCACGTGCAGGGAGACGCCGTGGAGCACCTCGATGTCCCCGTAGCCGGCGCGCAGGCTCCTGACCCTAAGCATCGCCCGCCCCCAGGTAGACCGAGACGACCTCGTCGTTCGCCTGGACCTCCCGCGGCGTTCCTTCCGCGATGACTCGACCGTAGCTCAGGACCAGGACCTCGTCCGAGATGCCCATCACAAGCGACATGTCGTGCTCCACGATGAGGATCGTCATGCCTCCGCCGCGGATGTCGGAGATGCACCGGCCCATGTCCTCTGTCTCCGCCGGGTTCAGGCCGCAGGCCGGCTCGTCCAGGAGAAGGAGCTTCGGCTCGGAGGCGAGCGCTCGGGCCAGCTCCACCACGCGCTGGCGTCCGAACGGCAGCGCCCGCGCCTCCCGCCCGGCCAGCTCCTCGATGCCCAGGGAGCGCAGGATGTGCATGCATGCATCCCGCATGCCGGCGTCTTCCCGTCGGGTGAACGGCGGGCCGCCCAGGCCCCTGAGGAATCCCGAGCGGCCGCGCAGGTGGCGTCCCACCATGACGTTGTCCAGCACCGTCATGCCGGGAAAGAGCCGCGTTGCCTGGAACGTTCGCGCAATCCCGCGCTCCGCCATGCGGTGAGAGGGAAGCCCCGCGGTGGAGGCGCCGTCAAAGACGATCCGACCCGAGGTGGGGGGCATCGTTCCTGCCACCAGGTTGAGGAGCGTTGTCTTGCCCGCTCCGTTGGGCCCGATGATTCCCTTGATGATTCCCGGACCGCAGGAAAATCCGATGTCGTTGATCACGTGCAGCCCGCCGAACCAGTGGTGCAGGCCGCTCACGGTCAGGATCGGGCCGCTCATCGCGGGGCCCCCGGACCCGCGGTGCGCCGGATTGCAGTCCGCCGCGTTCCGCGGATGATCCCGAAAAGCCCGTTCGGCGCAAAGAGCATGATGAGCACGAGGAGGCCGCCGAAGACAGCGTCGTCGTAGAGACCGAACGCTCCCCGCAGGGACAGGAAGGTGAGGGACGTGGAGACGGCGAGCGTTCCCCAGAGGCTGCTCATGCCTCCCGCCGCGACCAGGGCGACGTAGCGCACGGACTTCAGGATGCCGGCCTCCCCCGGCCCGATCCCGCCGTTGAAGTGCGTGAGACAGGCACCGGCAAGCCCGGCGTACACGGCGCTGAGCACGAACGTGATGAGCTTGTGACGGGCAACGTCGATCCCCGAGGCGGCGGCCGCTTCCTCGTCGCCATGAATGGCGCGCAGCGCCCGGCCGGTCCGTGAAAGCACCAGGTTCCCCGCGACGAGGATGCCGACGAGCACGAGCGCCCAGGCGACGTAGAAGTTCTGCAGGCGAAGAGAGCGCTTCCCGCTGATGGCAAGACCGGCAAAGAACCGGTAGGCCGGCACGTCAGAGATGCCGTCCGCCTGGCCGAAGAGCGCCGTGCCCAGGATCACCCGGGAGACGATGAAGCCGAACGCGAGCGTGGCCATGGCGAGGTAGTGGCCGCGAAGGCGAAGGACCGGGATCCCGATGAGGAGCGCGACGACTGCTGTCAGCACGACGGCCGCGGGAATGGAGAGCCAGGGAGCGGCGTGAGACGTGGAGAGAACCGCGGCCGTGTAGCCGCCGATTGCAAAGAATCCCGCGTGACCCAGGGAGATCTGGCCGGCGTATCCCATGAGGAGACAAAGGCCGAGTGTCACGAGGCTGTAGTACGCGGACATGGTGAGCTGGGTGAGGTAGAAGTCCGCTTTCAGGGCGCCCAGCGCCAGCGGCGCCGCGGCAATGAGGACGGCGAGAACAGCGAGCGGCAGGATCCGTCTCAGGGCGGTGCGCATGGGCGGCGTCCTATCGCCTGACCGCGGAGGCAGGCCTCTTGCCATCGCCCCCGAAGAGTCCTTCCGGCCGGAAGAGCAGGATTGCCAGCATGATGGTCAGTGCGACCACGTCCTTGTACGCAAGGGGAAGGATGCTGATGCTCGCCGCCTCCAGGACGCCCACGAGAACGCCGGCGGCCACCGCCGCGGTCACATTGCCCAGTCCGCCGAGCACCGCGCAGGTGAATCCCTTGACCGCGAGGGACGTGCCCATGTCGTACTGGGTCTGGGTAATGGGAGAGATCACGCACCCGGCGAGCGCGCCCATTGCGGCGGCGATGAAGAAGGAGAGCGTGACGAGCGCGGGCGCGCGGATGCCGCAGAGGCGCGCCGCCGTCGTGTTGCCGGCGCATGCCCTCATTGCCGTGCCGGTGAGGGTTGCGCGGAAAAACAGCGTGAGGCCTGCAACCATGAGCGCTGAGATGCCCAGCACCCAGAGCACCTGGGGGGACACACGGGCGCCCAGGATGGCCAGGGATGACGTCTCATCTCCGCTCCAGTACGCCAGCGCATGGACCTTCTCGTCCCAGACGTGCAGGGCCGCTTCCCGGATGAGGATGGAAAGCCCGATGGTGATGATGATCATGCGAAGCACGCCGGGATTCTTCAGCCAGGAGAGAAACACGAGCTGGACCAGCACGCCGACTACTCCCGTGGCCACGACCGCCACGGCAATGCCGGCCGGCATGGGGAGGATCCCCTGGAGCGAAACCGCGATCATCCCTCCCAGCATGAGGAACTCTCCCTGGGCGAAATTAATGATGCCCGTGGAGTTGTAGATGATGTTGAAGCCGATGCCGACGATGGCGTAGACGCTTCCCGTGGTGACGCCTGAGAGGATATATTGCAGAACCTGGGTGCCCATCGGGACTCCGCGCGTTGAGAACGGGTGCCCGGCGGAAAGGCCGCCGAACGCCTCTCTGCCGCGCTACCGCTCTACCGCCCCAGGAGAGTGAAGCGGCCGTTCTTCACGGTGAGCATCTCGAACGCGTCGATGGTCAGGCCGTTGTGGTCCTCCGGGGAAAACGAGAAGATCCCCGCGGTCCCCACGACCCCGTGCACTCCTTCAATGAAGTCCCTGACCCTGGCGCGGTCCGTGCCGGCCTTCTTCACCGCCTCGCTGATGATGGTCCACGAGTCATAGGCGTGACCGCCGAACGTGCTTGGCTCGTCCTTGAACATCTCCCGGTATGCCTTGCGGTAGCCCATGAGCAGCTGCTTCTGCGGATGACCCGCGGGAAGGGCGTCTGCCACGAGAATCCTGCCGCAGGGGAAAATGATCCCCTCTGCCGCCTTGCCGGCAGCGGCAACGTAGTTGAGGTTCCCGAAGCCGTGGCTCTGGAACAGGGGGACGTCGAAGCCGAGCTGTTTCATGTTCTTGGCAACGATGGACTGCGCGGGCTCTGTGGACCAGTTCACGACCGCCTGGACGTCCTCCGCCTTGATCTTGGTGAGCACGCCGGTGAGATCCGTGGCCTCCTTGTCGTAGACCTCGGAGATGAGAATGGTGATGCCGGCGCCCGGGGCGAGCTTCTCCAGCTGCGCCTTGCCCCCCTGGCCGAAGCCCGAGTTGCTGGACAGCGCGCCGATACGCGTGATCCCCATCTTTTTCATCGTGACGAAGATCATGCGCGCGGCGAACGAGTCGTTGGGCGCGACCTTGAACACCCACTTCGCCACCGGGTTGACGATGGTCTCAGCGGCCGCGCAGGAGAGGAGGATCGTCTCCCCGTCATCACAGATCCCCTTGAGCTTCATGCTTTCCCCGCTCGTGGAAGGCCCGATGATGGCAAGCACCTGCTCCTCCTCCATGAGCTGCTTCGCGTACGAGATGGCCTTCTCAGCGTTGCCCTGGGAGTCCCGCAGGAAAAGCTCCACCTTCCTGCCGTCGATCCCGCCCGCCGCATTCGCCTGGTCCACGAGCATCTGCAGGGTCCTGGCCTCCGGCGTGCCGAGGTTGGCATTGGGCCCGGTCACGGCGAAGATGGCGCCGATCCTGACGGTGTCCGCCCCGGCGGCGAGGGCCGATGCGCCAGCCAGCACGAGCGCACAAGAGACGACGCATGCAAAAAGCTTCGCTGAGCGTGACATAGGACCCCCTTTGTGTTGTTGGAACGGGCTCGATTATACAGCAAAAACCGGGTGCCGGGGTATTACCTGCCCAGGAGCGCGAACGCGCCGTCCTTCACCGTGAGCATCTCGAAGGAATCCATGGTGAGACCGTTGTGATCCGTGGGAGAGAAGGTGAAGATCCCCGCCGTGCCGATGAGCCCCTGCGTGCCCTCGATGGCATCCCGGACAGCGCGCTTGTCGATGCTTCCCGCTTTCTTCACCGCCTCCGTGAGAATGAGAAACGCGTCATAGGCATGGCCGCCGAACGTGCTCACCTCTTCCTTGAACTTCGCCTCATATGCCTTCTTGTACCCGGCAAGGACTGCTTTCTGCGGGTGCTCGGCGGGCAGCCTGTCCGAGACGAGGAGACGTCCGCAGGGGAAGATGATTCCTTCCGCGGCCTTTCCGGCAGCTTCGACGTATCTGATGTTGCCGAAACCGTGGCTCTGGAAGAGCGGAACGTCGAAACCCATCTGCTTCATGTTCTTGGGGATGATGGACTGCGCCGGCTCCACGGACCAGTTGACCACCGCCTGGACGTTCAGCGCCTTCACCTTGGCAAGCACGGCGGTGAAGTCTCCCGCCGTTGAGTCATAGACCTCGGAGATGGCGACGCTGATCCCGTATTCCGGGGCAATCTTCTCAAGCTGGGCCTTACCGCCCTGGCCGAAGCCGCTGTTGCTGACGACCACGCCGATGCGGCTGATGCCCATCCTCTTCATGGTGGCAAAGATCATGCGGGCCGCGAAGCTGTCCATCTGCGGCGTCTTGAACACCCACTTCGCTACCGGGTTGACGATGGTCTCGGCGGCCGCGCAGGAGATGAGGATGGTCTCACTCTCATCGCAGTAGCCCTTGAGCTTCATGCTCTCCCCGCTCGTCGTTGGTCCGATGATGGCAAGGACGTTCTCCTCCTCCACGAGCTGCTTTGCGAAGGACACGGCTTTCTCCGCGCTGCCCTGGGAGTCCTTGATGATCAGCTCGATCTTCCGTCCCGCTACGCCGCCCGAGCGGTTTGTCTCATCCACGAGCATCTGGAGCGTCCGGGATTCCGGCAGGCCGAGGTTTGCCGCGGGCCCGGTCACGGCAAGGATCGCCCCGACCTTGACGACCTCCGCTGCGACAGCGAAGGCCGTTGAGACGACCAGGAAAGAGACCGCGAGCCCAATGACAAAGAGGCTTCTCCGCGACATTTTCCTCTCCTCGATTGGATTGGCGCCATGAATAGATTTACATATTCTGCATAAATCCGAAGCGGCGTCAAGTACGCTGCGGCGTGCGCCTGCGCGCCAGGGTGCCGGCCACAACGCCCGCCGCGGCCACGCCCACGCCGGTCCAGCCCGCGGAGACAATGAGCGGGTGGGCCGCCTGCTTCTGTATGATGCCCACGAGCGCCCAGATAATCACCGCGGCGTAGGCGACATCACGATACAGGATCCCCATGAGAAGCGCGACCAGTCCTGTCAGGACGCAGAGCGCTGCTGTCCAGGGTGAATTGGGTGCGCCAAGCCCCGCGAAGCCTGTCCAGGAGAGCACGTCGGAGATGTTCGCCGTGGCGGCCACGGTGATCCAGCCGAGGTAGATGCTGAACGGAAGCCGCACCAGCGCTCGCGTGGCCAGGTCCGGAGAGTCACGGTCCCGGCCTGACGGATGGATGCCCGCGTAGATGATGATGAGCGCCAGGAGGAGGACCAGCATGACGAAGACGGACAGCGGATACAGCCCGTAGTGCCAGGCGAACAGCCATGAAGCGTTTGCCAGGCAGCTCAGCGCGAACCACCAGTCCGTTGCGGAAACGAAGAGGTTGTCCCTCTGGCCGGGGAGGAGCTGGAAGACGCCGAATGCAATGAGACAGAGGTAGATCAGTCCCCAGATGGAAAAGACATAGTTCGCGGGAACGAACAGGGACGCGAAGCTGTCCGAAATGGACGCCGTGGAACGGCCGTTCAGCGGCAGCGTGATCGCCAGGACGTTCACGACAATGACCGCGGCGATGAGCGCTGCGTTCACGACGGCAAACGCGGCCGACCTGCTCTTCATGCACCCCCTCTACAACGCCTTCAACGCCTGCGCGTTCAGCGTGGCCACTCCCTCATCGGAGAGAACGTCGAGCGCCCTTTCGCGATCGTCGATCTTGCAGATCACGATGGCGTTGTCCTTCTTCTTTTCCACGTACGCGTACATGTACTCCACGTTCAGCCCCGCGGCGTCCAGCACGGCGAGCGCCCGCGCCAGGCCTCCCGGCTTGTCCTCGATTTCCACGGCAATCACCTCTGTCACCTGCGCCACAATGGAGTTTGCCTTCAGGACAGCGAGGCAGGCATCGGGATCGTTGACGATGATCCTCAGCACGCCGAAATCCGCCGTGTCCGCCAGGGACAGCGCGCGGATGTTGATCTTTTCCGCGGCCAGGAGGTGCGTCACCTCCGCGAGGCGCCCTTTCTTGTTTTCCAGGAAGATCGAAATCTGCTTCACGCTCATGCTTTTTCCCTTTTTCGATGCGCCGGCTCAGATGGTGCGCTTGTCGATGATGCGCTTCGCCTTGCCCTCGCTGCGCGCAATGCTCTTGGGCTCCACGAGCTTGACCTTCGTGTGGATGTTGAGCGTGGCGTACAGGTCGGATTCGATCTTCCGCTCCATCTTCTCCAGGCCCTTGATCTCGTCGGAGAACATGGACTCGTTCATCTCCACCTGCACCTCCAGCTCGTCCAGCTGGTCGCGGCGGTCCACCACGAGCTGGTAATGAGGCTCCACGCCGTCCACCTGGAGGATCACCTCCTCGATCTGGGAGGGGAAGACGTTCACGCCGCGGATGATGAGCATGTCGTCCGTGCGCCCCAGGACCCGGTGCATGCGCGCCGTGCCCCGTCCGCAGGGGCAGGGGGACCGGTCGAGGTACGTGATGTCCCGGGTGCGGTAGCGGAGGACTGGCGTTCCCTCCTTGGTGAGCGTCGTGATCACGAGCTCACCCTTTTCACCGTCCGGCAGGACCGCTCCCGTTGCCGGGTCGATGATCTCGGGGAAGAAGTGGTCTTCCTGGATGTGGAGACCGTCCTGCTGCTCGCACTCCGTGGCAACACCCGGGCCAATGATCTCCGTGAGGCCGTAAATGTCGATGGCGAGCGTGGAAAGCTTGTCCTCGATCTCCTGGCGCATGCTCTCGCTCCACGGCTCGGCGCCGAAGAACCCCGCCTTGAGGTTCACGCGGCGCAGGTCGAAGCCTTCCTCCCGGGCTGCCTCTGCGAGGAACAGAGAATAGGACGGAGTGCAGGTGAGCACCGTTGATTTGAAATCCCGAAGGATGGCGAGCTGGCGTTTCGTGTTGCCGCCAGAGATGGGAATGACGGTTGCGCCGATCAGACGCGCGCCGTAGTGCACGCCAAGGCCGCCGGTGAACAGGCCGTATCCGTAGGCGTTCTGGACAATGTCGTGGCGCGTGGTCCCGCCCGCCGCAAGCGTGCGAGCCATGACTTCCGCCCAGATCTCGATGTCACCGCGGGTGTACGCATCCACAACGGGGGTGCCGGTGGTGCCGGAGGAGGTGTGGATCTCCACGATCTCCGGCAGCGGCACTGCCAGGAGTCCGTAGGGATAGATCTCCCGCATCTCGTCCTTGGTCGTGAAGGGAAGCTTCGTGATGTCGCGGATCCCCTGGATGTCCTGCGGCTTCACGCACTTCTCCTCCATCTTCCGGCGGTAGAAGGGGACCCGGCGGTAGAGCGTGTCCACGAGCCTTCCCAACCGCTCCCCCTCCAGCGCGTCCAGCTCAGCGCGCGGAAGGACCTCGAAATCCGTGTTCCAGATCATAGAACTGTCTTCCTCCACCTTTTTTCACAGGAGACAGGGCGAGCTTATGACTCTATCACGTCCTGTCCTGCGGTCAAGATGAGGAGGATCGGAGGGGGTGTTCAGCTTACTTTTTTGTCGTCCAGGTCATGGACGTGATCTTGCCGTTCTGAACCACGGCGCTCAGCGCGAGAGGCGTGGGGCTGTGGAACTCGTCGGAGACGTTCTGCACCGTGAAGACCCCGGTCACGTTGTCACCGCTGGCCTGGATTTCCTTGATTTCTAGGCGGGTTTTCAGAGGGATCCACCCGTCGCGAATCCAGCTCAGGATTTTCTGAGATCCGCTGGGCTGGCCGATGGCCGTGATCCACTGCGCGTCCGGCGCGAAGAAGCTCGCTGCCGTCTCCCCGTGCCCCTGGTTGATTGCTTCGAACACGGCACGGACCACCGACGCCGGGTCTGTCGGAACGGCCTTGGGGGCACAGGAAGCGACGCCGAGCAGAAGCGCGGCGGCGCACATCGAAAGCAGGAAACGCAGGGTGAGTTTCATGGCAATCCTCCCGCTGAACTCTTCGGCGGCCGGGGCAGCGCTCCGGCCCGCTGCGCCCCGGCCAGCGACGTGCCCCTAGAGCGGGGCTTTGAGGGTGAGGTTCATCACTTCCTTGCAGATTGTACGGCTCGTTCCTTCCGGAAACCCCTTCGGCGGATTCATCAGCACGAAGTCCATCGTCCCTTCCAGGCCGGCGAACTTGCCGGTGGCCCCGATGACTTTCCCCTTGCCCTTGTTCGTGCCGATCGGGAACCCCCAGATCTCCCAGATGACCTTGTCGCCGTCCTTGTCCACGTGGGTCTCATACCCGCGGTACTGAACGCCGGCCTTGTCCCCGTACATGATCATCCTGATATCCGTGGAAATCAGGTGAAAGGGGCCCTTGCCCGTGTCGTCAACGCGGATCCCCATCTGTTCCACCGTAGCCAGCCAGCGTTCCTGGTCGATGGGGTAGATCTTCATGGTGCTCGCTCCGTAGTTCGTCCCCGTCGTCGTCATCTGGGTCTGACCGGCTGCCTGCCCGCCCAGCGCAAGAACGAAAACAAGACACGCAGCAACTTTGAACCATTTCATGGCATGCCTCCTTGCCGCCTGCAGTCTATGACGGGAGGCGGATTCCCGCATGCGTAGAAGCTACGTATTCGCGCTTGACAAATGCCGGCGCCGGACTGACAATTGTTCTTTCACCGGAGTCAGGCCGACAAACCCGTAAGCGGGTTCCTGGAGGCGGTATGGCGGACTCTGGGAGAATCCCTTGGCCACGGGTTCAGGAGTATCTCGTTCGCGTCGGTTCCTGCCGGACGAGATGCGAGTTCCTGCGCACGGCAAGCTCTGAAGTCCAGGCGATCATTCCTTTCGACGCCGCATGCTCGGTGTACAGCGCGAGTGACGGCATGCTCCTTGACGGCGTCGGGCACACGGACTCCGCGGTTGCCGCGTACAACGGCTACTACCGTAGGCGCCGGCCGAGCAGCATTCCAGAGAACGGGCTGCCGGCGTCGCTCGTCGGGCTCGCGCACGTCCTTGACTGGAGGACCTTCGCTCAGACCGAGTTTGCCGTCGATTTCATGCTGCGAAACGGACTGTGCCGGACCCTTTTCGGCCACGCTCTGCCCCGGCACGCCATTTCCCTGGCCATTCACCGATCCCGGTCGGCTCTTCCCTTTTCCGAATCCGAAATGGGCGTCGCCGGACTGATCAGCGACTTCCTGAACGACTCTTACTCCAGCCTTGAGAAGCGCGCGGAAACGTCACTCACCGTGCAGAGGATCACGGACACGTTCGGCTTTCTGTCCCGACGGGAGGCTGAGGTCTGTTCCCTCGTTGCCCTGCGGCTCAACCGCTCCGAAATAGCCGCATGTCTTTGCATCAGCCCGCGGACCGTGGAAAAGCACATCGAGAGCATCTTCGACAAGCTCGACGTGCGGTCCCGCGAGCAGTTGAGATGGTGCCTTGGCGTCTTTCCCCCCGCGGGCCGGCTCCCGGGCTGATGCCTCGAGCCCTCGCGCCCCGAGCCCGGGACCCTACAGCTTGTAGATCTCCGCGTCCGAGATGAGACGAACCGGGCTTCCCGCCAGCGCCTTTTCCGCCTCGGGGAATTTTTCGACCTCGAAGACGATTGCCGCCTTCTTTCCCTCTTCGATGACGAAGCCGTAGCAGTCTTCAACGTTCACGCTGCGGGATGAAAGGTTGACCAGCAGGTCGTGCATGGCGCCGGGCCGGTCGTCGATCAGCGCGACGAGGATCCGCCGCTTGGTGGCGGTGAAGCGGCTTTCCTTCAGCGCCGCGAGCCCGGCATCCGGGTCGTTCACCAGGATGCGCACCACCCCGAACTCTCCCGTGCTGGCCATGGACACCGCGCGGATGTTGAGGCCGCGCTCGGTGAGCACGCGCGTGATCTTCTCCAGCTTGCCCGGCTCGTTGACGACGAAGATCGACAGGTGATACGCCATCGCTCAGCACTCCCTTTTTCCATGAGGACGCAGGTCCACCACCCGCACCGCCTTGCCTTCCGCGGCGGGGAGGCTTCCTCCTTCCAGGAGCTTCACCACCGGCGTCACGCCGGTCTCTTCCTTGAGCGCGGCGAGGACGCGGCCATGGAGGCCCTCCACGCCGGACAGGGTCCCCTGGAACGCATCCGCCGACATCTCCACGCTCACGTGGAGCTTGTCCATGAAGTTCTCCTCGTGGATCTCGATGAGGTAGTTCGCCCCGATCCCCGGGATGCGCATGAGCGTCTGCTCGATCTGCTGGGGGAAGATGTTCACGCCATTGATGATCATCATGTCATCCGACCGGCCCAGGATCCGGTCGATGCGCCGATGCGTCCGGCCGCAGGGGCAGCGGCCCGGGATGATGCGCGTCAGGTCCCGCGTGCGGTACCTCAGAAGCGGCGTTCCCGTGCGCGTTATGGAGGTGAGGACAAGCTCTCCGCATTCGCCCTCCGGCACCGGTTTCCCCGTTTCGGGGTCGACGACCTCCACGCAGAAGTGGTCCTCCCAGATGTGCATTCCGGACTGCTCAGGGCACTCGAAGGCGACGCCCGGGCCGCACATCTCCGACAGGCCGTAGGAGTTGTACGCCTTGATGCCCCATGTCTCCTCGATCCGGCGTCGTGTTTCCTCCGTGTGAGGTTCCGCTCCCACGAACGCGATGCGCAGCTTGAGGTCCCTGCGGGGATCAAGGCCCATCTCCTGCACGTGCGTGGCCAGGCGGAGGGCGTAGCTCGGCAGGACGTGGATCACCGTGGTGCCGAACTCCCGCATGAACCAGATCTGGCGCTTGCTGTTTCCCGGGCCGATGGGAATGGTCATGGCACCGAGCTTTTCCGCCCCGTAGTGGAACCCGATGCCGCCCGTGAAGAGGCCGTAGCCCATCATGTTCTGGAATACGTCGGTCTTTCGAACCCCCGCCATGTACATGCAGCGGGCAACGAGGTCCTGCCAGTCATCGATGTCTTCCTTTGTATGGTAGATGACCGTGGGGTTCCCGGTCGTGCCGGAGGAAGAATGGAGGCGCACCACGCTCTCCAGGGGCACGGCAAGGAACCCGTACGGAAAGGCCTGCCGGAGATCGGCCTTGCTCGTGAAGGGCAGCCGGGAAAGCTCGGAAAGCGACGAGATCCCGCGAAAGCCGTCCCGCGACAGGAGCGTCTTGTAGAACGGCGCGCGGGAAGCCTTCTCCAGGGTGGCGTTGAGCCGCTGAAGCTGCAGGCTTTCGAGTCTGCCCCTGTCCAGGGTTTCCAGGTCCTTGTTCCAGTACATGGGTGTACCCTCGGTGTATACCGGACAGGAATGCTTTTGCAAGCGGGAAATCCTCGGTACATTCGAACCGTGAATCCCGAGTGTCTCATCCTGGGGCCGAGCACGGCGCTGTGGTCGGCACGAACGATCCTGGCGATTCATGGCAAGGGCAACAACGCGCGTGACTTTGCCCGGGCGTGGGAGCCGCTCCTGGATGAGGGGTGGACGCTCGTGGTGCCCCAGTCGACGCAGGAATATCGTGACGGCGGATTCTGCTGGGACGAGGCGGACACGGCGCGTGATGAGCTGCGGGCGCACCTCGACAAGGCCGCCCGGCAGGGGGTGGACCTCGAGGAGCTGGTCATTGCGGGAGTTTCACAGGGAGCGCAATTCGCGCTGGAGATGGGCAGGGAGCGCAGCCGTCCGTGGCTCTGTGTCGTGCCCTCGTTTCCTCGGAACTTCGATATCTCGGCCTGGTCCGCGGGAGTCCCCCTGCCGCCGGGCGGCTTCATCTTCGGAGAGCTCGATCCTGCCCGCGCGGGCGCGCAGCCCGTGCTCCGTTCCCTGGAGTCGGTGTGCGTCGGCGTCACTGTCAGGATCATGAAGGGAGTCGGTCATGCGCTGCCGGACGATTTTGCCGTCCATGCGTCGTCCGTGCTTGACGAGATCAAACGGGCACACGAGGCGTTCTTTTCCCGGAGGGACTCATGAAATCTCTTCTCACCAGGAAGCTCACAGAAACCTAACAGAAAAGCGTCACGATCGAAGCGAAGTTGATCTCCGGGCTCTCCAAGTGCATTTTTGTGCCTGGCTGGCGTTTGAATTCATCTGGGGAGAGGCAATGAGAGGGAGCAAAACGTGAAGAAGACGATCCTGCTGCTCGTCGCCGTCATCGCCCTCGTGGGGTGCGGGGCGGGACGAGTGCCGCTGCACATCCTGTCAGGCTCCGAAAACGAGACCCTTGAGCCGCTTCTCTCCGAGTTTTCCCGCGCGCACGGCATCGACGTTCAGATGAGCTACAAGGGCTCCGTCGACATCATGCTGGAGCTGCAGAAGGGCGCCGCGGATTATGACGCTGTGTGGCCCGCGAACAGCCTCTGGATCTCCCTGGGGGACTCCGGACGCAGGGTCAAGCTCGCGCAGTCGATCATGACGTCGCCGGTGGTTTTCGGCATCAGGATGGAAAAGGCGAAGGAGCTCGGCTTCGTCGGCAAGGAAGTCCACGTCAGGGACATTCTCGCTGCCATCCGGCAGAAGAAACTGAGCTTCGCGATGACCTCGGCTTCCCAGTCGAACTCCGGCGCGAGCGCCTATCTGGGATTCCTGCATGCCCTCCTGGGAGACCCCGATGTCATCACGATCTCGGATCTCTCACGGCCGGAACTGAAACAGTCTGTCCGGGAGCTTCTGGGCGGAATCAACCGCTCCTCCGGCAGCTCGGGCTGGCTGAAGGAACTTTTCCTGGCGTCCAACTACGACGCCATGGTCAACTACGAGGCCCTTGTCATCGAGGCGAACCAGGAGCTCGTGAAGACCAGCCGCGAGCCCCTGTACGTCGTCTACCCCGTTGACGGCATCGTCATGGCAGACTCCCCGCTGGGCTACGTGGACCACGGCCAGAAAAGGAAGGAGGAAGCGTTCCGGACCTTGCAGGCGTTTCTCCTCTCAGAGGGCGCGCAGAAGCGGATCAGCGCCCGGGGACGGCGCACGGGGATCGGCGGCGTGGCCGCGGGTCTCGATCCGTCCGTTTTCAATCCGGCCTGGGGGATCGACACGGCCCGCATCCTCTCGCCGGTCAAGCTTCCCGCCGCGGATGTCATTCTTCAGGCTCTCACGCTGTACCAGACCGAGTACCGCAAGCCCTCGCTGACCGTGTATTGCCTCGACTTTTCCGGCAGCATGGCTTCCAACGACGGGGCGCGCCAGCTGAAGAGCGCCATGGGCCTCCTGCTCGATCAGACGAAGGCCCAGGCATACCTCCTGCAGACCGGCCAGGATGACGTCGTCAGCGTGATCCCTTTCAATGACCGGCCGCTGGCCCCGTGGGAGCAGGACGGCAACGACACCGCCGGGATGGAAGCTCTCCTGACGCGGGTGACTGAGCTGCAGCCCGGAGGGTCAACGGACATCTATACCCCCGTGCTCCGGGGACTTGATTTCATTGCGCGGTTTCCGCACGCGGATCGATTCATCCCCGCGATCGTGCTCATGACGGACGGACGTTCGAATACAGGGGCAACGTTCGCGGATCTGAAGTCCGCATTCACGGCGGCCGGTCTCGATGTCCCTGTCTTCTGCGTCATGTTCGGTGACGCATCGAAAGAGCAGCTTCAGGAAATAGCAGATCTCACGCGGGGTCGCGTTTTTGATGGCCGAAAGGACCTTGTCACGGCGTTTCGTGCCGTGCGGGGCTATAACTGAGGACGGCCATGGCCAAGGGTACCGTGACGGTCGGAGGCAGCATCGCTTCGGGAGTCGTGGGAGGGGCGGCGTTTCTTCTGTTCTGGCTTGTGTTCGGTCTGCCGATTTTCGTCTCGCTGGGCATTGGAGTCGTGGCGTACGGCGCGGGGCTCCTCGCGTTTCGACGATCGCCGCGCTCGGTTACCGTCGAGGTGCCGGGAGTCTCCCGCGAAGTTCGTGAGGCGGCCCTCCGGGAAGGACAAGAGAAGGTGGCGGAGCTCAGGGAGCTGTCCCGGCGGATCGAAGCGCCGCCGGTCCGAAACAAGTTCGACGAGGTCGTAGCCTCCGCCGAGCGTATCCTGGATGACCTCACAAAGAACCCGAAGGACATTCGGGCGGCCCGCCAGTTTCTTTCCTACTATCTTGATGCTACCGTCAAGATTGCGACGCGCTACGTGGAGCTGTCCGCGAAAAACCTTGATGCGAACTCCATCCAGGATTCGCTGCGCCGCGTGGAATCGATGCTCGACCTGATCCGCGGCGCGTTCGAGAAGCAGCACGCCCGCCTCCTGGAGGGCGATGTGATGGATCTGGATGCGGAGATGACGCTCCTGAAGCAGACGCTGACCATGGAAGGGCTGGGACCGGAGGAAAAGAAGACATGAAAGGCCGGGTCATCGGGATCGTCGTCCTTGCGCTCATCGTCGCCGCGGCCCTGGTCTGGCAGCTCGGTT
>DATKLM010000106.1:0-5860 GCA_035542415.1 Spirochaetia bacterium
CCATCATCGAGCTCGCGGCAGGCGTGGTCATCGTGGGCGCGCTTTTCATCATGGTCCAGAACAGGATCATCTACGTCCTGACACTCATCATCGCGATCCTCTGGGTCGTGGAGATCATCATCGCCTTCATCGCGGAAGGCATCTTCCAGCCCAACTTCATCGTCTGGCTCAACAGGCTGGCGGCGGACCTCATCATTCTCCTCTCCCTCTGGCTGATCAACCGAAGGTACGCGTAGGCGGACGTGGAACACCGAAGCATCGCCCACGTCGCGCTTCTGGTGCGGGACTATGACGAGGCAATCCAGTACTACACCACGCGCCTGGGCTTCGACCTGCTGGAAGACACGGACCAGGGCGCGGGCAAGCGATGGGTGCTTGTTGCCCCTGCCGGCGCCGCCGGCACGGCCCTTCTCCTTGCCCGGGCGGCTACCCCGGAGCAGGAGAGCCGCGTCGGAAACCAGACCGGAGGGCGTGTCTTTCTCTTCCTTCGTACGGACGACTTCTCCCGGGACTACGAGCTCATGAAATCGCGCGGGGTCCAGTTCATGGAACAGCCCCGCCACGAACCCTACGGCACCGTCGCGGTCTTCCGTGACCTCTACGGCAACCTGTGGGACCTGCTGGAGATGCGCGCGGTCCCTGTGCAACAGGAGAGGGCCGGCCTATAATCGGGCCATGAAGGGTATGAAGGCCCTGGTGAAGCGCGAGAGGGGGAAAGGTCTCGTCATGGAGGAGGTGCCGGTTCCTCCCATCAGCGGGAACGACCTTCTCGTGAAGGTGACGAAGGCCGCGATCTGCGGCACGGACCTCCACATCTGGAACTGGGACGACTGGTCCCAGCGGACCATCGTCCCTCCCATGACCGTCGGCCACGAGTTCGTCGGCACCATCGTGGACATGGGCGCGGACGTGCGCGGCTACGAGATCGGAGAACGCGTTTCGGGGGAAGGGCATATCGTCTGCGGCGTCTGCCGAAGCTGCCGGGCGGGGCGCCGTCACCTGTGCACCAACACCGTGGGGATCGGGGTGAACCGCAACGGGTGCTTCGCGGAGTACCTCGCCCTCCCGGCGAGCAACGCGTGGCACGTGCATCCCTCCATCCCCTCGGAAATCGCCTGCTTCCTCGATCCGCTGGGAAACGCCACTCACTCCGCGCTGTCCTTCGACCTCGTGGGTGAGGACGTCCTCATCACCGGCGCCGGTCCCATCGGCGTCATGGCGGCAGCCATCTGCCGCCACTGCGGGGCGCAGCGTATCGTGGTGACGGACGTGAACGACTACCGGCTCGGGCTGGCCGCGCGCATGGGGGCAACGACCACCGTCAACGTCCGTTCCAGGTCCGTGGAGGAGGCGCGCAAGGAACTGGGAATCATTGGCTTCGACATCGGCCTGGAGATGTCGGGAAACGGCGCCGCGTTCGAGTCGATGCTGGAGAACATGTACCACGGGGGACGCGTGGCGCTGCTGGGCATCCTCCCCAACGCCACGGCCATCCGCTGGGACCAGGTCATCTTCAAGGGGCTCGTGATCAAGGGGATCTACGGCCGTGAGATCTTTGAGACCTGGTACAAGATGCAGACCATGCTGCAGAGCGGCCTCGACGTGTCTCCCGTCCTGACGCACCGGTTCGCGTTCGCGGATTTCGCCCGGGGGTTCGAGGCCATGCAGTCGGGCAACTGCGGAAAAGTGATCCTGGAGATCGCGGAGGAAGCCGGCCATGCTTGATCAGAAGACGCGGGAACGGATTGCCGGAGTGCTGGAGGAGATCCGC
The DNA here is from genome assembly GCA_035542415.1 of Spirochaetia bacterium. Taxonomy (GTDB): domain Bacteria; phylum Spirochaetota; class Spirochaetia; order SZUA-6; family Fen-1364; genus Fen-1364. Next base: position 1,772 of record DATKLM010000106.1, read on the forward strand.
TCCGCCGGGACGCTGAAGGAAGAGCGGGTCATCTCCGGTCCCCAGGGATCCCGAATCCGTGTGGCCGGCCGGGAGGTGTTGAACTTCTGCGCCAACAACTATCTCGGCCTGGCCTCCCACCCGAAAGTGGTTGAGGCCGCCCACCGGGCGCTGGATCGATGGGGCTACGGGATGGCCTCCGTGCGCTTCATCTGCGGAACCCAGGAGGTGCATGCGGAGCTGGAACGGCGGATGTCCGAGTTTCTCGGGACAGAGGCAACCATCCTGTACTCCTCCTGCTTCGACGCCAACGGCGGGGTGTTCGAGCCGCTCCTGGACAAGGACTGTGCCCTCATCACGGACCAGCTCAACCATGCCTCCATCATCGACGGCGCCCGCCTGTGCCGCGCGGCGCGCTTCATCTACGCGCACGGCGACATGGCGGACCTGGAAGCCCGTTTGCAGGAAGCATCGGGCGCCGGAATGCGGATGATCGTCACCGACGGCGTTTTCTCCATGGATGGGGACTTTGCCCGCCTGCCCGAGATCTGCTCCCTGGCAGAGCGCTACGGCGCCCTGGTCGTCGTTGATGACAGCCACGCAACCGGCTTCATCGGCCCAACAGGAAGAGGAACCCCTGAGCGCTTCGGCGTGAGGGGCCGCGTGGATGCCGTCACAACGACGTTCGGCAAGGCCCTTGGCGGCGCCACGGGCGGCTGTGTGTCCGGGCGGCGGGAGATCATCGACCTCCTGCGGCAGAGAAGCCGGCCGTACCTGTTCTCCAACAGCCTGGCGCCGATGGTGGCCCAGACCACGCTCGCGGTGCTGGATCTCCTGGCAGGCAGCACCGAGCTGCGTGACCGGCTGGAGGAGAGCACGCGGTTTTTCCGGGCCGCCATTACCGAGGCGGGTTTCGACGTCAAGCCCGGGGAGCATCCCATCGTCCCGATCATGCTCCACGACGAGAAGCGCGCCGTGGAGATGGCGCGTCTTCTCCTGGAGGAAGGGATCTACGTGATCGGCTTCAGCTTCCCCGTGGTGCCTCGGGGGCAGGCCCGGATCCGGGTCCAGGTTTCCGCGCTCCATTCGCGGGAGGACCTGCAGGCAGCCGTGGATGCTTTCCGGCGGGTGGGGAAGAGACTTGGCGTCATCCGATGACGCGGCGCCTTCGCTTGAAGTGACGCTTCACGCGGGCGCGGTTTCCGGTATAATCAGGGAGACTGTAGGGAGGACAGCAATGATGAAGCCTGAGGACAAGTCGAAAATCCAATCCCTGATCAGTGACCTCAACGGGTTGAGATCACGCAATCCCGAGGAATCCAAGTTCAAGGACTGGAAAGACAAGGCCCTGAGGAACGTCGAGGAAGTCTTCGGCAAGAGCTCGGACCAGGCCGGCAGGTTCAGGTCTCTGAAGTTCTTCGACTTCTCAAAACGCGGCGGCGGAATCCCCAAGGAAGCGCCGCTTCGAGAGGACGAGCGCGCCGGGTTCCTCCGCGGGCTCGAAGATGCCCGCAGGCTCCTGTCACGGTTCCTGGAAGGATAGCCAGCCGCTCCTGACGCAACTCCTCGACGAATGCATCGAAAACCTGGCTCGCGCCAGGTTTTTTTATGAACACTTCCTGAGCCAAAACGAAAAAATTGTTGATCGCAGAAATAGCCTATGGTAGTCTGAGACACTGGGAAAATCTGAGTAAAGGGGATGCAAATGGAAGACACGGTCGTAAAGACAATGTGGTCTGTTGCGAAAAAGTATCCTGACCAGCCGGCACTCATGAGCAAAGACAAGGCCGGAGCGTGGTCTTCCCTGTCGTTCAAGGAGTTCGCTTCCCGCTTCGAGACCTTTGGCGCCGGTCTCATCGACTACGGCGTGCGGCGCGGCGACCACGTCGGGGTCATTTCCGACAACCGTCCTGAGTGGATGATCGCCAACCAGGGAATCCTGGGGATCGGCGCGGCAGACGTGCCCCGCGGCTCGGACACCATGCCGGACGAAGCGCGCTACATCCTCCAGCATGCAGACTGCGCCGTCACCCTTGCGGAGAACGAGGAGCAGCTCAAGAAAATCCTTTCCCGCAAGAACGATCTGCCGGCCCTGAAAACCATTGTCGTCATCGACGCTGACTTCGATCCGCGCACGTACCCCGAATCCGCCTGCGGCGTGCGCGTCATGGCGTTCAGCGAGATCATGGAACGCGGCAGGAAGCTCCTGGCCTCCGATCCCCAGGCCTTCACCAGGGAAATGAACAAAGGAAAGCCTGACGACCTGGCAACCCTGATCTACACGTCTGGCACCACGGGGGAGCCCAAGGGGGTCATGCTCACCAATTCGAACTTCCTCCATAATATGCGCACCATTCCACTCGTGCTGGACATCGGGCCGGGAGACATCTTCCTCTCCGTCCTGCCCGTCTGGCACTCCTTCGAGCGGATCATCGACAACTTCGCGCTGTCCCAGGGAACGGCGCTGGCCTACTCCAAGCCGGTGGGCAAGATCATGCTCGCCGACATGGCCTCGGTGAAGCCGACTGTCATGGCCTCCGTGCCGCGGATCTGGGAGGGGGTGCGCGCGGCGGTCTACCGGAATGTCAACGAGGAGGGCGGCATCAAGAAGGCCCTGTTCAACTTCTTCGTGGCCGTCGGAAAGGGACATGCCACCGCCTCCGCCCTCGTGAGCGGACGCTACCCACAGTTTGTGCGCCGGTCATTTGTCCTGGACTTCATCCTGGGGATCCTGCCCTTTCTCCTCCTCTACCCGCTGAAAGAGCTGGGGGAGCTTCTCGTGTTCAAGAAGATCAAGCACCGGCTCGGCGGGCGGTTCCGGTTCACCGTTTCCGGCGGAGGCGCGCTGCCCGCGCACGTGGACAGGTTCTTCCAGGCCGTGGGCGTCCTCCTCCTGGAAGGCTATGGTCTCACCGAGACGACGCCGGTCGTTTCCGTGCGCGTGCAGAAGCGGCCCGTGCCCGGCACGATCGGCCCTCTGCTCGAGGAGCTGGAAGCGAAGATCCTCCACGTGGACACCGGCGCCGTGGTCGGGCCGGGAAAGAAGGGAGTCCTCCACATCAAGGGTCCGAACGTCATGAAGGGCTACTACAAGAGGCAGGACAAGACCGCGGAGGTCCTGTCAGCGGACGGGTGGTTGAACACCGGGGACCTTGCCGTCATGACGCACCGGGGAGAGCTGAAGATCATTGGACGATCCAAGCAGACCATCGTCCTCCTGGGCGGGGAGAACGTGGAGCCGGTGCCTATCGAGGACACGATCCTGGAGAGCGACTACATCGACCAGGTCATGGTGGTGGGCCAGGACCAGAAGTTCCTTGCCGCGCTTGTCGTCACCAACGATGAGGCGCTGGAGAAATATGCCGCGCAGCAGGAGATCGGCTGGCTGGAGAAGAACGACCTCCTGGAGAACCCCCAGATCCAGGAGCTCATTTCCGACGAGATCAATTCCCGGGTCAACGCGAAGCGGGGATTCCGGGAGTTCGAGCGCGTGTTCCGCTTCAAGCTCCTGCCGAAACATTTCGAAGCGGCGGTGGAGCTGAGCGCAAAGGGCTCCGTCAAGCGCCACGTGGTGACGGAGAACTACCGCAAAGAGATAGCCGCACTCTTCCAGAAGTAGTAGCATTCTTCCATGATCCATACAGTTCCCCTGCGCGAGCTGCTCCCGGCAGGCAGTCTGATCAGCGACTGTTGGGAGGGGAATGAGAAGTTTCGATCTCTTGTACCGCGCTGGTTTGGAGACCCGCGCGTGTTCGCCGAACAACGCGACGCATTGGCCGCCGCGCGCTATGACCGGGAGTCTCTCCGTTCTCTCCTGGAGGCCCAGAACAGGCGCTTCAATGCCGCGCCGGCCGCGCTGGCCAATGTGGCGCGCCTTTCCGACCCCCGTGCCGTGGTTGTCATCGGAGGACAGCAGGCCGGCCTTTTCGGGGGGCCTCTCTACACGGTCAACAAGGCGCTCACGGTTCTCTCCCTGGCGGAGCGGCTGGAGAAGCAGCTCGGGCAACCGGTGGTCCCTGTGTTCTGGATCGCCTCTGAGGACAGCGACCTGGCGGAGGTGGACAGGGCATCGGTCCTCGACAGGGACGGGAAGCTGCGGGAGCTTCGGCT
>DATKLM010000107.1:0-23269 GCA_035542415.1 Spirochaetia bacterium
ATGACAAGGAAAAGCTCTGCAAGAGCCTTGCGCTCAATTTCGAGCATGTGGGGCATTCGGCTCTTTACGCCACGAACGGGGCGCAGGCTCTTTCCATGATCTCCTCTACAAAAATCGATGTCGTCCTGCTCGATATCATGCTGGGTGAGGAGAGCGGCATCGATGTCCTGAGAAAGCTCCTCTCCCGGGACGGCCGGGTGCCGGTCATCATGATCACGGCGTACGCCTCCATTGACACGGCCGTGCTGTCCATCAAGCTGGGCGCTTTCGACTACGTGAAAAAGCCGCTGGACTTCGACGAGCTTCTGAAGACCGTGGAGAAGGCCTGCGAGTTTTCCCGGCTCCGCGAAGAGAACCGCGAGCTGCGCGGAAGGCTTGCGGAGCTGTCCGCGACGATCGTCACGCAGGAAGCGAGCATGCGCGAGCTGTGCCGCAAAGCGGAGAAACTTGCCGCCACGGACCTGCCGGTTCTGCTGTGCGGGGAAAGCGGCACGGGGAAGGAAGTGATCGCGGACTGCATCCACGCCGGCTCGGCGCGCAGCTCCCGCCCGATGCTCAAGATCAACTGCGTGGCGTTTCCCGAGACGCTCCTCGACAACGAGCTGTTCGGCCACGAAAAAGGCGCATACACCGGCGCCGACGCGGCGTTCAAGGGAGTGTTCGAAAAAGCGGATGGAAGCTCGCTGTTCCTGGACGAGATCGGGGACATGCCCCTCCCTATCCAGGCGAAAATCCTCCGCACCCTGCAGAACAGCGAGATCCGCCGCCTCGGCGGAAGCCAGACCATCCACGTGGACGTACGGTTCATCGCGGCCACGAACAAGGACCTGAGCGAGCTCATCCGCAAGGGCCTCTTCCGGGAGGACCTCTACTACCGGCTCAACACCGCGGTTCTCTCCATTCCGCCGCTGCGCGAGCGGCGGGAGGACATTCCCCTTCTCGTGGACCATTTCCTGGCCGCCCACGGGGGCTCGGACCCGGTCTTGCGCCGTGAAGTGGCTCCCGAGGTCCTCGCACGGTTTCTCCAGTACGGCTGGCCGGGCAACGTGCGCGAGCTGAAAAACACGATCAACTACGCCCTGGCCATGTGCTCGGGCAGCCGCATCGAGATCGACGATCTTCCGGCTGCGTTCCTGGAAGGCACGCAGGAAACGGCTCAGCGCAACATCCGTGAGGACATGGAGAGAAGCCTCATCCTGCGCACTCTCCAGGGCACGCGCTACAACCGGTCGCGGAGCGCGGAAATCCTCAAGATGAGCCGGAAGACGCTCTACAACAAGATGCAGAGGTATGGACTCACCCCCTAGGACGGCAGGCGGAAGCCGGGAGCTGCTGAAGCTCTCTCACATCACGCTGGAGTACGGGCAGGTTGCCGCGCTTCGGGACGTGAGCCTCAGCCTCTCCCCGGGGCAGGTTCACGCCGTCGTGGGAGAGCACGGGGCCGGCAAGTCATCCCTGGGCATGGTGATCAGCGGCAACGTCCGCCCGCGCCGGGGGTCCATCGACTTCCCGACCCGGACGTTCGACTCCCTGACGACGCAGCTTGCCCACCGCCTGGGCATCGAGATGGTCTACCAGCAGGTTCAGCTCAACGATTATTTCAGCGTGGCGGAGAACATCTACTTCCTTGACAGACGACTCGCCCGGCACGGCTTCCTGAGGCATTCCGCCATCGTCCGCCGGGCCGCGGACCTGATGGCCTCGTGGGGCTTCACCCTCGATCCGAACACCGCCGTCAAGGACCTCAACCTTCCCGAGCGCGTCCTCGTCTCGATCCTCGGGGCTCTGCAGAAGGCGCCCCGCCTCCTGATCCTGGACGAGGCCCTGGAGAAGCTTTCCTCGGCGGATCTCTCCCGGGTGCTGCAGGTCCTCGCCCGGCGCAAGAGAGAGGGAATGGCGGTGCTGTTCATCACGCACCGCATTGACGACGTGTACGACTTCGCCGACCGGGTGAGCATCGTCAAGGACGGGGAGATTCTCATGACGGACGACGTCGGGGAGATCGACCGAATGAATCTCCTGCGGCTCACCTACACGCAGGTGTACTCGCGTGAGGAGACGGGGAACCGCCGGCGGGAGTTCAACCAGTTCCTCAAGTACAACGAGGCCGTGCTCCTGAACCTCCCGGTGAACCTGATCGTCGTCGACAGCCTCGAGCGCGTGAAGATCGTCAACGAGAGCTGCAAGGGGTACTTCCACCTGGAGAGCATCCCGTTCGCCAACGAGCCCCTGGCGGACCTCCTGGGCCCGCAGAACGGCGGGACTCTGTCCCTGATCCGCGGCGCCCTCGGAGTGAAGGGAGGGAGGGCGTTCTACCACGTGCCCCTCGTCATTGCCGGGGCGGACACCACGAGCAACATCCGCACGCTGCCCATCTATGACGAGGAGACGCTGATCGGGAATATCATCATCATCGAGGACGTCACGGAGTTCGACAAGCTGCAGCGGCAGGTCATCCTCTCCGAGAAGCTCGCATCCGTGGGGCTCCTCGCCGCCGGGGTCGCTCACGAGATCAACAATCCGCTGGAGATCATCTACAACTACCTCCGGCACATCAAGTTCTCTTTCGAGAATCCCGAGCTGCACCGCGCCGTGGACGAGCTGCACGAGGAGATCACCTACATCGCCGGCATCGTGAGGAGCCTCCTGTCCCTGGCGAGCATGGACCAGGCCGGCCGGGACGTCGTGGACATCAACGAGCTCATCCGCGGCACGCTGGGCCTTCTGCGCCACAGCGCGGGGGAGAAGAGCATCTCCCTGGCCTTCGCGCCGCAGGACCGGGAGCTCCCTCTGAGCGTGAACCGGGGAGAGATGAAGCAGGTGATCCTCAATCTCGTGCGCAACAGCTTCGAGGCGATGCCGGCGGGCGGCGCCATCCGCATTGAGACCGGCGCCGTGCCGAATGACGAGGGCGGGCTCTCGGCGCGCATCACGTTCACCGACACGGGCCCCGGCATCGCCGACCCGAACCCCGGCAACGTCTTCATCCCCTTCTACTCCACGAGGAAAGGCGCCGGTGACCATGTCGGCCTGGGCCTCTCGATCTGCTACGGAATCGTGCAGAGGCACGGGGGAAGCATGAGCGTGAAGAACCTCGAGACTTCGGGCTGCCAGTTCACGATCCAGATCCCGCTGACCGCGGCGGAGGCGTCCGGTCCCTGAGGATCCCCGCCGCCGGTGATGCCTCGTGCGAAAATTCGTATATTCTAGCGGCGTATGGCAGGCATGAAACGGTTCGGGGTTGTCTATTCCGACAAAGATCTTCTGTTTCTCGTGAAGTGCCTCATGCCGGACACGACGGACATGCAGCGCATGGTCCGCGTTCTGCGGGAGGACGAGGAGATCCTGGAGGGAATGCTCGCTGACGACAAGGTCCTCCATCGTCTCCTGGACCACCCCCTCACTCTCCTGGGCGTCTCGCCGGCTCTTTTTTTCAACGTGCTTCTGGCCCGGGTCAGGCTGGATCTGAAAAAGCAGCCCTGGACCCTGGAGAAGTCCGCACGGACGTCGATGGTCCTGTTCGACTCGCCCCAGGTGGTGGACCTTCTGGAGCGCAGGGAGGTCCGGGATTACCTCGCCGCCCTTCTCGTGTCGTTCGTGCGGGTCAACAGCTTCTCCACCTCCGTCCGCGTGCGAAGCGGGGTCTGGCGGCGCGTGAGATTCAGCGATTTCGACATCGACAGCCTCCTGCGCTACGGCAAGGCGCTGGAGGAGTCGCAGCGCTTCCCCGCGTACAAGCGGATCGCCGATATCTGCCTGTTCACGCTGGGAATCTTCTCTCCTCCGCAGGGCGCGGACGCTCCCCTTGCATTCCTCAACGAGGGCCTGCGGATGGCGCTGCGCCGCTCTCGTGAGGACTACATCGCGCAGGGAGGCGCCTTCTACCGGCTGGCCGCCCGGCACCGGGAGGCCGCGGCGCGCGAGCTCAGCGACGTGCTGGAGCTGCTCTCCGAGAAGATCACGCTTGCAGCCAAGCCGCTCACCGTCATGTCCGCGAAATACCTCGCTCCGTTCCGCGACCGGGTGTTCCTCCAGTAGCGATCCGCGCGCCCGGCGGCTCCTCCCTTTTCGGCCAGTTTTGCGTTGTCCAGCCCTGCTAGTATCTTTTGCGTAGCGAAAGGTCAGGCACCATATGGCAACACTTTTTAAATTGAAGAACTCGGAGAAATCAGACAGCCTCCCGAAAGAGCTGCCCATCCTTCCCCTGCGCAGCACTGTGGCATTCCCGTTCGTAATGCTGCCCCTCTCGGTGGGCATCCCCCGGTCGGTGAAGCTCGTGGAGGACGCCCTGCAGGGCAACAGCCTCATCGGGATGGTCGCCTCGCGCGGCTCCGCTATCGAAGAGCCGACCCCCGAGCAGGTCCACCAGGTGGGAACCATGGGGCGGATCCTGCGGGTGGCGCGCGCCCAGGACGGCAGCATGCAGGTCGTCGTTCAGGGCATCGAGCGGTTCCGCGTTTCGCGCTGGCTCGACCCGGAGCCGTACATGCGCGCGCGCGTGGAAAGCGCGCCGGAAGTGTCGGAAACCGATCTCGAGATGGAAGGCCTTGTCCAGGGGCTTCGGAACGTGGCGCAGGAGGTCGTGGATCTTTCCCCGACCATTCCGAGAGAGGCGGCCAACTTCCTGAACTCTGTGGCGGATCCGCGGTATCTTGCCTACCTCGTCGCGGGCAACGCGCAGATGGAAGCGGGGGACGCCCAGAAGATCCTGGAGCTGGACTCGGTCAAGGAGAAGCTGCGGGCCATCATCGCGCATCTCTCGCACCAGAAGGAAGTCCTCAGCATCGGTCAGAAGATCCGTTCCGATGCAAAGGAGGAGATGGAGAAGGAGCAGCGGGAGTACATCCTTCGCCAGCAGATGAAGGCCATCCAAAAGGAGCTGGGCGACAGCGACGAGAACCAGAGCATCAACACTGAATACGCGGAGAAGATCGAAAAGTCGGGTATGCCCGAGGAAGCGCGCAAGGAGGCCCAGCGGGAGCTGAAGAGGCTCTCCAGCATGCCGCCTCAGGCCGCCGAGTACTCCATGATCAAGACGTACCTGGACTGGATGGTGGAGCTCCCCTGGAGCGCCTCGAGCGAAGACCAGCTGGACATCGCCAACGCCCGCCGGGTCCTGGACGAGGACCACTACGACCTGCAGGAAGTCAAGGACCGCATTATCGAGTTCCTCGCCGTGCGGAAGCTCTTCAAGGAGAGGGGAATCCAGAGGGACCGGTCGCAAGACGGCACAACCGGCCGCGCAATGGGCGCCATCCTCTGTTTCGTCGGGCCCCCCGGCGTCGGAAAGACGTCCCTGGGCCAGAGCATCGCCCGGGCGCTCGGACGGAAGTTCACGCGGATGAGCCTCGGCGGGATGCGGGACGAGGCGGAGATCCGCGGCCACCGGCGAACCTACATCGGGTCCATGCCCGGCCGGGTCATGCAGGCAATCAAGAGGGCCGGCACGCGCAACCCGGTGTTCATGCTCGATGAGATCGACAAGGTGGGAAGCGACTGGCGCGGCGACCCGTCCAGCGCGCTCCTGGAGGTGCTGGACCCGGCGCAGAACGGGACCTTCCGGGATCACTACCTCAACGTGGACTTCGACCTGGCCGACGTGCTGTTCGTGACGACGGCCAACCAGCTGGAGCCGGTCCCGGCGCCGCTGCGGGACCGCATGGAGATCATCCAGCTCGATGGCTACACCGAGCACGAGAAGGTTCACATCGCGCGGGAGCACCTCGTGAAGAGGCAGCTCGCCGCCAACGGCCTGAAGGACGGGGAGGTCGTCTTCACCGACGAGGCCCTGCGGAAGATTGTGCAGGACTACACCCGGGAGGCCGGCGTACGCACCCTGGAGCGCCAGATCGGGGCGATCTGCCGCAAGAGCGTGACGAAGATCGCCTCCGGGGAGGCGGCGTCCATCGAGATCACGCCCGAGATCGTGCGGGAGTATCTCAAGAAGGAGAAGTTCGACTCCGAGACATCGGAGAGCATCCAGATCCCGGGAATCGCCACCGGGCTCGCGGTGACGCCGGTGGGCGGAGACATCCTGTTCATCGAGGCGACGCAGATGAAGGGCAAGGGTGACTTCACGCTCACCGGACAGCTCGGAGACGTGATGAGGGAAAGCGCGCGGATCGCCTCCAGCTACGTGCGGTCCAAGGCCACGGAGCTCGGGATCGACCCGGACGTTTTCGCCCAGACCGACGTGCACGTGCACGTCCCGGCGGGCGCCATTCCCAAGGATGGGCCGTCCGCGGGCGTGGCGATGGTGATGGCCATCGCCAGCCTCTTCACCGGGCGGCCGGTACGGGGAGACACGGGCATGACCGGAGAGGTGACGCTGCGCGGGCGGGTGCTTCCCATCGGCGGCGTGAAGATGAAGGTGCTGGCGGCGCACCGCGCCGGTCTCACCACGGTGATTCTCCCGCGGCGCAACGAGAGGGACCTCGAAGAGCTCCCGGAGGACGTGCGGTCCCGCATGAACTTCGTGCTCGTGGACAGGATCGACGAAGCCCTGAGCGTTGGTCTCACGACCAAAGGAAGGCAGCAGTCCACGGAGAAGCTGATCGCCTGAGGCGGAAGGTCCCCGCGGGCTCCGCCCTCCGCTTCCACGGAAGATCACTTCACTGCGGAGGTCACGGCCGGGTGGGCGGCTCACTCGGCCTTTTTTATAGAGCCGTCCCAGTCGAACTTGGCCAGGCCTTCGTCCCACATTTTCTGTTCCCTGAGAAACTTTTCCACGAGCTCCCGGGGCACGCCCCGTTCCATGCACATCACGCGGATGTCGCCACCGAAGACGCGGGAGAGTGCAACGGCGTGTGAGAACACTTTTTTGGCTTCCTGTTCGCTCATCTTTCTCACTCCGTACGGGTGAAAGTATAATCCCGTGCGACGGCCGCTGTACAGCTGCTGCAGAGGACGCCTCCGAGCACTTGACCTGGCTTTCCTGCCCAGTATACAGTCTGCCCGCGGGCGGGGGTTCCCCGGTCCGGGGGATTAGCTCAGTTGGTAGAGCGGCAGGTTCGCAATCTGTAGGTCGGGGGTTCGAATCCCCCATCCTCCAAATCCCTCCATGACAGCGAAGGACAGTCTGCCGAGCCTCACCCTCCTCACCGATTTCTACGAGCTTTCCATGATGCAGGGGTACTTCCTCCAGAAGGAGAATCCCCGCGTCGTGTTCGACATGTTCTTCCGCCGCCAGCCCTTCGGCGGAGGCTTCGCCGTGTTCGCCGGCCTGGAGGACGTTCTTTCCTACGCGAGCTCACTCGCGTTCACCCCGGAGGACCTCTCCTACCTGGAAGGCCTCGGGGCGTTCCGCCGGGACTTCCTGGACTACCTTGCGGACTTCCGGTTCCGCGGCGACATCTGGGCCATGGACGAGGGCATGCTGGCGTTCCCCGGAGAGCCGCTGGTCCGCGTCCACGCGTCCCTCATGGAAGCCCAGCTCATCGAAAGCGCTCTCCTGGCCGTCCTCAACTTCCAGACCCTCATTGCTACGAAGTCCGCGCGGGTGCGGCTGGCCGCCAACGGCGGCTCGGTCATCGAGTTCGGCCTGAGGCGCGCGCAGGGGGTGGATGGCGCGCTCTCCGCCTCCCGGGCGGCCTACATCGGCGGCGCGGAAGCGACCTCGAACACGCTCGCGGGAAAGCGCTTTGGAATTCCGGTCCGCGGCACCATGGCGCACTCCTGGATCATGGTCTTCGAGACGGAGCGGGAGGCGTTCGAGAAGTACGCCGACACGTACCCGGACGGCGCTATGCTTCTCATCGACACCTATGACACGCTGGGCAGCGGCATCGACAACGCCATCGCCGTGGGACGGCGGATGAAGGCCGCCGGCAGGCGCAACTTCGGCGTCCGGCTGGACAGCGGAGACCTGGAGTACCTCAGCAAGAAGGTGCGCCAACGGCTCGACGAAGCCGGGCTCACCGACGCGCGTATTGTCGCCTCCAACGAGCTTGACGAGGACATCATTCACCAGCTGATCACGCGCGGAGCGCCCATCGACGCCTGGGGCGTCGGCACCAACCTCGTCACGGCCCGGGGGGACCCCGCCCTTACGGGCGTCTACAAGATCGCGGCTCGACAGAGGGACGGCGCGTTCGTTCCCGTCATCAAGGTGTCCAACAACCCCGAGAAGGTGACGAATCCCGGCATCAAGCAGGTCTGGCGCTTCACGAATGGAGGCGGGAGCCCGCTCGCGGACCTGATCTGCATCGACGACGAGACCCCGGTTCCTGGCCGGCCATACACGTTCCACCACCCGTCGGGGGACTATCGCAGCTTCGTGCTGGAGGACTACGCGCAGATCACGCCTCTCCTCGGGCTCAAGATGAAAGAAGGGCGCCTCGCCGGCGAGCTGCCCGCCATCGCGGCCATCCGCGAGAAAGCGTGGAAGGAAATCGACAGCCTGGACGACACGTACAAGCGCCTCATCAACCCCCACGTGTACAGGGTGTCCCTGTCGGACAAGCTCAATGAGCTGAAGGCGCGCCTCGTCCGGCAGAACCTCGCCTCGGGAGCGCATCGATGATCGTCAGTGACGGTACCTTGCGGAGGATGATGGCGGAGGGGAGCATCGTCGTGGAGCCCCTGGAGGCCTACCAGATCCAGCCCGCCTCCATCGACCTTCGCCTGGGGCGTCAGTTTCTCAAGCTGGATGAGAACACGCTGGACGCCGTCAGCCTGGACAGCGAGCTCCCCTACGTGAAGCTGGAAAAGGACGAGATCATCATCCCGCCCCAGACGTTTCTCCTCGCCACCACGGTGGAGTTCATCCGGCTGCCGGCAAACGTGACGGCCTTCGTGGAGGGCCGGAGCTCCATCGGGCGCATCGGGCTGTTCATCCAGAACGCCGGCTGGGTGGATCCGGGATTCGAGGGAACGATCACGCTGGAGCTCTTCAACGCGAACCGGCTTCCCATCCGGCTCGCCAGCGGCCGCCGCATCTGCCAGATCGTGTTCGCGTTCATGGACCAGGCCTCCGCCACCCCGTACGCCGGCAAGTACCAGGGGCAGCGGGGCACGGTGGGAAGCAGGGTGTTCCGGGACCTCGAGCGCACGCCATGATCCGGTTCGGCACGCGCGCCGTCGGCGCCGGTCATCCCTGCCTCCTCATCGCGGAGCTGGGAACCTCCCACCAGGGGGACCGGGCCCGCGCCCGGGAGCTGATCGACGCCGCCGCGGAGGCCGGGGCGGACTGCATCAAGTTTCAGCTCGTCCACGCGGACGAGATCCTCCATCCCCTCTCGGGAATCGTCGACCTCCCCACCGGCAAGGTCTCCCTGTACGAGCAGTTCCGGGCACTGGAGAAGGCCGTCGGCTTCTATGAAGACCTCAAGGCCTACACCGAAGGAAAAGGGAACCTCTTCCTCTGCTCGCCGTTCGGGATCCGCAGCGCCCGGGAGCTGAAATCCATCCGCGTGAGCGCGCTCAAGATCGCGTCTCCCGAGCTCAACCACTTCCCGCTCCTGGAAGAGGCCGCCGGCTACGGCCTTCCCCTGTTCCTTTCCGCCGGCGTGTCGACGCTCGGTGATATCGAGAAGGCGCTCCTGGTCACCGGCCGGCAGAATATCGTGCTCATGCATTGCGTGACCGCTTACCCGGCTCCTGAGGAAGAATACAATCTCGCTGTCCTTGCCGCGCTTCACGCGGTCCTCGGCGTAGAGACGGGAGTCTCGGACCATTCGCTGGACCCGGTGCTCGTTCCGCAGCTGGCCGCGGTGAGCGGCGCCTGCGCGGTGGAGAAACACATCACGATCTCGCGCTCGGGATCCGGGCTGGACGACCCCATTGCCCTGGAGCCGGACGATTTCCGGCGCATGGCGCGCTCCGTGAGGGAAGCCGAACGCCTGGGTCCCGACGCGGCACGCGCGGCGCTTGAGAAGGAGTACGGGCCCGATCGGGTGAAGGCGGTCATGGGAAGCGGCGTGAAAGAACTGGCGCCGTCGGAGAGAGAGAACTACACGCGCACCAACCGCTCGATCCACGCTTTGAGGCAGATCGCGCGAGGGGCGCGCATCGGCGCCGCGGACGTTGCCATTCTCAGGACGGAGAAGGTCCTGCGCCCGGGCATCGGTCCGGAGTTCATGCATCTGGCGGTCGGGGCGGTGGCGCGCCGCACCATCCCGCCCGGCGAGGGCGTGGAGTGGGCTGACATCATATAGCGCCGGCGACGCCGCGCATGAGGCCGGCCGGTGTCTCTTGTCCCAAGAAGCCCAAACTGCTACAGTAATGCGCGAGATGATCAATTTAAAAGACTATATCGCACGTGAAAGGATCGCCTTCCTCGAAGCCCGCGACAAGCAGGACGCACTGGCGAAGCTCATCGAGCTTTCAGACGACGCCCGGCACGTCATCGACTTCGAGCAGTTCCAGAATGCCGTGCTCGACCGTGAATACATCGTCACCACAGGCATCGGACAGAACGTCGCCATCCCGCACATCAAGAGCCGCTGGGTGAAGGATTTCTTCATCACGATCGGCGTGTTCCGCAACGGCGTGGAGTGGCAGTCCCTGGATGAGAAGCCCGTGCACCTCGCCTTCCTCATCGCGGGCCCCGAGGAGCACGAAAACTACCTGCGCATCCTCGCGAAGCTCACCCTGATCATCCGCAACAAGGAAAAGCGCAGGGCGATCATTCATGCGGAAACCACCGACGCGGTCTACAAGCTCCTGGAAGACTCCTGAGAGCCCCGCGTCGACTTCGAACAAAGATTCCGGAAGGAGAGAGATGAGATGGCGGTAAAGGTTGGCATCAACGGGTTCGGGAGGATCGGCCGGCTGGCGTTCATGGCGGCAGTGGACAAAGGTCTCCTGGGCAAGGACATCGACGTCGTGGCGGTCGTGGACGTCACGACGGAGGCGAAGTACTTTGCCTACCAGCTGAAGTACGACTCCGTGCACAAGGGTCTGAAGGCGACGATCGCCACCGAGAAGTCCCCCGGCGCGGCGGAGGACGACGTGCTCGTCGTGAACGGCCATAAGATCAAGTGCATCATGGCAACGAAGGAGCCCTCCCAGCTTCCGTGGAAGGACCTGGGCGTCGAATACGTCATCGAGTCCACCGGGCTCTTCACGGACAGTGAGAAGGCAAAGGGGCACATCGCGGCGGGCGCGAAGAAGGTCATCATCTCGGCCCCCGCGAAGGGAGACGTGAAGACGCTCCTCATCGGCGTGAACGACAACGAGTACGACCCGAAGAAACACGACGTCGTCTCCAACGCATCCTGCACCACCAACTGCCTGGCGCCCCTGGTCCACGTCATGCTCAAGGAGGGCGTCGGGATCGAAACGGGGCTCATGACCACCATCCACTCCTACACCGCCACCCAGAAGACCGTGGACGGTCCGTCCAAGAAGGACTGGCGCGGCGGCCGAGCGGCTGCCATCAACATCATCCCCTCGACCACCGGCGCCGCGAAGGCGGTCGGAGAGGTTCTGCCGGCGGTCAAGGGCAAGCTGACCGGCATGTCGTTCCGCATCCCCACCCCGGACGTCTCCGTTGTGGACCTGACCTTCCGCGCGGCGCGGGATTCCTCCATCGAGGAGATCGATGGTCTTTTGAAAAAGGCCTCCGAAACATATCTCAAGGGCATCCTGGGCTACTGCAATGAGGAAGTCGTCTCCACGGACTTCATCCATGACGAGCGCTCGTCAATCTACGACAGCCTCGCCACCATGCAGAACAACCTCAAGGGTGAGAAACGGTTCTTCAAGGTCGTCTCCTGGTACGACAACGAGTGGGGCTACTCGTGCCGCACCGTGGACCTTCTCATGAAGATGTCAAAGACCACCTAACGGGTCATCCAGCCTGAGATGGAAAGCCCCGGCGCGCGCCGGGGCTTTTTTTCACTCACCGTCCGATCGGTTCATCGGTTCAGAAGAACCTCCTGACGAGCGCGTCAATCCAGGCGGCCGGCAGCCGGCTGAGGAGCGCCCGGGGGAGGTCGTTCCCGACCCGGTAGCGCAACCGCGGTCTTCGGCATTCGAGGGCGCGTACGATGACGCCGGCAACCCGGTCCGCCTCCAGGCCGGTTCTCATCTCCTTCTCCAAAACTGCCCTCCCTTTCCGAAGCGCATCCCGGTAGGCGGGCCGCGCGGATCCGCTGTCCAGGCTCGCGGCAGCGCTGGAGAGCAGCGGCGTCCTGATGGCGCCCGGCTGGATGACGATCACCCCGATCCCGAGCGGGAGAAGCTCCCGGCGAAGCGTGTCCGCGTACGCTTCGAGGGCCTTCTTGCTCATCACGTACGGGCCCGTGAACGGCATGGCAGCTCTCGTCGACTCAGAGGAGATGAAAACCAGCCGGCCTCCCTTTCGAACCAGCGGTACGAACTCCTTCGCTACCAGGACCGCGCCCACGACGTTCACATCGATCACGCGACGGACCTGTGCCGGCTCGATGTCCAGCAGCGGGCCGCCGGCGTAGATCCCGGCCGCGAACACGATGCCGTCCAGGCAGGCGGCCGAGCTCTGCACCCTTTCCCGGGCAGCGCGGACGGAGGCTGGATCCGTCACGTCCATGACAAGCGCACGAACAGATTCCTTCCATGACTGCTTTTCCAGAGACTGCCTTTCCAGAGAGTCGGCGTCCGCATCAGAAGCGAAGACGATTGCTCCCCCGGATGCAAGCGCTCCTGTCACGGCGGAGCCCAGTCCGCCGGAGGCGCCGGTGACGAGGAAAGCGCGTTCAGGTGCCGGCGGAAGGGTCAGGAGGCGTCTCCGCCTGCACGGTCGGGAGCCGGAGGCCAATTGATGCCCAGCCCGATCCCGATGACGAACGAGCTCGGCACGACGTAGCCGAAATCCACGCCCAGGGTCAGCCGGTCAAAGATGAAAAGCACGCCGGGATTGACCAGGAACGTGGTTCCCAGCGGGGTGACGGCAACGCCCGCCCTCAGAGGCAGCGCAAGTCCCCTCATGACCGAGAGGGCCGGGCCGCCCACCACGAAGAAGGATCCGGAAAGGCCCTTTCGCATGAACCGACTCCTTCCCCGTCGCCATTGGAGACTCTGCATCGGCCGGCTGTCAAGGCAGAGCATCCGGAAGGCATCATTGCGTGAGCTCTTCAGGGCAGGAGCAGAGTAACCTGTGCACCCGGGGCGCAGTGTAGCAACTCCTGCGCGCTGCCGTTGTTCACCGCGATTTCCACGAGCCCGCTGCTCCCGATGTAGGCAAGAAGGGAACCGGGCAGAACATCAGAGAACGTGCGGCCCAGGGGGACGATTCTTCCGTCGGGAAGCCGCAGGAAAAGCGCCTCGGGGGGCAGGTCCATGCCGCGGCACGTGGGAATCCATGGATCGAGCGTCATTCCCGCGGCCGTTCGGCGCAGCCGGCCGATGCTTGTCACGATGTTCCCGAACCCGTCAGCCCCCAGGACCTCACCGTGGAGCTCCTTCTGCGCGCAGGTGAGCCGCGGAAAGGGCAGCGTGACAAGCGCGGCGATCCGGGGTCCAAGCGTGGAAACCGGGAGGCCCAGGGCGAGCCGGGCCGCGGCGGGCGCAAAAATGTCGCGGCCGTGGAAGGTATCGCTCGCTCCTGCAACCGCAAAATCCGGCCCGGCAATCCCCGGGGCCGTGATCTCCACGGCCTCCACCCCGGTCAGCCCTGCAAGAAGATAGGAAAACACGCCATTGTCCGGGCCAACGCAGGTGAACGGCCCGACGGAAACCGCCACTGGCTTTCGGGAGCTCCCAACTCCCGGATCCACGACGGCAAGCAGGATCGTTCCCGGCGGCATGAAGGGCGCAGCCTGCCAGAGCCTGAACGCGGCGTCGCGGACGTCGCCGGCCGGGATCTCGTGGGTCAGATCGATAAGTCGTGCCTGGGGGGCTGCGCGCAGAATGACGCCCTTCATCACTCCCACGAAGACGTCGCGACAGCCGAAGTCCGTCAGAAGGGCGATCGTTGGCGGCATCCCGGCGAGTGTAGCACGTTTCGCCGCCGGCGGTGCTGCCGGGGCGCAGCGGGCATTCTCCCGTGTTGACCGGCGGCACGCGAAAGTCTCGCCTGCCTTCCGCCGATCAGGTATACTGGGAACCCAGGAGCGGGTATGCCGGAACAGGGACGTGAAGATCGGGGAACCGAGGGCGGCTCGACGGAACAGCTCGTGAGGACCATCCTGGCGAGCTCCAACCCGGACCTCCTCCGCCAGGTCATCGACAAGTCCATTGCGGTCAGCTCGGGAAAAGGCGGCGTGGGCAAGACGATCACCGCCAGCAACCTTGCCGTATGGTATGCCCGCAAGGGCCTTCGCGTCGGTCTGGTGGACCTCGACCCGCTCTCGGACGTCGCTTCACTCCTCGACCTCCACGAATCCGAGGAAGCCCTGGAGGACAGCGGCCGCGCGCCCGCCGCCGGACCGGCTGAGTTCGGGGAACAGGTGATGCCGGTCTTCAAGGGCCTGGAAATCCTGTTTCCCTTTCAGAAGCTGGCAGCAGCGGAAGCGCGAAGCATGATGGACAGGCTGTACCGGCTTCACCTGGCGGAGCTGAACCGCCGCTACGACGTGCTCCTGTTCGACATGCCGGCGGGCATGGGATACGAGGATAACCTCGCCTACGTTCCGTTCATGAAGCGGCTCGTCCTGGTGACTAACCCGGAACCGACGGCCCACGCCTCCGCCGGGGCGTACGCGAAGCAGGTTCAGAAGCTGTATCCCGGCACGGCGATCCTGTTGTGGCACAACCGGTTCTCCGCGAGCGTCAAGGAAGGCTTTCACCCTCGCAATGTCGCCGGCAACTACAACCGGCTGGTCGTCGAGGAGGACCGGCTGACGGACGCCGAGATGTCCCTCATGCAGGACTTTGCCTTCGTACCGGAAGATCCCGCCCTGGACCTGCTGCAGGGAGAGCCGAGCCCCACACTGCATGCGCTGAAATCCATGAGGGACAGCCTGTCTCATGTGCACGGCCGGCTCGTCGCCAAGGCCGCGCAGAAGCTGGATGTTCCTCGGGGGGCCCGCAGCGTCGTTGCCTCCTACATCCAGCGGCACCCGGTGATCGGGGAGCCGGGAGAATACGTCAACGATCTGAGCGACTATCTGCGCACGATCATCCAGGTCGTCTCGGGCCAGGACCCCGCGTCCTCCCCGCGCGCCCCGGTGTTCAACCAGAAGGAACGCGGCTCCATCGCCGGGTTCCTCAAGCGCCTGGCGAGGAGCGCCCTGCTGAAGGACATCGTCAGGCTCGAGGACCTGCTGGAAACCACGATCCGGCGCATGGAGGAATCCCGGCGCAAGTTCTCCTCCGGTCTGCCGCTGGCCCAGGACAAGGCCGTGGACCGCGAGCTGGGACGGCTCCTCGTCAGCCTGAACGATGCCGCGAGCCGACACGCCGTCGTGCGCAGCCATGGGGTGCTGCTCCTGTTCCACTTCTCCCTGTACAAGCTCTTCCAGTCCCCGACGATCCTGAGAATGCTTCGCGCGCTCGTTCCCCGAAGGAAAAACAGACAGGGGCGCATGGTCCGGGACCGCTTCCGCCAGATCCGTACGATTGTAGAGGGCGACCCGGCCTACCGGGCCCGGTACCTGAAGGTGCTGAAAACCCTTCTCCTGATCCTGACGCGGCAGCTCGTCACCATCGGGGATGCCTTCGAGCTTCCCAACCTGCTCCTGCGGGACAAGAGCTCCCGGATCAACAGCCGCGCATATCTGACCCTTCTCACGGCGTTTCTCCATGAAGCCCTGTACAGCGGGCTGAGCATCATCGTGGGCTTCGACTACCGCTCCACGGCCGTCTCGTTCAGCGAGGCCGCGGAGAGGCTGCTCGCCTCCCTTTCCCCGGCCGCGCGCTGAGCCGCTCGCAGGGCAGACGGATCCGCCCGCCCCGCGCTGTTTCCTTGACAACCGCGCGCCGTCGGACGTAGCGTTCCCCCGACGCCGGAGGTGAATCATGGGACGCGCCCTCGCGGTCATGGGGATTGCCGCCTCTGCCCTTCTCCTCCTGTCCTGCCAGAAGAAACCTGCCCCGCCGGCTCTCCAGGCAGCGGTTGCTGACGATCACAGCGCCTTCGCGGTCATCGATGATCTTCCTTTCTGGCTCCTTTCCGGGGACACTCCTGTTCAAAAGGGCACGGTTCAGATCGGGGAGAAGCTCACCCTCCTCGGTCAGAGCCGTCGAGTCATGCTGGCCGGCCGGGAGCGGGAGGTCGTGCCGGTGCGCCGGGACAGCGGCGCCGAAGGGTGGGTCCGGTCTGATCTCGTGGTGTCCCGATCCATCCTCGCTGTCGTCACGTCGGACGGTGCGGTCATCTACAGCGTACCGCGGAACACGGCGGCGACGACGGCGATCATCCCGCGCATGACGGTGCTCGTCATCCATGCCGACTCCGCGGGCATGCCCTTCATCCGGATCACCGGCTACGATCCCGGCACGCAGGATCTCTATCGCGGCGTCTGGCTGCGAAACGAGGGAGTCTCCGCCCGGCCGGACGACGTTCAGACCGCCATCCTCCTGAAGCTCGCGGCGGTCTCCACGAGCGCGCGGCAGAAGGAGGCTTTTCTGACCTCCGCGCTGAAGGACTACCCCGGATCGCTGTTCCTGCCGCAGGTCCAGGCAGCACTGGATGCAATGCACGCCCCGCCGGCGCCCCCGCCGCAGCCGCCGTCTCCGCCGCCGGCGGACCAGGCGGCCCCGGGCCCGCAACCTGCCGCAGGCGCGCAGCCGGCCCCGGCCCCAGCTTCCGCGGGCTCGGCCGCGCCGCAATGATGCCAGCGAGCAACCTTTCAATCTGCCCGATGTTCGTGTACCATGTCGCGGCGCCAGAGCGCGCGGGAAGGCGCAGAAGCGCCCAAGGAGGACAGCATGCCGGTGACCGCCGTTGTGGGGGCCAACTGGGGCGACGAGGGAAAGGGGAAGATCACCGACTACCTCGCCCGTGAGGCGAGCTTCGTGGTCCGCTACCAGGGGGGCAACAACGCCGGCCACACAATCATCAACGAGTACGGCAAGTTCGCCCTCCATCTCCTCCCCTCGGGAGTCTTCTATTCGAACATCATCAACGTCCTGGGCCCTGGGGTTGCGCTCAACATCCCGGCGTTCCTCAAGGAGATCGACTCCCTGGTCGAGCAGGGAGTCCCGCGCCCCGATGTCCGCATCTCCGAGCGCGCGCAGGTGCTTCTCCCGTATCACGTCCTCTTCGACTCCCTGGAGGAAGAGCGGCTCGGCAAGGAGAGCTTCGGCTCGACCAAGTCGGGAATCGCGCCCTTCTATGCGGACAAGTGCCTGAAGATCGGCCTCCAGGTGAACGAGTTGTTCGACAGCGCCATCATGAAGTCGCGGCTCACGAAGGCCCTCGTCGCGCGCAACGTGCTCCTGGAAAAGCTGTACAGGAGACCGCCGCTGTCCGTGGATGAGCTCGCCGGGCAGCTGGGGCAGCTGCGCGACCGGATTGCTCCGTTCATCACGGACACCACGACGCTGCTCATGGACGCCGTGGAGGCGGGAAAGACGATCCTCGTGGAAGGACAGCTGGGGACGCTGCGGGATCCCGATCACGGGATCTATCCCTACCCCACATCCTCGTCCCCGCTCGCCGGGTTCGCGGCCGTGGGGGCCGGGGTCCCTCCGTGGTCAATCTCGCGGGTCGTGGCCGTCACGAAAGCCTACTCGAGCTGCGTCGGCGCGGGGCCGTTCGTCACCGAGCTTTCCGGAGAGGAGGAGGAGACGCTGCGGAAGCGCGGCGGGAGCGCCGGCGAGTACGGGGCTACAACCGGCCGTCCCCGGCGGGTCGGCTGGTTCGACTGTCCGGCAACGACCTATGGATGCCGCGTCCAGGGAGCCACGGAGGTAGCCATCACGAATCTCGACGTGCTGGGCTACCGGGATTCCATTCCCGTCTGCACGGCCTATCGCATCGCCGGGGAGACAACCACGAGGTTCCCGGTGTCCCGTCTCCTGGACTCCGCAGAGCCGGTCCTCCAGGAGCTTCCCGGCTGGAAGACGGACATCGGAAGCGTCCGCTCCTTCGATGAGCTGCCCGCCCGGGCGCGTGAGTACGTGCTTTTCATCGAGGAGAGGATCCGGGCGCCCATCCGGTGGATCTCCGTGGGTCCGCGGCGCGAGCAGATCATCAGGAGATAGAGCCCTCCACGATCCTGATTGTCCGGTGGGGGGACGCAAAGCTGATCCCCGCGGCGGCAAAGCGCGTCGTAATGTCTTTCATGATGGAGTTCTTCAACTCCACGAAATCCGGCTGGGAGAACCAGAGCCCGAACAGCACCTCGATCCCGTTCTCCTTGAAGTCGTTGAAAACGATGACCGGGTTAGGCTCGTCCAGGCTCCAGGGATTGCCGCGGGCAATGTGCTCCAGCAGGTCCTGCACGCCCGAGAGATCCTCGCCGTACGCGATCTGGAACAGCAGATCCATGCGGCGGATGGGAAAACGCGTGAGGTTGACCACCTCTGAGCTGATGATCTTCTCATTGGGAATGCGGACGAACAGGTTATCGAACGTGCGGATCTTGATGGACAGAAGATCGATGGACTGGATGATCCCCGTGGTCGTCCCCGTGCGGATGACGTCACCGATACCGAAGGGTTTTTCCGAAATCAGAAAGAGCCCGCCGATGATGTTGGACACGCTGGTCTGGGAGGCGATGCCGACGGCGATTCCCACGATCCCCGCCGCCCCGAGCAGCGCGGTGAGCTTCACGCCGAGCTCGCCGAGAACCGCAACGAGCACGAGGACGAAGCCGCTGTAGCCGATGGCCTTGCGGGCAATCATCTGGCGCTGCGGCGTGGACTTGCGCATGATGTAGCGCTGCACTACCACCGCGAGGACCCGCACGAGGAACAGCCCGATGACGAGGGTCAGGACAATCCGCAGGGCGCGGGACAGCACGTCGGGTGAGAGGGAATGCAGCCAGGCGGATACCTGCTGGAAGAACATGGACGGCCTCCCTCAGAAGTCCGTGAAGGACTTCAGCATCCCGAATGTCCTCCTGATGTTCCAGCCCGCGGAAGGCTGGCGCGCCGGCCCGAACAGGGAAAGCCCTTTCTCGAACCGCGGCGCATCGCGGTCGATCTCGATCTGCGTCGCCTGGTCGGGTCCCCGGAAGACCACGTTGAGCTTGTTTGCCCACAGCCGCTTGGCCGCGCGGAACACGTTGAGGTTCTCCACGTGAAGGCAGATCTTCTCAAACGCAAGGTCGCTGTCCGAATCGTTGGCAATGGAAAGCGGGCACACCGCGTTGAACGAGGTGGGTTCCACGGAGTCGATCCCCTGGTGGAGCCTGGTGGCAAGGCCGTAACACAGCTCCCCGGTGATCGGGTCGCCGAACCATGTCTTGCTGAGAATCGCAATGGGTTCCTCGAAGATCCGAAGGTGCCGCGGCACCGTGGTGCAGAGGCGGAACCAGACAGGGATCTCCAGGAAGAAGAGCGCCTCCTGCCCCGGCAGAAGCGTGAGCGCCCGGTCCGGGCGCACCACAACGGGCTTGTCCGGCAGAACGGGAATGGGCTGGACCGGTCCGGATTGCTTGTGCAGGTAATGCCGCCACTGCGAAGAGGTGGGCTTCTGGGCGCGGCTCACCGGCTCCCGGCGCACCCCGCCCCGCCATTTCTCGGGGGACAGTGAAAGCACGTGCCACTCGTTTTCCATCCGCTCGACCCAGATGCTGCGCGCGGGAAACCGCCAGGCAACGCATTGCTTCGTGGAGATATCGATTCGATCCCAGACCGCGGTGCCGGTCTTGTCCATCGGCCCTCTTACTATTTCTTTCGGCTTTTTTTGAGCAGGAGGATACCGATGACGAGAAGAATCACGGGGATGACCAGGCCGGTGAGGGGAATCGAGAGATTCATCACCTCGGAGGTCAGCCGGCTCACGGGCTCCGAGAACCAGCGCAGAACGCCCACGACCCCGGCGACCAGGAGAATCCAGCCTCCCGTGACGCGGTTGAGCAGGACGCGTTCCCAGACCGCCTTCATGGTGTCGTCATCTGTGCTTTCCAGCGTCTTTCCCGCTGCCCGCGCATCCGCAATGGCCATTGCGTCGAAGACCGCGTAGCACACCCACAAGAGGCAGAGCGTCGGCACGAGATAGGCGGTGATCCAGTACATGCCCGTTGCATCGGAATAGAGGATGATCAGGAAGATTGAAACGATGAGGAGGCTCATCAGCGCAAAGCCTTTGCCGATCAATCCGAGGAACATGTGCCCTGCCCCGGGAATGAGGCTGAGCAGCGCCGCCACAAGCTTTCTCCAGCCGGATCGGCCGGGCAGCGCGCCGCTGCCTTTCACCATCCGCGAAAGGCACGAACGGCACCAGCTGCGGCCCTCCAGCTCAACCACGCACTCGGCGCAGAACGGCTTGCCGCAGGCCGCGCATGTCGTTACCGATTCGATCGTCCTGTGATTGCTGCACGTCATCTCGCGCCTCCTTCATGGATTTCCGAGGCAGAGCCGCCCTCCCCGAGGGTTCCCCGGACAATGCGGCCGGCTCCGACAAGGACATTCTGAACGACCGAGGAACCCGTCGCCGGCTCCAGACCGGGGTGCTGGCCTCGAATCAGCGTGAGATACGAAGCATGAGGAATGAGCAGGCTGACGGCGAGAATCCCGGCGCTCACCATGAAGGTGTAGCCCAGACGACGGTAGAACCCCGCCCGGCGGCCTTCCCTTTCCCGAGCGTCCCGTTCCATCCCCTGGTCAGCTGTGGAGACAGGGGTCCCGCGGAGCGCCTGCCGGTACACCTCGTCCATCACCCGGCGGGCGAAGCCCGGCGGCGCTGCCGCCTCCTGCCCGGACGCGAGCGCGGCGGCAAGGCGCCGGGCAACGGCCAGCCGCCCGGGGCAGCGCGGGCAGGACTCCAGGTGTTTCGAAACGGCTGAAGCAGCGGCCCTGTTCAGGGTCCCATCCACGTACCTGTCGAGAAGGGAATCGACTCGAGCGCATCTCATCCCCTGCTCCTTTCGTCCATCGTCGAAAGCGCCTCACGGAGCATCCGCCGTGCCCGATAGAGCCTCGTCTCGATCGTCTTGAGCGGAAGCCCGAGAACGGCGCTGATCTGGTCATAAGACATCTTCTGGAAATACATCAGCGTCACCACCGAGCGGTACTTGTCCGGCAGCCCATCGAGGGCCCGTCGTATCTCCTCCCTCCGCTCGCTTTCGACGAGGCTCCCCGCGACATCCACCCGGGAATCGGCCACCTCCGGCGTTTCGTCGATGGACGACGACCGCCGGCCCGGCTTCCGGTTCCTGCGCAGCCAGTCCGTGCACACGTTCCAGGTGATCCGATACAGCCACGTCGAAAACTTCGCATCCCCCTTGAAGCCCTCCAGCCCGCGGAATGCCTTGAGAAACGCCTCCTGGGCGACGTCCTCGGCATCCCCGCGGCCGCCCACCAGGCGCGCTGCCATTCCGTAGACCTGGCCCTGGTATCGACGCACCAGCTCCTCGAACAGCCGAGTCTCTCCGCCGCGTACGCGGCCAATGATCTGCTCATCAGTCATGGGCTCGCGTCGTCCCTCTCCTTGAGCCGCGCTGCCGCGGCGTTCCCGCTCACCATTTCACGAGTATCACGCGAAGACGCCCCTGTCAAAGAATTGGACGCGCCGGCGGCTGCATCCCCTTCACGTGCGGAGGACTGAAGGGATCGGCCGGTGCCTGCCGTCAATACAAACAGAGGAGGGCGCCATGTCCGCGGAGCGGATCGCCGTGGTCACGGGAGCGAGCTCGGGCATCGGGCTCGAAGCTGCGCGGCTCCTGGCCGCGCAGGGATGGAGGGTGCTCGGAGTGGGCCGGGACCCTGCCCGATGCCGGGAGGCGCGGGAGGCCCTGAGGGAATCGACGGGAAGCACGCGGGTGGATTTCGAGACCGCGGACCTCTCGTCTCAGGAGGAGATCCGGTCCCTCGCGCGGCGGATCGCCGGCCGCTTGACCGGGTGGACGCGCTTCTCAACAACGCGGGCACTTTTCTTTTTTCCCGCGCGGAGACACGTGACGGCATCGAGCTGCAGCTCGCCGTCAATCATCTCGCCGGCTTCCTCCTGACAACAGGGCTTCTCCTGCCGCTCCTTCAGGCTTCGCCGGCGGCGCGAGCCGTCACGACGAGCTCCGGGCGAGGCGCTATTCCACCCCGCACATCCCGGAGCCGCACCTGCCCAGGTCGCATCCGCACTGGCCGGTATGGCAGGCCGGAACGGCATCGTGGCTGTGCCCGACGTGGGCGGAGAACACGCTGAGCTTCCTCAGCACCTTCTCGCTGTCGCAGGCCGGGCAGGCAACCCGCGTATCAGAGCGCATGAGAAGCTCAAACGACGTCCTGCACTCCTTGCACTCGTATTCGTAGATCGGCATTGGTCCTACTCCCGTGCGTCCCGGTCCCCGCGCCAGATGACGCGGATCCGCTTGAAGAGGCCGTCTCCTTCACTGATGGTCTCGATGTCTCCATAGCGGGCGAGCGCGGTGTGGATCAGGCGCCGCTCGAACGGATTGAGCGGTTCCAGGAGCTGGGAGTCACGGCCCTTTCTCACCTGATCGGCGACGTGGTTCGCCATCCTGATGAGGCTGCGTTCGCGCCTGCTGCGGTAGTCCTGCGTGTCCAGAATGATCCGCGTGGAGTCCCCTCCGATGCGGCCGGCGGCCAGGTTGACGATGAACTGAAGCGCTTCGAGGGTCTTGCCCTGCTTGCCGATGAGGATCCCCGAGCCGTCGCTTTCGATGTCCAGGCCCAGGCGGCGGTCTTCGCGGAAGCGTACCGTCACCTCGGCGGGGAATCCCATGCGCGAAAGAAGGCCCCGGGTAAAATCGATGACTTTCTCCTCGAACTCGCCCGAAGGGAGCGACGGGCCTTCCCGCGGCTGGCTGCCGCCGTGCTGCTCGTCGTCCTCGTCCTCTTCCGTTTCCTCGGTCATGTGCACCCGGATCTTCACCTTCCCGCCGCGAAAGAGGATGCCGGGGCGCTTGGCCTCCACGATTTCGAAATCGATTTCGTTCCTGTCGAGGCCGAGCTCTTCGATGGCCCTGTCAATGGCCTCCTTTTCGTTTTTCCCTTCGAACTCCTTCACCACCATGGCAGTCTCCTTCGTGCTGTGGACTCCGTCGTCGCGCCGGGGGCGCGTCCGCCGGGGAGGCGCCGTGCCGTCATCTCTTGATCTTCATGCCGGGCTTCGGACCCGGCCTGACGACCGCGGAGGCAGCGGCCAGTTCGTCCCTCTTCTTTTTCAGCGAGTTGATATAGAGCTGCTGGAATATCGAGAGGACGTTCTGGATCGTCCAGTACAGGACGAGCCCCGATGGCATGTTGTAGAGGATGAACAGAAAGACGATCGGCAGCG
>DATKLM010000108.1:0-15998 GCA_035542415.1 Spirochaetia bacterium
GCCACGGAGGCGCAGATCCAGAGCGCCCTGGCCAAGATTCAATCTCTGGGCTACACCCCGCATCTCAGCCGCGGAACGGTGAAGACGATCTGCGGGGTCACGGGGGACGATCGTTCCATCGAGGAATCCGAGTTCGACCAGCTCCCGGGCGTGGAGAGCGTGCTGCGGGTCCTGAAACCCTACAAGCTTGCCTCGAGGGAGTTCCACCCGGACCCGACGGTGGTGGACGTTGGGGGCGTCCCCGTCGGGGAAGGGTCGTTTGTCGTGATTGCCGGGCCGTGCTCGGTAGAGGACGAGGCGCAGCTTGAGTCCGCGGCGGCGTTCGTAGCCGGGCTCGGTCTGAAGCTCCTGCGGGGAGGCGCGTTCAAGCCGCGCTCATCGCCGTATTCCTTCCAGGGACTGGGAGAGCAGGGGCTGGAGATCCTGTGCTCCGCGGCCCGCCGCCACGGGCTCACCGTGGTGACCGAGATCCTTTCCGAGCACGACGTCGAGCTGGTTGGACGATACACCGGCGTCTTCCAGGTGGGCGCGCGCAACATGCAGAACTTCGCGCTCCTCAAGGCGCTCGGGGAGACGCGTATCCCGGTGCTGTTGAAGAGAAGCATGATGGGCACGATCGAGGAGCTGCTCCTCTCCGCGGAATACATCATGAAGGGCGGAAACCCGCACGTGATTCTCTGCGAGCGGGGGATCCGCACGTTCGAGACGGAGACCCGCAACACGCTGGACATCGGCGCGGTCCCCGCCATCAAGCGCCTGAGCCACCTGCCCATCCTGGTGGACCCCAGCCACGCCATGGGTGACTGGCACTACGTGCCCTCCGCGTCCATGGCGGCCCTCGCGGCGGGGGCGGACGGGATCATCATCGAGATCCACCCCAACCCCGTTGAGGCGAAGTCGGACGGGAAGCAGAGCCTGAACTATGCCCACTTTGAGGACCTCCTCGGGAGATTGAAAGACCTCGCCCCGCACCTGGGCGCCACGGTCCGCTGAGAGAACGCCAGCCAAATTCTTTTATAGAAAAGTCCATCCCGTTCGATACTGTTTATAGGAGAACCTATGGCTAGACGGCTCGTTCCCCTCGGGATCCTGATCGTCCTCGTGGCGTTCACCGCGTCGGCGGGGGACGTCGCGCGCTTCATCAATCTCGGTTTCTCCCCGGATTCGCGGTTTTTCATGTTCGGACAGTACGGGATCCAGGAGAAGACCTCCGCGCCGTGGGCGGAGACCTACATCGTGGACGTGAAGGCGAACACGTTCGTGCCGCAGGGGACGCGCAAGGTCTCCTCCCCCCGCGAAGCAGACGCGGGAAGCGACGCCATCGGCGCGCTGTTCGAAGCGGTTGCCGAGTCGCGCGCCCAGAAGGTCCGCTACAACATCCGCCACATGGCAACCGGGAGGCTCCTGTACATCCTCGTTGATGGCGCTCCCGCGCCGGACAGCATCGACTTCCGCGACTTCGAAACGAACCGCAGCTACAGCGTCGTTCTCTCCCAGAGCCCCCCCTCGGGGGAGAGCGGGGCCTCCTACGGAGTCTCCGTGACTGTCATCGAGAAGGATGGAGCCTCGCACACGTACAAGGCGGGTGACCCCTCCTACCGGCGGCCCGGCGTCAAGGCGTACCACATCAAGGAGATCTTCCTTGCGCCTGACAACGCCTCCCTGGTCTTCCTCGTGCAGAAGGAGGAGCAGGACACGAGGGGGAACAACATCCGCTATATGATCGAGACGGTGGGGATCAACTAGTCAGTCGGCTTTCCCGCCCCGCCGTCTTTTTCTCACTTGCCTTGACCTCGGTGCCCCCGGACCGTAGAATCCGCGCAATCCAAGGAGAGCGCCGGAAGAATGGCTGAGAAGATAACCCCGCGAGCCACGGACTATTCCCAGTGGTATATCGATGTCGTGATCAAAGCGAAGCTCGCTGACTACGCGCCCGTAAAGGGCTGCATGGTGGTCCGGCCCCGCGGGTACGCGCTGTGGGAGATGATCCAGCAGGGGCTGGACGGGATGTTCAAGGAGACGGGCCACGTCAACGCGTACTTCCCGCTCCTCATCCCGGAGAGCTTCATCCGCAGGGAAGCGGAGCACGTGGAGGGCTTCTCTCCCGAGCTTGCCGTGGTCACGCACGCCGGCGGAGAGAAGCTGGAAGAGCCCCTCGTGATCCGTCCCACCTCGGAGACCATCATCTGGAGCATGTACAAGAAGTGGGTCCAGTCCTACCGGGACCTGCCCCTTCTCATCAACCAGTGGTGCAGCGTCGTCCGCTGGGAGAAGCGCACCCGCCTGTTCCTGCGCACGAGCGAGTTCCTCTGGCAGGAGGGACACACCGCCCACGCCACGGCCCAGGAGGCGGAGGAGGAGACGCTGCGGATGCTCGACGTCTACCGGCGCTTCGCCGAGGAGTACATGGCCATGCCCGTCCTTTACGGCGTCAAGTCGGACGCGGAGAAGTTCGCCGGGGCGGTGCGCACGTACTGCATCGAGGCGCTGATGCAGGACGCCAAGTCCCTCCAGGCGGGAACGTCACACAACCTGGGCCAGAACTTCGCAAAGGCGTTCGACGTGACGTTCCAGACCCGGGAGAAGACGCTGGACCACGTGTGGGCCACCTCCTGGGGAGCCTCCACGCGCCTCATCGGCGCCATCATCATGACGCACTCCGACGACAAGGGGCTCGTCCTCCCGCCGCGCCTTGCGCCCATCGAAGTCGTGATCGTCCCGATCTTCAAGAACGAGACGAAGGACGCGGTCCTCGCGTTCGCGCGCAAGCTGCGTGACGAGCTCAAGCCCGGCTTCCGCGTGCACCTGGACGAAGACGACCAGAACACGCCGGGGTGGAAGTTCTCCGAGTACGAGATGCAGGGCATCCCCGTCCGCGTGGAGATCGGTCCGCGCGACATGGAGAAGGGACAATGCGTCGCGGCGCGCCGGGACACCGGAGAGAAGACGTTCATCCCCGTTGCGGAGATTACTGCTCGGCTGCGGGCGCTCCTGGACGACATCCAGAAGTCCCTTCACAAGCGCGCGCTGGACTTCCGCGCCGCACATACCTTCCGCGTGGGGAGCTACGAAGAGTTCCGCAAGTTCCTCGACGAGCCGGGCGGCTTCATCGAGGCGGGCTGGTGCGGAGACCCCGCCTGCGAGGCCAAGATCAAGGAAGAGACAAAGGCAACCATCCGCCTGATTCCATTGGAGGCCGCCGGGCCGGCAGGCGGGGCGAAAGGCAGCTCGTGCGTCATCTGCGGGAAAAGCTCGAAGCACCTGGCGGTCTTCGGCCGGGCGTACTAGAGGCCTCGAAAGCGGGCACGGCGGCGGCCGCGCTTGCCGCGGCTGCGCTTGCCGCGGTGCTGGCTCTTGCCCTCGCGGCGTGCGGAACGCGTGCTCCTGCCGGCGCCCCGGCGGCCGGTGCGTCGTGGTATCAGCTCGCCTCCTCGGTCTTCCAGCCGGTGAGCGGGCCGGGCAGGACTGCCGGGATGGTTTTCCTTCCGTGGACCGTCCAGGCGCGGGTCACGGATCTGGCCTTTCTGGACGACACCCTGTACTGCGCGGTGAACGGAGCGGGTATCGCCGCCATCGGGTTCGATTCCGCAGGCGCCCCCACGTTCACCTACCACTACGATCTGCCCATCTTCGCCCACCGCACCATCACGACCCTGATCCCCCGGCGCGGGGACCTCGCCGTCCACCTGTACTACAATGCGCTTCTCAACGACGTGAAGCCGGATGCGCTTCTTCTGCGCGGGATCTGTCTGGTTTCATTCCTGCCGGGACAGAGAGATTTCAGCTTCCTCATTCCTCCGTTCCAGAGAAAGAACCCATCCTGGGAAGCGGTGGGCTTCGCCCCTCTCTCGGAGAGCGAGTTCGACTTCGAGTGGAAGTACACCGACTCCTCGGAAACGAAGTTCGTCTATACGCGCTTCCGATCGGATCTGCAGGTGGAAGCAGCGAGCACGCGGGACGCCTACATCGCCGCCCTGGGCTCCCCGGCTCTCTCCGGGCCCGGCGTGCCCGCGTCCCTGGCTGGCTTTTTCCAGGCCTGCCGCGCGCGCCTGCCCGAGCTTTCTCCGCAGACAGCGCTGCACTTCAGGGTGCGCTCACGCGAGGTCCCTCTCCGGCGGTACTTCCGCTCCGATCCGCTTGCTGACTCCATTCTCGTCGTGCCGGTGTTTGAGGAGCTCGGGGACACCTACGCCCTGCTTCCAGAGGGGAAGGTGCTGCGCAAGCCCGCTTCGGGAGACGCAGTGCTCGCGTCTCTGCCCCCGCTTCCGGCGGGATTCCGCTACACGGACATCGTGAAGGCCTCCGGATTCTTCGTAATCCCCTGGGAGAAGACGCAGTTCACCGACGTGGCGGACGCCGGGATCCTCGTCCTGAAGAGTCTGTTCTAGTTTCCGTTCTCCTGGGCAGCAGCGGGGACTGCCCCCGGCTGGCTGGACGACCGCAGGAAGCTCTCCAGGTCGAACACGATCGGGTCTTCAACGATGAAGCCCTCCGCGTACGCGACGCCGAGCATGACTCCCCAGGACTCCCGGAACTTTCGCAGCGCTTCCAGAACCCGCCCGTCTCGCAGGCTCATCTGCGATTCGTGGCACCGCGCAATGGATTCCCACTCCTGCATGTAATCCGACACGTCGTTCAGGACCGTCGGCGTGCGGGAGCGCGGCACCATGTAGTACAGGAGGTGGTCCGCGTTCCACGGTTCTCCCCTCACGTCCTTGAGGCCGGAGAATCTCGCGTAACGCAGCGCGGAGCGGACGATGGTGCCGGTGGCCGTGTGATCGGGATGAGCGGCGCCGTCCTTGTGGAAGCTGGGGTTCGTGTGATAGGGAGCGAAGACGATTTTCGGGCGGTGCGCCCGCACGACCTCGGCGAGCCTGACCCGGGCCTCATAGGTGTCGAAGATCTGGCAGTCGTGGAAGGAGAGGATCTCGATTCCCCCGCCGAGCTTCGCCGCGGCCGCGCGCATCTCGCGCTCGCGCTGCTCGCCCGTCCCGAAGGTTCCTGCCTCTCCGCGCGTCAGGACGCACACCACCACGGAGGCGCCGCCGCGCACGAACTTGACGAGGCTCGCACCCATCCCGAACTCCGCGTCGTCGGGATGAGCCCCGAATACGAGTATGTCGGCCATCAGAAAGAAGATACGCGGCGCCGGCCGCGGCGTCAACGCAAAGGCAAATCGGGCGAAGCCCGATATCCGGAAGACGTGATGGCCCGAGGAGGACGGCCAGCTCACCGCCCCGCTCTTGACACCCCGCCGCGCCCCGAGCGATTCTGGCCGCGAGCATGGAACGACTCAGCCATTCCCTTGCGCAGAGCAAGCTCTTCGCCGGCCTGACGGCGGAGCAGGTGAGCTTGATCCAGCCCCTCGTGCGCCAGGAGAGCTTCGCGGAAGGGGTGGTGATCGTCCGTCAGTCCATGCCGCCGTCGCGGGTCTACCTCCTCATGGAGGGCCGCGCCACGGTGCGAAAGCGCATGGCTGAGGCGGATGACGTCGTCATTGCGGAGCTGACCGAGGGTGACTTCTTCGGAGAGCTGGGGATCATCCGCCGGGCCACGCAGCACTCGGCCAGCGTCGTCGCGGAGAGCAGGGTGAAGACGTGCTCCCTGGGCAAGGAGGATTTCACCCGTCTCCTCTCGGACTACCCGCCCATCGCCCGTAACATTCTTTCCAACATCGTTCTGCAGCTCGACGAACTGAACCTGCGCTTTCTCTCCGCGCTGCGCGCGGAAAAGCAGGTGCTGGAGGAGACGGTGCGCCAGAGAACCCGGGAGCTGGAGTCCATGGGGGAGCGCCTCCGCCGGGAGCTCGTCCTGGCGCAGAGCATCCAGCGGAACCTTCTCCCCGAGAAGTGCAAGAGCTTCCCCGGGGTCACCGTCACCACGGACTACGTGCCCTGTGAGGAGCTGGGCGGCGACATCACCGGCGTGTTCGCCGTGGACGAGTCTCACCTTGCCATCTACGGCGGAGACGTCTGCGGGCACGGGATCTATGCCGCCATGGTGATGAGCTACGTGAAGAAGCTCATCGAGACGTCGGTCAAGCGCATGCTCGTGGGCGGCCGCTACGTCATCAAGCCGCCCGGCGCCGTTCTCACCGCGATCAACCACAGCTTCATGGATGAGATCAGCATGGGCAACCCCGAGATCTACCTGACGCTGTTCCTCGGCGTCCTGGACCTGGAGAAGCTCTCCTTCGAGTACTCCTCCGCCGGGACCCACGTGCCTCCCCTCGTGGTTTCCAACGATCGAGCCTCTGAGCTGTTCGATATCTCCGACTATCCCATTGGCCACGTAAGCGAGCACGAATACAGCACGCACTCCTTCGTGTTCTCCCCCGGGGAGACGTTTCTCTTTCTCAGCGACGGCGTCGTGGAGGCGCGGCGCGGCACCGAGGTCTACGGCATCGAGCGGGTGATGGAAGAGGCGGTCCGCGCCGCCCGGGCCGGCCGGGGTCTTGACGTGGAGTCCGTGGTGACCTCCGTGCGGAGCTTTCTGGGCGATTCTCCTCCGCAGGACGACATGTGCCTCCTGGCCATGTCCCTGGATCCGAAGGCCGGCCGGGCTTCATGAGCGGGGCCGTCCGCCGTCTGGAGGTCTCCTCCCGCGCCGGTTTCCCCGATGGCCGCGCCCGCCGGCTCCTTCCGTCCCTGCAGCGAGCCCTGTCGGGCTCCATCTCCCATGTTGCCATCGTCGACGTGTTCGTCGTCCGCGGCGTGCCCGGCCTTGGCCCGGAGACCGCCCGCGAGGTCTTCGCGGACGAGGTCTCCCAGGTCGTCTCGATGAGTGGGGCAGCCAGCGCGGAGGCAGAGAGTCCCGGCTGGGACTGCCTTGTCGAAGTCACCGTGAAGCCGGGGGTGACGGACCCCGTAGCCATCACGGCGCTGGAGGCCCTGCGGCTGATCCTGCCGGGCGGGCTTCCGCCCGGCGCCCAGGTCCAGACCGGAACGCAGTACCTTTTCACGACGCGCCCGGGTGCAGTCCTCGACCTCGGTGATCTTGCGGCGTTTCTTGCCAACCCGCTGATCCAGACGACCTTCTGCCTGACGCGTGCGGAGTGGGAGAGCGGGAAGCGTCCGCCCGCGGAGTATCCGTCCATCACCGCTGCGGCGGCCCCATCCGTGGAAACCATCGACCTCGCAGGTCTTGCCGATGCCGATCTCGAGGCCCTCTCTCGGCGGCGGCTCCTTGCGTTGTCCACAGTGGAGATGAGGGCGGTGCAGGAGTATTTCGGCCGGGAGAACGTGCGGCGCGAGCGCCGGGCCCGCGGCCTCTCCGAGGCGCCGACGGACGTCGAGCTGGAGATGATCGCCCAGACCTGGTCGGAGCACTGCAAGCACAAGATCTTCAATGCGACGATCCGCTTCCGTGAGAACGGCGGAGAAGAGCAGGTCATCAGGTCCCTGTTCCGCACGTTCATCAGGGCCACGACGGAGACGATCCGCCGGCGCCGCCGGGACCTGCGCTCCGTGTTCCACGACAACGCCGGCGTCGTGGCTTTCGACCGCAGGACGCTCCTGTGCTTCAAGGTGGAAACCCACAACTCCCCGTCCGCGCTCGATCCCTACGGCGGCGCGATCACCGGCATCGTCGGCGTGAACCGGGACATCCTGGGCACCGGTCAGGCCGCGCGGCCGCTG
Organism: Spirochaetia bacterium; assembly: GCA_035542415.1. Taxonomy (GTDB): domain Bacteria; phylum Spirochaetota; class Spirochaetia; order SZUA-6; family Fen-1364; genus Fen-1364. The sequence goes on from DATKLM010000108.1 coordinate 7,638, forward strand.
TTCAACACGGATGTCCTGTGCTTCGCGGATCCGCGGACGCCGGCCGCGGACGTACCCGCCGGCCTGATGCATCCCCGCCGCGTGATGGAGGGCGTGCACCGCGGCATTGTGGACGGCGGCAACCAGTCCGGCATCCCCGTGGTGGCGGGGGCGTTCCTCTTCGACGATTCCTTCCTGGGCAAGCCGCTCGTTTTCTGCGGCACCGGCGGCGTTCTTCCGGCGCGCACGGCGCGGGGCCGCCGGGGCTGGAAGAAGGCCGTGCGGCCCGGGGACGTGGCCGTCATGGCCGGCGGACGGGTCGGCAAGGATGGCATCCATGGGGCAACGTTCTCCTCGGAAGCGCTGAGTGAGAGCTCTCCCACCTCCGCGGTCCAGATCGGGGACCCGATCACGCAGAAGCGCATGGTGGATATGATCCTGGAGGCTCGGGACCTCGGACTCTTCCGCGGCATCACCGATAACGGCGCCGGCGGCCTTTCCTCTTCCCTGGGAGAGATGGCATCCCTGAGCGGCGGCGTAAGGATCGACCTGGATGCGTGCCCCCTGAAGTACCAGGGCCTGGCGCCGTGGGAGATCCTTGTCTCCGAGTCCCAGGAGCGGATGAGCCTTGCCGTTCCGCCGCGCAAAGTGGACGCGTTCATCTCCCTTGCCGCGCGGCGCGGCGTGGAAGCCTCGGTTGTCGGTCAGTTCACGGACACCGGTTTTGTGGAAGTGCACGACGGTGAAAAGCTCGTCGGCCTCATCGGCCTGGACTTCCTCCATGACGGCCTCCCGGTCATGGAGCTTCGCGCGCAGTGGACGCCCGCAGCCCGTCAGGACACAGGTCTTCCGCCGGAGCCGGAACTGGGGAGATACCTTTCTGCCGTGCTCTCCGAGCCGAACGTCGCCTCCAAGGAAACCCTGGTGCGTCAGTACGATCACGAGGTCCAGGGAAGGTCCGTGGTGAAGCCCTTCGTAGGCCGGCGCCGGGATGCCCCGTCTGATGGAGGCGTCCTCCGCGTGCGCGCCGGGAGCAGGCGCGGGATCACCGTGACGCACGGGATCTGCCCGTGGTACGGGGACCAGGACGGCAGGGACATGGCGCTGTGCGCCGTGGACGAGGCAGTTCGAGCGCACGTTGCCCTGGGAGGAGACCCCCGGCGCATGTCCGCGCTGGACAACTTCTGCTGGCCGGATCCCGTGGAGGGGCCGGGCACGCCGGACGGCGCGCAGAAGCTCGGCCAGCTCGTGCGAACGTGCCGCGGGCTCGCCGAAGCGTGCGTTGCGTACCAGCTTCCCCTCATCTCGGGCAAGGATTCGATGAAGAACGACGCCCGCGTTGCCGGCCGCACGATCTCCATCCGTCCGACGCTCCTCGTCTCGCTGATGGGAATCATTCCAGACGTCAGTCGCGCGCTGAGCACGGATTTCAAGGCACCCGGAGACCTGGTCTGCCTGATCGGCGAGACGAGGGGGGAGCTGGGCGGCTCGCGCCTGGAGAAGCTCAGCGGTCGGCCGCGGGGAAAGGCGCCGTCCGTCAGGCTGCCCGAGGCAAAGAAAGTGTATGGCCGCGTTTTTGAAGCAGCCCGGCGCGGAATCCTGCGCAGCTGCCATGACCTTTCGGACGGCGGGCTCTGGGCGGCCCTGGCGGAAAGCTGCATCGGGGGAGACTGCGGCGTACGCGTGGATCTCGAGCTGGTCCCAGCGTCCGCCGGCTGCGGGCGCGAGCCCGCGCGCCTTCTGTTCTGCGAAACGCCGTCACGCTTTCTCGTGAGCATTGCTCCCGAGAACCGGGGGAGGCTTTCTCGACTGCTGTCGGATTCCGCGTGGGCGGTCATCGGCGAGGTGGCACGTGATGGGCTCATCGCCGTGACGGAAAAAGAACGCCCGGTTGCCTCTCTGTCTTTGGAAGAGGCCAGAGACGCCTGGAAGGGCGGGCAATGGGCGTGATACACGGCAGCGTGAGAGCATGCGTTGTCACCGGGTACGGAATCAACGCGGACGAGGAGCTGGCCCTTGCGTTCGAGCTTGCCGGCGCCCGGGCGCAGCGCGTGCACGCCGCGGATCTGGCAGAGCAACCCGAGATGCTTCTGCGGTACCAGATCCTCGCCTTGCCGGGCGGATTCTCCTTCGGGGATCACCTGGGGTCCGGCAAGGTGTTCGCCACGCTCTTCAAGCGCAGCCTTGGTCCTGCCATCGAACGCCTTGTGGACCAGGGCGGGCTTGTCATCGGTGTCTGCAACGGCTTCCAGGCGCTGGTGAAGATGGGGTTTCTCCCGGATATGTCCGGCGCGCACGAGCAGGAAGTATCGCTCATTCACAATGACTCCGGGCGCTTCGAGGACCGCTGGGTGAGGGTGTCCTTCGAGCCGGCCTGCCCCTGCCTCTGGACGCGCGGGCTTCCCGACATGGATCTGCCCGTCCGGCACGGGGAGGGCAAATTGGTTGTGAAGTCTCCTGAAGTCCTGGACGGCCTGAAGGCGCGCGGACTCGTGGCCCTTCGATACGTGGGCGCGGGCTACCCCGACGACCCCAACGGGTCCGTTGAGCACATCGCCGGGATCTGTGATGCCAGCGGCCGCCTGTTCGGGCTGATGCCGCACCCCGAGGCGTTTCTCTATCCAGAGAACCACCCCGGGTGGACGCGAGACCGACCGGTGCAGGGCGCAGGCCTCGCCATCTTTCGAAACGGCGTACGCGCCGCGGGTCATCGTCGATGAGAAGACTGCCACGAACCGTGCGCTGGTCCTTGTCGTCGCGTCAATCTCTGCATTGAGCGCCGCGCCGACTGTGCGCGGAGAAGCAGGCTGGCACCTTGTCTGGAGCGACGAGTTCGACGGACCGTCCCTGGACCTCTCCTCGTGGACATGTGAGGTGGGTGATGGTTCGCCTCAGAACCCCGGCTGGGGGAACGCCGAGAGCGCGAGGAGCGAACGCTTCCAGGGGAAGTACTACACCTCGGCACGGCGGCCCGCGTGCGGCGAGATCGACATCATGGAGATGCGCGGCGGAAACGACGGCGCCGTCCTGGGGACCATCCACTGGCTGGACGCTGACGGGAGGCAATCCCTCCCCTCGGATTCACCCGGGAAAGCATGGACGTGGACTGGGTGAGATGGTATCAGAAGAACTGACGCCGCGCGCCGAGGAGACCCTGACACGGAGACCTTGACACCTGCCCGCCCCTCTCCATATTATGGGCGGGTTCGCGGGGGCGTAGCTCAGTTGGCTAGAGCGCTTGAATGGCATTCAAGAGGTCGTGGGTTCAATTCCCGTCGCCTCCACTAAGACCCGACGATGGACAAGGCAAAAGAAGCTACCGATCAGAACGGACTCGACCCTGATCTTGCAGAGCTGCTCAGCATAGAGACGCCCAAGCCCGCTCCGGGCGGGGGAGAAGGCGGTCCGGATTTCCGCACGCTCTTTGGAGAGGAGAAGAGCGAGCACGCGGCGGAGAAGCCTCCCTCCGAGCAGCTCGACACCACCCGGAAGGCTTTCCCCATCATCACGAAGCTGGAGGAGGCGCCCAAGCCCTACTTCCAGGACAAGGACTTCTACAAGAAGGTCCTCGCCGGGGAGGGGGAGACCGGCACCCGCGTCCACGAGCTCCTGGGCAAGTACATGAAGGCGGAGGACCCCGAAGAGAAGTCGCACTTCCGCGCCCAGCTCATCTCGGCCTTCTGGGACCTCGGGTCAAACGTCGCCTACCGCGCCAACAAGGAGCTCATTCTCGCCAAGCGTCTTCTCCTGCGCTACGGCATCCTTTCTCCCGGCTTCCTTTCTCCCGAGCTGCGGGACCTGGTGTCCAAGATCATCAGCAAGAACGACACCGGAGAGCCCGTGTACTACGTGGACGAGTGGCTGGAGCTGATCGCCCGGGGCCAGGTCAGGCCGTCCGCCATCGACGAGGTGAAGCAGAAGGGAAAGGACGCCGGCCAGAAGATCCTGGACGCGGTGGAGAAGAGAAAGGGACAGCGGGACAGCGAGATTGCCATCCTCCGGGCAAAGGTCGGCCAGCAGGACGAAAAGGAACATGCGCTGCGCGAGCAGGTGGAAATCCTTCTCCGTCACGAGAGGCTGGAGGAGTACGGCGGCCTGAAAGCCGGCTTCAACGCGTCGCAGAAGGCGGCCCTTGCGAATATCCAGGAGCAGCTTCGCCAGATTGCCGCGCTGGATGCCCAGATCGCGACCTCCTATGCGGACCTGGCCAACATCGAGAAGGACCTGGAGTCCCTCACGCACAAGTCGGAAGGCGTCACGGTGGGCAACCTCGTGGACAGCAGGGCCGTCGTTGATGAGTGGGGCTGCGTCCGGCAGATGGCCAAGATGTGCGTCGGCCGGCAGGGAAACCACTTTCCCATTTTCCTGGCCCAGTTCGTGCGACCCAACATCCGGGAGATCGGCACGCGTGAGAACGTGATCCGGGAGATGGCGCAGGTGGAAGCCCTGGATCCGAGCCTCTTTTTCCGCACGCACAAGAACCAGACCACGAGGATCGTCCCGAACGTGATCCTGATTGCCTGCTACGGGGATACGGGCATCTGCTGGGAGCCTTTCGAGAAGTTCAACCGCGCAACCAGCCGGGGCCGGGTTGCCATTCCCATGTTCCCGACCAAGAGCGTGGCCCTCGCCGTCCTCACCGCCATGGCTGACCTCCGCTGGCAGGTGGCCAAGGAGAAGGCCGCCTACTACTGGATGGAAGAGGGCATTACCGGCAAGTACTACCAGTGGTTCAGCGAGCGCAAGCTTCGGGGAGACGTGCGGGAGTACTTCATCCGTGACTACGTGCTGTGGATCACCAAGGAAAGCCAGGGGATGCAGAAGCTGGACAAGGACGTTCGCGGAATCTTCTGGCGCATGATGCCGTTCCCGGCGCACATCAAGGACAACCTGAGAAACCGCGGGTTCGTCTACAACGAGCTGTTCAAGAAAGACCAGAACATCGCCAAGTCGGACGGATACTAAGAAGGACAGCCGGCGGGCGCGCCATCCAGACTACACGTATTTCACGATCTCCGGGAGCGGGCGCCGCTCCTTTTTCCCCTTCTTGGCGAAACCGGGCCGGGGATATCCCAGCGGTGTGACCGTGTACACGCGCTCATCCGCGCCGAGCCCGAGCGCCGTCCGCAGAACCGTGGGATCATAGGCGGCGATCCAGCAGGTACCGACCCCCTCATTCTCCGCGGCGAGCACCATGTGGTCCATGGCAATCGCCACGTCCGTCTCGATGGAGTTGTAGCCGTCCTGCCGGGTCCAGGCATCCCCCAGTTTCCCCACCACCACGAGCACGTGCGGCGCATCCTGGAACCAGGGGCGGTTGTAGCAGCGCTTCACTTTCACGAGCATGTCCCGGGAGGAGATCAGGAGGAAACGCCACGGCTGCTTGTTCGCGGCGGAGGGGGCGATGCGGCCGGCGTCCAGGATCCGCTCCAGGACCAGCTTGTCCACGGGCCGCGTCGGATCGTAGCTGCGAATGCTCTCCCGGCCGCAGATGACGTCCCTGAAGTCCATGTCAGGTCCTCTTCTTCCCCTTGAAAAGCTGCGGGATGTGCTTCTCCAGCTCGAGGCGCACGGAGACCTTCTTCATCACCCATGCGTAGATCATGAATGTCAGAACGATGGAAGCGATGAGTCCGATGAAAATGAGGGCGATCCGAAGGGCATCGATGGGGACGAGGGCGGCGAGGATGAAAAAGATCGCGATGAGGGCCGCCATGACGGCGAGATTGAACACCGTGGCGCAGAGGAAGAACAGCACCATCTTGGAGCCGGAGCTCATGAGGGATCCCCCTTGGGTCGTGACGGAACGAGGAACGAGATGAACAGGATGATGCCGGAAACCACCACGGTCGCGTCCGCGAGATTAAACGTGGGCCATCTCTCCATCCCGAGAAGCCCGTAGAAGCGGAAGTCAAGGAAGTCCACGACGCCGGCAGGACGGAAGATGCGGTCCACGTAGTTGCCGAGCCCGCCGCCCAGGAGCGCGGCGAAAGTCCAGCGCTGGAGGCCGGTGAGCTTCTCCCGGGTGAACAGGTAGTAGAGGAACAGCAGCACGAGCACCAGGAGCGGAAGGAATCCGAACAGCGTCCGCTGCGTCCCGGCGGCCAGGCTCCGGCCGATGCTGAACGCTATGGCCGGGTTCTGCACGTTGATGATGCGGAAGAAGTCGTCAATCACCGGGACGGCCCGGCCGCGCGGAACGGTGAGCACGACGATGAGCTTGGCGGCCTGGTCCAGGAGGATGATCCCCGCGGAAAGGAGGAGCGCCACGAGGCGCGGCTTCATGTCTCTCTTCTGCACGTTCAACAGCATCTACAACCCCGTGGGAACGTCGATATACACGGTTTCGAGCCCGGTGTCCCGCGAAAGCTTTTCGCTGAGCGCTTTCACCCCGAAGGATTCTGACTGGTAATGTCCGGCAAAGATAACATGAATGCGCGACTCGAGGCAATGGTGATAGACTCCGTGAGACGACTCTCCCGTGACGTACAGGTCCAGTCCTTCATCCACGGCCTGCAGAACCTCCCACGGCGCGCCGCCGGAGATCACGCCGACGGTCCTGATCAGCTCCGGGCCGAAGGGCAGCGTCCTGCCGGGAAGCTTCCGCAGAAGCTCGTCCAGGTGCGCCGGCGCGGGAAGGGTCCCGCGAAACCCGATCTTCACGCCCTTGAACGATCCGAACGGCGCGACGTCCTTCAGCCCCAGGTGACGGGCGATTCCGATGTTGTTCCCCACCTCGGGATGCTGGTCCAGCGGCAGATGCACGGCGTACACCGCAAGGTTCTTCTCCATGAGGAGGCGCACGCGCTCGAACAAAGTCCCGACGAGCCGCTCGGGCCTGTCCCAGATGATCCCGTGGTGAACGAACAGCATCCCGGCGCCCCACTCGGCGGCGCGGCGGAAGGTCTCCCGCGAGGCATCCACGGCAAAGGCGACTTTGCGCACGGCCTCCGCGGTGCTCGACACCTGGAGGCCGTTGCGGCTGGGGTCGATCGCCTCGAAAGCGGCGAGATCGAGCACGCCACGAAGCCAGGAATCCAGCTCTGCGAGTGTCATAATGATCCGCAGTATGGCCTTTCCGGCCTCTTGACGCCAATCCCTCTCTGGGGCAGAATCAAAGCATACCGAAACAGTAATGTTTATTCCTTGAGAGGAGACCGCCCGTGAACTATTTCCTCACTGACGAGCAGAAGATGATCCGCGACCTGGCCGCGCAGGTCGCGCGCGAGAAGATCGCACCCATCGCGGCGGAGCTGGATGAGTCCGGCGAGTTCCCCTGGGACGTCGTGCAGACGCTGGCAAAGGCCGACCTGTTCCGCGTCTTCGTGCCGACCGAGTACGACGGCCTCGGCGGGGGCATCTTCGAGATGTGTCTCGTCGTTGAGGAGCTGTCGCGCGCGTGCGGCGGGATCGCCCTTTCGTACGCCGCGTCGGGGCTCGGGACGATCCCCATCATCCTGTTCGGCTCCGACGAGCAGAAGAAGAAGTACCTGCCGCGCCTGGCGGCCGGGGAGATCCTCGCCGCGTTCGGACTGACCGAGCCGGGCGCGGGCAGCGATGCCGCCGGCATCAAGACGACGGCAAAGGCGGACAACGGATCGTACGTGATCAACGGCACGAAGCAGTGGATCACGAACGGCGGAGAGGCTTCGATCTACACCGTCATCGCGCTGACGGACCCGGCACGCGGCGTACGCGGCTCCTCCGCCATCCTCGTGGACAAGGGGACGCCGGGCTTTGATTTCGGCAAGAAAGAGAACAAGATGGGGATCCGGGCCTCGGCCACCCGTGAGCTCGTGTTCCAGGACTGCCGCGTTCCCAGGACGAACATCCTGGGCAAGGAGGGCATGGGCTTCCTGGTCGCCATGCGGACGCTGGACCAGTCGCGGCCGGGCGTTGCCTCGCAGGCAGTCGGGATTGCCCAGGGCGCGCTGGACAAGGCGCTGGACTACTCCCGCGAGCGCCAGCAGTTCGGCAAGGCCATCTCCTCCTTCCAGGGCATCCAGTTCCTCCTGGCCGACATGGCCACGCAGGTGGAGGCAGCGCGGGCGCTCACCTACGCCGCGGCGCGCAGTATCGACGCCGGAGACAAGGACGTGTCACGGATGTCCGCCATGGCCAAGGTGTTCGCTTCCGACACGGCGATGAAGGTCACCACGGACGCCGTTCAGGTCTTCGGCGGCTACGGCTACATGAAGGAATACCCGGTGGAGAAGATGATGCGTGACGCCAAGATCACGCAGATCTACGAGGGAACGAACCAGATCCAGCGCGAGGTCATCGCTCTGAACCTCATCAAGGAAAGCGTCCGGGGAAAAAATGCGCGGTAATACCGCGCCGTGCGAAGAAGCAGGAAGCGGCCCGTGAAGATCATCGTCTGCA
>DATKLM010000109.1:0-4899 GCA_035542415.1 Spirochaetia bacterium
TCATCCTCGAGCTTGATGTTGTGCTTCTCGAGCAGGCTGATCACTTCCTCGATGCGATCGGAGTGCACGATGGAATCGGGGAGGAAGTCGTTCACCTCGTCGTAGCTGACGCTCTTCTTCCCCTTGGCATACTCGAGAAGCTTCCGGATGGCGGGGTCGTCCGCGAGGTCGGAGCCCTCCCGTGCGGCGGGCGCCGCCCGGGAGGTCCTGGACACGGTCTTGACGACCGCCTTCTTCTCCTTCTTCTTCGCCGGTCCCCTCTGGTTTGTTGTCCTGCTCTTCGTTTTCAAGCCCCTGCCGCCCTTGTGTTCATTTTCGCGAGCTCGCTGTCAAGATGCATCTTCTCCGCGAGAAGCTCGCGCATCCTCGCGGGATCGGGTTTTTCCCTCTCCGTCCTTTTCATTTCCGTCCCCAGCTCGTCGATTTTTCGACGCAGCTGCCGCTGGCGCACCCGCCGTACCCCGTCCCGAATCACCGTCTCCTGGTTCAGGTCGAACTCCCCGCTCGCCGCCTTGCGGATGACGAGGTCCCGCAGGCCGGGCTCCTCCACCCGCGCGCACAGGGCGTCGAACCCTGTCTCCTCCGCGCGGTACGAATCCTCCAGCGCGACGAACAGCGTTCGGGCCCTCTCGTCGTCGAGATCCGCCAGGCCGACCCCGCCGTTGCGGACGAGGGGGAACAGCTCGCGGTTGGCGCTCACGGCGAGCATGAGGAACAGATCGGAGGAAATCGCCTCCGCCGCTCCCTCCGGGGCCGCTGCGGCGGGACCCCACGCCCGCCTTTTCTCACGCGCCCTCCAGGCCGCGAAGTCCCGCCTGACGGCCTGCGCGTCCGCGTCAAGCGCATCGGCAAGCCCCGCCAGGTAGCCGTCCGCGCGGACCTGGGAGGCTGCAGCGGCGACGAATGGGAAAAGAAAGTCCCGGATCGCCTCCCTGCCCTCCGTCCGGCTGCGATCATGAAGCGCGAGCGCCTTGTCCGCCAGATGGCGGAAGCTCTCCCGCGGGCTCGCCAGGAGCCTGCCGAGAGCTTCCGTCTCCCCTTTCTGCACGAGGTCCGCCGGGTCCTGCCCGCCCGGCAGCTCGACGACCTCCGCCAGGACGTCCTGCCGCTCCAGGAGCTCGATGGCCCGGAGGGTGGCCTTCTGACCGGCCTCATCTCCGTCGAAGACGAGGATGCCCTTCGAGGCATAGCGCTTCAGGAGACGGACCTGCAGCTCCGTCAGCGCCGTGCCCAGGGGAGCGACCGCCGTCACGAATCCAGCCTGGTGCATGGCGATCACGTCCATGTACCCTTCCACCAGGATGAAGGCGCCCGTTCTGCGGATCTCCACGGCCGCCTTGTCGATTCCGAACAGGTTCTCTCCCTTGCGGAAGTACGGCGTCTCCGGAGAGTTCAGGTACTTCGGTTGGGCATCCCCCAAGGCCCGGCCGCCGAACGCTATGATGTCCCCGCGCGGATTCGTGATGGGAAACATCACACGGTCGGCAAAAAGCGTCCCCGTAGGGCTCCGGCCGCCCTGGCTGAAAAGACCCGTCTGGGCGAGGAACTCCACGGAGTAGCTCTTCTGCGTCAGAAACCGGTGGAGCCATTCGCGATCCGGCGGAGCGTAGCCGAGCTGGAACCTTTCCCTGGCCTCTTTCGTCACCCCCCTCGAGTCGAGGTATTTTCTGGCCGTTTCACCGGGGGCCCCTTCCCGCAGAAGCCACGCGAAGCTTCCCGCCACCCTCTTGTTCAGCTCCAGCAGCGCGTCCCTCTGGACCCCGCGTTCCCCCTCGTCTCCCTGGGGGATCTCCACACCCGCTTTCTTGGCGAGGAGCTCCACCGCGTCCCGCCAGGGCACCTTTTCCACGTCCATGACGAACTGGAAAAGACCGCCTCCCTTGTGACAGCCGAAACAATAGAAGACTCCCTTGTCCGGCGTCACCGTGAACGAAGGGGACTTCTCCTGGTGAAAGGGGCACAGCCCCCAGTATCTCGTTCCCTTGCGCTGAAGCGGCACGTACTCCCCGATCACCTCCGCGATGTCGAGGCGATTCTGAATCTCGGAGAGAGTACTTTCCGGTATCCTCATTCCCCTACGACTTCTTCAGATAAAGGCGCTTGGCCTGGATGTGCTCCGTCAGGTCGCGCGAAAAGAAATGCCTCCCCGCTTCGGGATCTTTGAGAACGAAGTACAGGTACGCCGTCTGGGCCGGATGAAACGCGGCCGTCAGCGCGGTCTTCCCCGGATTGGAGATCGGGCCCGGAGGCAGACCAGCCCACTTGTACGTATTGTACGGTGAGTCGACCTTCTCGTCGTCGATCGTGATGTACTCCGGGTGTGCCTTCTGCTGGATCTCGGTGATAATATATTCAAGCGTCGCGCATGATTCAAGCCCTATGTTCCTCTTCAACCGGTTGTAGAAGACCGAGGCGATGAGCGGCGCCTCGTCCGCGATCCGGTATTCCCTCTCCACGATCGAGGCGACGATCAGCGTGTCCCTCAGCTTCTCCGGAGGCATCTCCCTCCAGGCGGGGTGGATCCCTCCCATGGTGTCGAAGAACGTCCTTACCATCAGGTCCACCATGGTTTCCGCGGGGAACGGGCGCGGGACCAGGTAGGTGTCGGGGTACAGGTAGCCTTCCAGGCTGGTGCCCTGCACTCCGTACTTCGCCAGAAGCTCGGGAGACCGGGCCGCTGCCATGAAATCGGCCGCCGAGCACACCCCCTGGGCCTCGAGATGCCGGGCTATCTTGCCCAGTGTCCATCCCTCCGGGATGGTGAGCTTCTCCAGCGACTGCGCGCCCTCCACGAGCAGACTGTGGACCGCGAGCGTGGAGGCTCCGGCCGGGATTCGGTAGTACCCCGCCTTGAAGGCCCCCTGGGTTCCGCTCACCCTTCCGATAACGTCCAGGAGCGGCGCAAACCTGATGTACCCTTCGCCCTGGAGGCGTTCGCTGATCCGCGAAAGGCTCTCCCCCCTCTGGATGGAGAACAGCCGATCACCGGCGCTTCCGCGGGCAGGGCTCGAGTTCAGGAACACGAGCACTGCGGCGGCGCAGAGGAGCAGGCCGAGAGTGACGGCTGCGGCTCGAAGGGGGGTGTCATGCTTCTTCATCGTTCGGCGGGCCTTCCGGGTCCTGTAAGAAAATATCGCCGGCACTGCGCGAAATCAACGGTCCGGGGCGAAACGGCGGGACAACTGCTCGAGCTCCTCGATCGTCAGCCGATCGAAGAGGGACCTTTCCACGCGCCGCAGCAGGTCCGCGAGGGGTCCCGGGAGCCCGGCTTCCCGCGGCTTGAGCAGGACGTACAGCTCGCTCTCCTCGGGAGGAGACAGGATCACCTCGCTCACACGGTCACCACCGTTCCTTCTTCCGCGGTCCGGATCTCCAGGGATTGTCCGCCGAGCTGCTCCAGGTGCCATCGCGCCTTGCGCGCAATCCCGTGAATTTTGCGGTCCTCGTAGCGCGGCTCGTGATGAAACAGGACGAGCTTCTTGACCTTCCACTCGACGGCGAGGTTGACCACCATCGTGTAGGCGGAGTGGCCGAAGTCGAACTTGCTGAAGGACTCTTCGAGGGTGTACTGCGCATCGAGAATGAGCAGGTCGGCGGACCCGAAGAAGGAGCGGTTCTCTTCCCTTTGCTGGAACTCCCGGTCCGTGACCTCGGAGTCCGTGGCGAACACGATACTCTTCCCGTTCTGAGAGACGCGGTACGCGAAGGAACCGCCGGGATGGTTCATCCGCTTCCATCGGATTTCCGCGTTTCCGATGCGGGTCTTTTCTCCCTTGAGGTACACGAAGCAGAGCTTTGCCGGCATCACGTCCATGGTCACGGGGAAGTACGGCGGCCGCATCTGGTTGCGGATCGTCTTCTCGATGGAAGGGACCGGGCTGGCGAAGATCACGCGGTTGCCCTTGACCCAGGCCGGTCCGAAAAAAGGAATCCCCTGCAGGTGGTCCCAGTGAAAATGCGTGAAGAAAATGGGGAACACCCGTATCGGGTCCTGTCTCTTTTCGATGGAGAGCCCGAGGTCGCGGAGGCCGGTCCCACCGTCGAAGATGATGAGCCGGCCGTCGTCGGTCCGCACTTCGACGCACGTCGTGTTCCCCCCGACGGTGCCGAAGATGTCGGGCGGCAGGCTTCCGAGGAAGAGCTCGCGTGAGCGGGCGCTTTCGAGGTCCTTCGGGCGTATCCGGTGGACGGCGGCTGCGATCTTCCCGCGTACCTGGGCCGCGGTCAGCGGGGTGGGAAGTGATCCGCGCACGCCCCAGAACGTCACTTTCATCCTATGCCTCGATGAAGCCTTCCTTTAAACGGAGGGCGAGCCAGCGCTCGATTTCCTTGCGGTCATGCAGCGGGCCCGTCCCGATCCCGGGGCACCGGCCGGCATGGAACTCCCATTCCTCGGCAGAGCTGACACATGCGCTCCAGAACGGGAAGCTTCGGCATTGCAGGGGACGCGCATCATAGACCGAGCAGCCCCCATTCTCCCACAGGATGCAGTCCAGGTTGGGCTTTTCCTTCAGGCTCAGCCTCGTCACCGGTCCAAACCTCACCCGCCTGCAGTATCGGCGGAGAAACTCTGAACGTTCAACCTGCAGCCTCGGGAGCAGGTACGCCACGTCTTTCTCCGAAAGAAACACGTAGCCCGGCGTGTGTCGGCAGCAGCGGGAGCATCGTGTGCACTGGAAGCGGAGGCCGGCGCTGTAGAATGGTCGTTCTGTCATTGAAGGTTTCCGGAATGAAAAAGCCTTCTTCCCACCGGGAAGAAGGCTCGTGGGGAGAGAAGGATTCGAACCTTCGAAGGCTGAGCCAACAGATTTACAGTCTGCCCCCTTTGACCACTCGGGAATCTCCCCAAGCCCACGGATGGGCGAACCCGATTCGGCCTCAGATGAGCTTCCGCCGAGG
>DATKLM010000110.1:0-14837 GCA_035542415.1 Spirochaetia bacterium
CTGGGAGTTTCCAATCGGTCGATGGAATACTCTGCCATCCGGCGCTTAGACATTCACTCTCGGTCCTGCCAAGTCGGAATTTGGCAGCAGCAAGGTTGCTTTTGATCCAGAGCGACGGATGTGCATCATTGTTCGTCAGCGTCAGCTTTGCCCACCCGGGAGCAGGAGAAGCGGGATCAGAAATCTGGACGCTTGCCGTTGGATACTCGCCTGTCGTGAATGCCCAGCTGTATTCGTTTTGCAGGTCACTCCCATCGGAGCTCGTTGCGCCCTTTTTGATTGTGACGGTATAGAGAGTGTTATCATTCAGGAACGGATCAGGCTCAAAGCTGAGAGTCTTGGTTGCCTGGATATAAGTTGGCGTTTTGAAGTCTGCCGTAGGAGATATCCTTATATTGCTAATGAAATTGGAGGGGTCAACGTCGCGATCAAAGACGATCGTCAGGGGAACGCCCGGGTTCACGCCGGTGGTATTTGAAGAAGGCCCAACGCCTTTAATGATAAGGAATTTATTATTGGCCGTCTTCACTTCCGTTGTCACGGTGCCCACGATGTCGATCGGGTTCGAGCAGACGAGGAACGCAAACGCAAGGAGCGCTGCTCCCACGATCCTGGCCAGGGAGATTTTCACTCTTCGTTCCATGTGTCCAACTCCTTTTCACCGGAGGCGGCCCGCCCGCCGCCTCCGGTGCCGATGCCCTGCGCGGCAAGCCGGTTCAGCGCCGCGGGGTCGTCCCTCTTGAGCTGCGCCAGCGCTTTCTGAACGGCATCAGCGTCACCCAGCTCATAACCTGCCATCGCAATGCCTTGCAGGGCCGTCGAGTTCTGCGGTGACCTGGCAAGAGCGCGCGTGAAGTAGTCCAGGGCCTGCTCGTTCCTTCCGCCCAGGTACGCGACGTTGCCGAGGTTGATCAGCGTCGAGGCGATATCGCCATTGTTTTTGATGACCGTTTCAAACTGCTGCTGCGCCTCGTCATACATGCCGAACCTCGCATAAAGAACGCCCAGCTTGTTGAGAAGCTTCGGGTCGTCCTTTCGGACTTTCAGGTCAGCCTGGATCCGCGAGATGCGCGGCTGAAAATCCGCCTGGAAGAGCTGGCCGAGCTCCCGGGTGTAGGCGGAGTAGATGCGCAGTGAATCAGGAGGAGTGACCGAGACTTTCAGCCGGTCTCCCGTGTTTGCGGGCGCATAGGTCGCCCACGCCTTGTGGATGGGACGGAAGTCCGCGGACTTGTCCAGCGAAGCCGCGCGCCACTCCAGGGCGCCCGTCTGCCATGCCTTCAGGAACCCGTCCCTGATCCTCGTGATTTCAACCGGCACCCATGTTTCGTCTCCCTGGATAATCAGGTCATCCGGGCGGGAGAACGTGCTTCTGGCCGTCTGAGGATCCATCTGCATGTTGAACGCCACGTAGATATGGCCAGGGATGGTGATGTAGGCGCTTTCGATGCCCGCGGACTCCAGGAGCGCGCCGTACAGGATCGAAAGATCGTCACAGTCCCCCGCCCGCACGTCCAGCGTCTGGGCGGGAAACTGGAGGTAGTCCACCGCATCTTTGTTGGAGAACTTGTCCGCGAAGGATACGTTGGGGTCAGGCATGTAGGCCACGCCGGCGACGTTCAGGGCGTCGAAGAGCGCCATGGCGGAGCGGAACGTGGCATTGATGGCCGGTTTGCCCTTCGATCGGGCGTCCGGCACGGTTCGAGCCGAAAAGTTGCGCACGTTCGGATCATTCGCCGTGACGAACGCCGCCGCCTTGTCCGTATTGTCCCAGGTCAGGCCGTTTCTGTTGTTGATGGTGACGGTCAGCGGGTAGCGGTTGGAGACCTCGGTGTCCATGAACTTGTACGACACCTTGATCTCCCCGGCCACCTTGGTGGCCTCCGTCACCTGCAGGATGGAGTCGTTGAACAGCGCGAAGATCGGGATGGCTTTCTCCTCACCTTTCGACAGCTCTTTCCATTCCCACGAGAGTTTCGGCTCTTCCATGAACTGCTTCACGTAGAAGCTCACCTTGACGTCCTGCACTTTGCCGGAAGCCGTGTTCTTGATCGTCAGGTTGCCCGCGGGGTTCTTGTCGTAGTAGCTGTAGAAGAGCGGGAAAATGGGAAGGATCTGGGGCTCCACGTGGAGGTAGCCGCCCCCGCTCCCGGCCCCGATGTGGTACTGCACGCCGACGTTGATGCCCAGGCCCTGGTACACGGACGTCGTCGGCGTGAAGCAGTACTTGAACGATGAGCCGATGCCGATGCTGAGGGACGTATTCAGCAGGTAGCTGACGTCGAACAGCCCGCCGGCGAACGGATTGATCACCGTGCCGCCCTGCACCATCCCCGCGTAGTAGCCCCCGTATCCGGCAAGCCTGAGTCCCACGCGCGGCAGAGGGAAGAATTGAAGGCCTACCTCCGGGCCCAGGGACAGGAGCACCACCGACTTGCTGGAAGCATTGATCGGGATGTAGTCAGCGTCGAACACCAGCCCGGTGTACACGAGCTGGGCAAACGGGAGAGTGTATTCCCCTTTCAGCGAGATTCCGCCTCCGACGCTGTAGAAAGCCGTTCCGTCGGACAGCGACGGCCCCAGCGGGACGTTGACGATCGGGTTGGCGGTAAGAGTGAAGTCACTTGTGACCTGCGCACCCGCAATGGCGGCGGCGCAGAGGAAAGGCGCGAGAAGGAACGGTTTCCCCTTCATAGGTCGCCTCGCTTTTTATTCAAATCGCGGCGCGACATTTCGCGCCGCGGTGAAATCAACGAGAGAAGGCAAACCCGTTCGCAGTGACTCGCAGTTGGCGTCCATTATAGCACGGCGTTCGACGGTATTCAATTTGAAACGGCGTATCTTGATTTCGAACGGCCAGCACGTCATGATACGTGCATCCCGGAGGTTCGCCGTGGGGAATAAGGTCGGCATTTACTATGCTTACTGGACGCATGACTGGGACGCGGACTTTGTTCCGTATCTCGAGAAGGTTCGCAGGCTTGGATTTGATGTTCTGGAGATAAATGCGGGAACCATTGCGCGGCTGGGACGTGACGCTCGGCAGCGCCTGGCCGACGCCGCGCGCGAGGCGGAAATATCCATGAGCTGCTGCATCGGCCTCCCTCCATCCTCGGACCTCGCCTCACCAGAACGCGCGGTACGGGCGGAAGGAGTCCGTCACCTCAACCGCATTGCGGACGCCATGGTGGACTGCGGCATCGACAGGCTCACGGGGATCATCTACTCGTGCTGGCCGGGCGCCCTGGAGGGAAGGCCGGGCGGCAAGAAGGCGGCATGGGACTGGAGCGTCGCCTCCATGAAGGAAGCGGTCAAGAAGGGAGAGGACCTTGGCCTCACCTACAATGTGGAGGTCGTCAACCGCTTTGAGCAGTTCATCCTGAACACGGCGGCAGAAGCCGTCTCGTACGTCCAGCAGGTCGGCAGCAGCTGCCTGAGGATCCTCCTCGATACCTATCACATGAATATCGAGGAAGAATCCTTCAGCAGCGCGCTGCAGAACACCGGGAATCTCCTGGGTCACCTTCATATCGGGGAAAACAACCGTATGCCGCCGGGCCGCGGGCACATCCCCTGGGATGAGATCGGAAGCGCCCTGCGGAGGATCGGCTATACGGGTTGGGTGGTGATGGAACCTTTTCTCGTACCCGGCGGAGAGGTTGGCCGCGACATCCGGGTGCATCGCGAGCTCATGCCCGGCACGGACCTGGATCAGGAAGCGCGCCGCGCATGCGCCTTCACGCGGTCCTTTCTTGGCGAGCCTGCTGCGGCAACCTCCTGATGTCTCGTCGAAGGTCCTAGCGGCTCGTCGTCAGTCTCCTCCGCCTCCACTGGTCGAAGACGACGACAAGGATGATGACGAATCCCTGAACGATCCTCTGCCAGAATGCGCTCACGTTCAGCAGGTTGAGGCCGTTGCCCAGCTCTCCCATGATAAACGCTCCGATCAGCGAGCCGACCACGCCGCCTTCCCCTCCGAAGAGGTTCGTGCCGCCGATCACCACGGCAGCGACGGAACGGAGGTTCTCCTCTCCGGCCATGAGCGCATTGGAAGAGTTCATCCGGCCGGCCAGGACGAATCCCGCGATGGCGGCGATGATCCCTGACAGGAAGTACACGGCGACCTTGGTCCGATCGATGTTGATGCCCGACACACGCGCGGCTTCGCGGTTTCCCCCCACGGCGAAGATGGCGCGCCCCAGGGCGAGATAGCGCAGGAGCAGCCAGCCCAGTGCCACGATCACCACGGCGATGATTCCCGCCACGGGGACTCCCAGCACGTCACCGGCACCCATCCAGATCATCTGCGTCGGCAGGTATCCCTTGAGCTCGGTGGCCGTGAGGTGGGACGGCACGGGAAGGCCGCTGGTGATGATGAGCGCCACCCCCTGGAAGATCGTGAGCGTGCCCAGCGTCGCAATGAAGTCGGGGATCCTCCCGCGGGTGATGATCAGGCCGTTGGCCAGGCCGCACAGGCCGCCGATCACGAGGGCAACGAGCAGCCCCAGCTCAAAGTTCAGCGGCCCGACGACCAGCCCGAGCACGGTGAACCTCTGCGTCATGAGCACGGCCGCGGCGGAGGCGGAGATCGCCGCCATGGCTCCGACGGAGAGGTCGATCCCTCCCGTCAGGATGACCATCGTCTGCCCGACGGCCAGGATGGCCGTGATCGCGGACTGGCGCGTGATATTGGCCATGTTGTCGATCTTGAAGAAGTGCGGCGTGGCGAAGGAGAGGAAAGCGCCGAGCAGGACGAGGGCGAACACCGGCCCCAGGCGTGCAATGACCTCCCGGCCCGCGCGCTGGAAGCCCCCGGAAGCCAGCGGTGTCGATCCGTTCGGTGTGCGGCTCATGCTGTCCCCCTCTTCAACTCGCTGCCCGCAGGAGCTTCTCCTGCGTGGCCTCGCCCGCGGCGAACTCCGCCGTGATCCGGCCTCCCCGCATGACGAGAATCCGGTCCGCCATGGCGAGGATTTCCGGCATCTCGGAGGAGATCATGATGATGCCGGCCCGGCCCGCGGTGAGCTGGTTCATGAGGACGAAGACCTCCGCCTTGGCGCCGACGTCGATGCCGCGCGTGGGCTCGTCGAAGATCAGGACCCGGGCGTGGCTGCACAGCCACCGCGCCACGACGACCTTCTGCTGGTTGCCTCCGCTGAGGAACATGACCGCGCGGCTCAGGCTCGGCGGATGGATGCTGAGGTTCTTCACGGAGTCGGACGCCGTGCGGGCCTCCGATCTCAGCTTCACTCGCTGGTGCATCTTCAGCTGGCTCACGTTGGCCAGGGTGACGTTCGGAGGGATGGGAAGGGCGGGCACGAGGCTCATCCGGCGGTCCCGGGTCAGGAGCCCAATGCCGTGCCGGATTGCATCAGAAGGCTTGTGGATCTGGACCTCCTGCTCATCCACCCAGATCCGTCCGGCGCTCCTCCGTTCCAGCCCGAAAATGGCGCGCGTCAGCTCGGGCTGGCCGGCGCCCATGAGACCGAAGATCCCCAGGATCTCCCCCTCCCGCACCTCCAGGGAAATGTCGTGAAGGGATGCTTTCAGGGAGATGCTCTCCACGCGGAAAATCCGGCGCCCCGGCGCGTGGGCCTCCTTGGGAAACTGTTCGGTCAGACGGCGGCCCACCATCATGTTCACCAGGGTGGGCTCGTCCGCGTCCTTGACGGCGAGGCTGCCGATCACCTTTCCGTCCCGCATCACCGTCACGCGCTGGCCGATGAGAGGCACCTCCGAGAGCCGGTGGGAGATATAGACGATGCCGACTCCCCGCTGTCTGAGAAGGCCAATGAGGGTGAACAGCCGCTCCCGCTCCGCGTCTGAAAGCGCGGAGGTCGGCTCGTCCAGGAGCACAATCCGGGGCTGCGCCGTGAGCACTCGGGCAATTTCCGTGAGCTGCTGCTCCGCCACGTCCAGCCGGCGGACCTCGGTCTTCGGATTGATGGAAAGGCCCAGGTCCTCAAGGCTGCGCTGCGCTTCGCGGTACATCGCCCGCCAATCGATGCCTCCCAGCCGGGACTTGTGCGGCTTTCCCAGGAAGATGTTTTCCGCGACGCTCAACGCGGGGATGAGGCTCAACTCCTGGTACACCATGCCGATGCCCAGCTCCCGCGCCCGCTCAGGGCTGAGATTGTGCACCTCCTTTCCCAGGATGCTGATGCGGCCGCTGTCGCTCTGGATGGAGCCGCTCAGTACCTTCATCAGGGTGGATTTGCCGGCGCCGTTCTCTCCGAGGAGCACGTGCACTTCCCCCGGCAGGAGATCGAAATTCACGTGATCCAGCGCGTGAACTCCCGGGAACCGTTTGTCGATCTGCTCCATGCGCAGAATCGGCTCTGGGTCGCGCGCGCGCAGAGTCTCATTGCTCATGCGGTCCTCTCACTGGGCCGTGTAGCCGCCGTCCACGCTGAGGATTGCGCCGGTAGCGTATGCCGCGCAGTCGCTGGCGAGATAGAGGATGGCGGACGCGATCTCCTCCGGCGTTCCCAGCCGGTTGGCGGGCCGGACTTCCTCCAGGGCCTTGCGGGCTGCAGCAGGATTCGGTGCGCGCCCTACCGCCGCCTTCACGAGCGGAGTCTCCGTGGTGCCCGGGCACACGCAGGCCACACGGATGCCCCGGGAGGCGAAGTCCACGGCGCAGCTCTTTGTCAGGGCGATGAGGCCTGCCTTGGACACGTTGTAAACGACCTGGTTGCGAATGCCGACCAGTCCCGCCTCCGAAGCCACGTTGACGATCACGCCGCCGTTCCCGCGCATCATGGCCGGCACGGCGTGCTTGATGCAGAGGAAGGCTCCCGTGAGGTTGACCGCCATGAGCTTGTCCCATGCCTCGCGGGAGGTTGCAACGGCGTCGGCCTGTAGATAGATGCCGGCGTTGTTTACCAGCACGTCCAGCCGCCCCCATTTCGCCATGACGGCGTCCACGAGAGCGCCGACGTCCGCCTCCTTCGAGACGTCCGTCGGGTACACCTCGGCGTCCACGCCGAAGCCGCGGATCTCCCCCGCGACCTTCGCGCCGGCCTCCGTGTCCGGATCCGCAATCGCAACCGCCGCTCCTTCGCGGCCGAACGCGAGTGCCGCCGCTCTCCCGATTCCCGAGGAAGCGCCGGTTACGATGGCAACCCTTCCTTCGAATTGCATGCCCCCGCCCTCCATGCCTGTCACGCGGGAAGACGTCTGGATCTGGAAAAAGGCCCGGGAGCCGTCCCGGCTCCCGGGCTTCGAGCACACACCGCGCGGATGAGCTCTACTTGCTGGCCTTCTTCATTCCTTCCCAGTCGATGGGCGGAAGGGCCGGATTCGGATAGAACAGCGACGCATTCTTCACGTACGCGGTGCGGGGCCGGATGTCGAACGTCTTGGGCACATCCATCCCCAGGGCGAGCTTCACGGCGAACTGCGTGCCGAACCATCCCCAGTCAGCGAACCCGTGGGTGGTTTCCGCGATCATCTTGCCCTCGCTGATGCGCGCCACCGATTCCGGCGTCACGTCGTTGGTAAACACGGCCACCATCTTGCCGCCCAGGACATGAGGCTCGGATGCGGTCTGGAGCCTCTTGGCCGACTCACAGGTCAGCATGGCGCCGAGCCCCATCTCGTTGGACGCGGCCCAGATGAAGTCCAGACCGCTCGGGTTGGCCTGGAGGATGTCTTCCGTCGCCTTGATGCCCTTCTCCCTGTTCCAGTCAGCGGCAATGGGGTTTCCCGCGATCTTGATGCCGGGATACTGGTCAATGACCTTGTGGAAGCCGTTCAGGCGCGCCTGGGAGAAGAAGCCGCCGGCCACACCCTCGATGATGGCGCCGGTTCCCTTGATCTGCCCCTTTTCCGCCGGCGTCAGATTCTTGTACAGGTTCTCCCAGAAGGCAAGATCCAGGTACTGGTCGGGCTTCACGTTCACCTTCTTGCCGGTGCCCAGGACGCCCGGGCCGCCGAAGTAGTCCAGGACGGCGTAGGCGCTGACCTCCGCGCCGATTTCGTTGTCGAACCCGATGTAGGACGCCACATTCACGCCGGCGATCGGCTCTAAAAGGTTGACGATGATCACCGGGATTCCCTTTTCATTGGCCTTGGCAAGGGCGGGCTTGATCACCTCCACCTCGATGGGGGAAATGGCGATGACGTCCACATCCCTCTGGATGAAGTCCTCGATGATGGCTACCTGGTCCGCGAAGGCCGTGTGGCTGGAGACCGCCTGGGTGACGACCTGGATGTTGAAGCCGTGCTTGTTGCCGTCCTTGGCGGCGGCTTCGAAGTAGTCCGTGGCCGTCTTGAACACCCCGGTGATGTCAGGAGGCGTCCAGCCGATCACGATTGGCTTCTGCCAGCGGTCTCCGGCGAATCCCAGGGCCGCCGTCAGCACGAACAGGACGACGAGAAGCGTTACGATGAACCTGCGTTTCATTTTTAACCCTCCGGATCCAGCAGTGTAAACCATGTTCGGGCCCGGGTCAACAGGATGTTTCAGAAAATGATAAGATTTGATAGAAAATGAAACAAAGTGGTTGCCCGGGGCGGTCGTCCCTAGGCCAGATACCGCCCGATGCGCATACTCGTGTCGTCCAGGGAGCGTTCCTCCACGTTGAGGTCATCCAGCTCGCCCACGATAGTGTAGTTCTTGAACACGAGGATCCGCCGGGCCAGCTTGACCAGCTCCGGCATGTCGGAGGAGATGAGGATGATGCTCTTTCCCTCCTCACTCGCCATTTTCCAGATCAGGTCGTGGATGTATTCCTTGGCCCCGACGTCCACCCCCACGGTGGGCTCGTCCACGATGAGGATGTCGCAGTCCGCGACGAGCCACTTGCCGATGGACACTTTCTGCTGGTTTCCGCCGGAGAGGTTGTTCACCGTCTGCGCCGCGCTGGGCGTCTTGATGTCCAGCCGCTGGATGGTCTTTTCCGCCTGGAGCGTCTCCCGGCGCGGATTCAGGATGCGGAAGACCCGGCTGCGCAGGCGGTTCCACACGGTGATGGTCAGGTTCGTGGTGACTGAGGCGCCGAGGATCAGCCCTTCCTCCTTGCGGTTCTCACTCACGTAGCCGATGCGGTAGCGGTGGAGGCTCTCCGCCATGGAGCCGATCCGCGCCTCCTTGCCGCGCACGAAAATGGCTCCGGGCTCCGCGTGGTACTCCCCGATGATGGTCTTTGCCAGCTCCGTGCGCCCGCTTCCCACAAGGCCGTACAGGCCCAGGATCTCCCCCTGGTAGAGCGTCAGACGGATGTCATTGAACAGGCTGCTCGTGAGGCCCCGCAGCTCCAGCACGGGCTGGTCGTTCTTCACGGGGAGCAGGCCGCGCCACCGGTCGAACGTGCTGCGGCCGATCATCATCGTGATGATCTGCTCCCGGGTCAGCTCCGTCCGCGGCTGTGTGCCGATGAGCTTCCCGTCTCTCAGCACGGTCACCACGTCACACAGCGCCATGACCTCTTCCAGCTTGTGGGACACGAACACGATGGTGACCCCCTGCCCCTTGAGTTTCCGCAGAAGCTCGAACAGGCGGTCCGCCTCGTGGAGGGTGAGGGAGGAGGTCGGCTCGTCAAGGAGGAGGATGACCGCGCCGCCGGAGAGGGCGCGCGCGATCTGCGCGAGCTGCTTCTGCGCGGCGCTCAGCTCCGACACCGGCGTTTCCGGTGGAAGCTGGAGGTCAACCATCTCCATGAACTTCATTGCGTCGCTGTTCAGCCGCTTCCAGTCGACAATGAGGCCGCGGCGGAAGCGGTCCAGCTTGTCCAGCATGATGTTCTCCGCGATGGACGCGCGGGGAACAACCTGGATCTCCTGGTGCACGATACTGATCCGGTGGGCGAGCGCCTCGAAGGTATCGCGGAAGTGCAGCCGCTTCCCTTCCATGAACATCTCCCCGGAGTCCGGACCGTAGATACCGCAGATGATCTTCATCAGCGTGCTCTTGCCGGCGCCGTTCTCCCCGAGGAGCGCATGGATGGTGCCCGGGGCAAAGGAGACACTCACCCCGTCCAGGGCCTGGACCCCGGGGAAGCTCTTGCTGATGGACCGCACTTCGAGCATCGTGCCACCGCCCCTTTCGAAAAGGAGGGCTTCCGGCGCGCCGCCGGAAGCCCTCGGTGAATACCGACTACTTCGTCAGGTACTTTTTCGTCATGTCTCCCTTGATCTGGTTGGTGACCTTGGTCAGGTCATTATTGTAGGTCGTGAGGTTTGCCTTGGTGACCATGACGATTCCCGCGTTGATGTTGTAGGCGCCCGGCCGGGGCTTCCATCCCTCGGACAAGTACTTGAGCGCCAGGAGCGACAGGTAGCCGTGGCCGTACGGGTTCTGGGAAATGGTCCCCTCGAGATACCCGTCCTGGATGGCCTTCATCGTCACGGGGTCTGTGTCGATGCCGACGCCGTGGATGTGCTTCTTGTTCTTCATCTCGTAATCGGTGAGAATCTTGGACAAGGCGACCGTGGGAACGTAGCCGGTGCAGATGATGCCGTCCACGTAGCCGCCGGCCCCCGCGATGGAGCCTTCGATCTTCTCCACCGCTTCCTGCTCGCTCTTGATCCCCGCCACTTCCACGATCTTGATGCCGGGATACTTCGCCGCGACCTGCTCGATTCCTTCCTTGCGCAGCTTCGTGTTGGGGTCCTCGAGGACTTCCAGCACGTCCACGAGTGTGCCCTTCTTCCCCATCTTGCCGATGACGTACTCGGCGGCGACCATGGCCGCGTCCTTCACGTCCGTGCGCACGGCGAAGCTCGCCGGGGTGGGCTCGAAGGTGGAGGCGCCGAAGTTGACGACCTTCCCGCCCTTCTTCACGACCTCGTCATAGAGACCATTAGCGGCGCTGGCATCCGCCGGGTACACGGAGAACAGGTTGTAGCCTTCCGCGGCCAGGGCCAGGACGCCGGTGTTCTCGCTGTCCATGTTCCAGTCCGGTCCCACCTGCTCCTTCACCGGGATGTTGTACTCCTTGGCAAAGGCCTCCACGCCGACCTTCACCGTGTCGAAGTACGGATGCGGAGCCGGGATGTACCACACGAACTTCGCCGGAGCCGCTCCGGCGATGCCGGCGGCGGCCACGAGCGCCACCACGATTCCCAGAAGCTTTCTCATCTCGAACCCTCCTCTCAGGATCCCGTACAAGATTTCCCGGGGCGCAACGGCCCCGCAGTTCAGAGCTTCTTTGCCCTGCCCGACACGTTGAGGCGGAAGTACTCCACCATCACGGCCAGCAGGATGATGATGCCGAGGAACGTCGCCTCGAAGTACACGTTGACGCCGATCATGATGAGCCCGTTCCTGATGAGCGCCATGAGCAGCCCGGAGAACAGGAACCCGAGCGCGCTGATGGTCCCCCCGGACAGAGCCGTTCCTCCGATCACGGTCACGGCGAAGGAAACGATGAGCCAGTCCCCGCCGGTGGCCGGCTGGGCCGTGCCCATGCGGGACACCCAGAGGATGGCGGCCACGGAGCCGCACACGCCGGACAGGACGTTGGCGAGCATGATCATGCGGCCGGTCTTGATGCCGGACAGCCGCGCGGCCTCGATATTGCCGCCCACGGCAAGAAGCCGCCGGCCGATCACGGTGTAGCGGAACGCGAAGAACACCAGGAGGAGCGCGGCCCCCATGAGGAACACCATGTTCGGGATGCCCAGGACGTCACCCTTGCCCAGGATCGTGAACTGCGCCGGGATCTTGGAGTATGGCCGCCCCTTGGAGATCCCGTTCACAAGACCCTGGAAGATGAAGCTCGTCGCGAGGGTCACGACGAAGGAGTTCAGCCGGAAGCGGCTGATGAAGAAGCCGTTGACGATCCCGCAGCCGACGCCCGCCAGAAGGCCGAGGATCACGGCGATCCACGGCGCGAAGCCAAGGATCTCGATGGAGTGGCCGACGATGACAACGGTGAGCCCGCCGATGGCGCCGAGGGAAAGATTCATCCCTCCGATGAGGACGACCATGGCCTGCCCGAGGGCGATGAACACGTTCTGGCTTGCGGCCCGCCACACGTTGAACTGGTTGAACGGCGTGAAGAAGTTTTCCGTGGCGCTGGAGAACACCACGAAGAGGACGACCGTGGCGATGATGGCGCTGGCGTCGGTTCTCCGAAGAAACGAGCGAACGACGTTTCTGCGGGCGGGCACGGCGCGGGAACTCACCTGCACTTCATGCTCCTTTCAGGATCCCCGCCGGCCGTTGAACTCGGACACGGCCTCGAACATCGCCGCCGCGTTCCGCGGGGGGACATCGGGCATGATATTGTGCACCGCGGCAAAAACGAAGCCCCCGCCGGGGGACAGGAGGGAAAGCCTCTCCAGCACGTGGCGCCTGACCTCCGGTGGGGAGGCGTAGTTGAGAACCCGGCGCGTGTCCGCCCCGCCGCCCCAGAACGTGACATCCCGGCCGAACTCCCTCTTGAGAACCTCCGGTTCCATCCCCCGGGCGCTCGTCTGCACGGGATTCAGGGCCTCGAAGCCGGCCTCGATCAGGTCCGGAATGAGCGGGGCTATCCCGCCGCAGGAGTGAAGGAACGTGCGCATTCCGCTGTGCTTCTTCACGTACGCGCAGAGCGCCGCGTGGCGCGGCTTGAAGAGCTTTCGATACACCTCCGGAGCCATGAACGGCCCCGCATCATAGCCCAAGTCGTCGCCGAAGCGAAGCACGTCCGCGACATCGCCCACGGCGGCGCACACCTTTTCCAGCGTGGAAAGGTGCACCTCCATGAGCGCATCCAGGAGCCGCTCCACCACCGGCTGGTCCGTGTAGAGATCCATGAGGAAGTTGTCCAGCCGCCGGAGGAAGGTTCCCCACTCGAAGAGGTTGCATCCGCAGACGATCATGAGCGCGCGGTCTGTGGTCCGGCGCAGCTCCAGCGCGTTCTCTCTCAGCGTGCTCCAGAAGCCGGGGTCACCCGCGTGGTCCCAGGGACTGTGAACCAGCGCGGACCACAGTACCTTTCCCATGGCCCGGGGGAGATCCTTGTAGTCATCGGGGTACCCGTCGAGGTACGGAAAGCAGGTCTGGTCAAAGAAGGTGGCCCCGGCCGGCATCCGGGCAATGACCGTCCCCTCTGCGTCCTTCGCGCTGAAGCTGCCGTCCGGCCCTTCCAGCGGCGTGAACCATGCCGGGTGGCGAGCCTCCGTTCCGTTGGACAGCGTCACCTGGCGCCAGTCATCATCGCCCCTGTTGAACATCCGCCCGATATCCAGGACGTCCACCCCGAGCTTCTCGATGATCCAGTCATCGGGCTGGGCAAGCTGCTGGACGACGTCGTAGATCCGGGCCGAGGCGCCTTCTGCTCCGAGGAGCTGCGCCAGGCCGTTGTACGCGATGGCAGAGATGCCTGAGCTGGGTGTAGCGCCCAGGTCCACGGGAACCTTGTCGGGCTCCCGGTGGTCAAAGGCAGCAAGAATCCTCTCGCGGGACGTCACTCTCTCCTGCCCCTCAGGTGAAATTTCACTGAAAATGGATTTTGCGGAGGCTCATTTTATCCTACTTTGCTTTAAAGTCAAGGAAAAAATCGCGAACAGCGTATCGAATTGCCGATTTCGTTCATTGACAAGGGAAAGAATTGCTGTTTAGATGGCTGCTACCAGGTAAATTTCACTAACGGCAAGAGGCATGGCAAAACCCAAGCTGCAGAACGTAGCTGATGAGGCCGGGGTCTCTCTTACCACGGCTTCCCTGGCCCTCTCCGGCAAGGGAAAGATATCCATAGCGGTCCGGGAACGCGTCGCCGAGGCGGCCCGGAAGATCGGTTATCACCGAAGGGAAACCCGTCCCGTAGAAAACCTCGAAACCCCTCGGACCATCACCATCCTCCTGCCCGTCGATGAGCGGTGGGCCCATGTCTTCTTTTTCATCAGGCCGATGATCGAGGAGATCGAGCGGAGCCTCATCCGGGAAAGCTTCTACCCGGTGGTGCTCCCCACGTTCTATTCTTCGGACGCGGAAAACCTCATCTCCAAGGTCCTGGCCAACGGGGCGCGCGCGGTCTTTTCCATCCACTACGGAAACGAGAAACTGTTCCGGCAGCTCGAGGACCGGGGCATCCCGGTCGTCGTCGTGATGAACAACAACTTCCAGGACACGCTGTACTCGGTGTGCGTGGACGATTTCCAGGGCGCCTACGAGGGCTGTCTCCACCTGATCAGGCTGGGACACACGGCCATCGGGTACGTTGACTACCATCGGCCCGAGCTCCCCGCCGTCGTGGTTGACCGGTTCATCGGCTTTCGGAAAGCCATGGACGAGTTCGCCATCCCGTTCGATGCCGGCCAGCGGCTGACCACGGACCTCAAGGACCGTGAGGCGCTGGCCGCGGGGCTGCGGACCCTCTTCTCCGCCCGGCCGCGGCCGACCGCGCTCTTTGTCCACGACGACTACTTCGCCGCGCGCGTCATCGCGGAGCTGGCCGTCATGGGCCTCCGCGTGCCGGATGACGTCTCCATCATCGCCCCCGGGGACGTGCTGAACTACAGCGAGCCGTTCGTCCCGCGGATAACGACGATGAGGATCAACACCGCCCTCATGGGACAGATCTCCGCGGATCTCATCATCAACCGGCTGAGGCGCAATCCCGAGGACATCCACGTGCTGAAAGTGAAGCAGCAGCTCGTGGACCGCGGATCGTGCCGGAGGCTCCCCGGGTCCTGAGCGCAAAATGGCGGCGCCCTACTGCCGGTGGCGTGAATAGGAGTCGAATCCCACGACCGTCAGGATGATGACTCCCTTGATCAGGTACTGGATGTAGACCTGGATGCCGAGCAGGTTGAACATGTTGTTGACGATGTTCAGCAGCAGGACGCCGACGAGGATCCCGACGATGCTCCCCTCACCGCCGGACACGCTCGTGCCCCCGATG
>DATKLM010000111.1:0-4355 GCA_035542415.1 Spirochaetia bacterium
GTCAGGAGCAGGAGGAACAGGGAGCAGCGCGCTGCAAGCCGGGTGGCGGCGCTAGAAGACGCCGTCGAGCCCTGGGTCCTCTGCGTAGTAGTGCTCCTTCTTCTCCGCCTCGGTCAGCCCGACCAGCTCGTGGCTCATGTAGTGGATCCAGAAATCGTCCTCGGGAGTTGCCAGCTCGTGGTAGCGGCACCAGTAATCCGGCTGCACGGGCAGCTGCTTCGCCAGGTAGCGGCGCAGCTTGTAGTCGTGGACGGCCACCCGCACGTCCTCCCGCGGGATCCCCTGGTCCATGATGATCTCCACGAGGTGGTTGACGGTGCGTCCGGAATCGAAAATATCGTCCACGAGGAGCACCTTGTCGCCGCTGCGAAGGTAGGCCGGGTCATACGTCCACCCGTCCACCCGGACGCGGTCCTGCATGCCCACGTCGCGGTACGAGCGCGCCACCACCGCGGCGTAGTACACCGGGCGCCGGTCCCGGCGCACCATCTTGAAGTATTCGCTGATGACGTTGCCCATGTAGGCGCCCCCGCGAAGGGACACGTAGATGACATCCGGGGCGAAGCCCTCCCGGTTGATGCGGTCCGCCAGCTTGATGGCATTATTGCGCACGGTCTGGTAGGGGAGAAATTCCTTTTGCATGATGAGCCGTATTCTAATCGATGGACGTGAGAATTTCCATGCGATCGCCGAGCACCGCGACCGTGTGCTCGAAATGCGCGGAGTCCGACCCGTCCGCAGTGATCACCGTCCATCCGTCCTTGAGCAGCTCCACGTCCCCCGTTCCCGCGTTGATCATGGGCTCGATGGCCAGGACCATCCCCTCCTTCAGGCGAGGATTCGGTCCGGCGCCGACATAGTTGGGGATCTGGGGATCCTCGTGCGGTGAGAAGCCGACCCCGTGGCCGCAGTAGTCCCGCACGACGCCGCAGGAGTGGCTGACGGCGTGCTCGAACACGGCCCGCGAGATGTCGCTCACCCGGTTGCCCGGCACGGCCTGTTCCACCGCAAGGGCCAGGCATTGGCGCGTCACGGCAAGGAGCGCCTCCCGTTGCCGGGAGATCCGGCCCACGGGAAGCGTCAGCGCGGCGTCGGAGAAGTACCCGTTGAGGTTGACCCCGACGTCCAGGCTGACGATATCGCCGCCTCTCAGACGCCGCGGCCCCGGAATGCCGTGGATGACTTCGTTGTTGATGGAGACGCACAGGGAGGCAGGATAGTTCTGGTAACCGAGAAACCACGGCTTCCCGCCGTGGCTCTCGATGTAGGATTTCGTGAAGGCGTCCAATTCCCGCGTTGCAATGCCTTCAGCCACGAGCTTCTTCAGCTCCGCGAGCGTTCGGGAGAGAAGACGGGCCGATTCCCGGATTCCCGCGATCTCCTTTTCGTTCTTGAGTCGGATCATGCGGGGGCTATTTGCCCGCCTCCTCCTTCTCTTTCTCCTTCGTCCGCTCCTTCCTCTTCTCCTTGACGATGGAGGTGAACGCGTCTTCCGCCTCCGTGCCGAAGGACTCCTCGATCACCCTCCGCGTATCGTCCGCCTGTCCGGAGGTGATCGTGATCTTTCCGTCCGTGATCACGCCGGGCTCCACGGAGAGCTTCGGCGTCGAGATGTTGCCCAGAACCTTCCCCGTATGCAGGAGGCTCACCTCCTCTGACGCGGAGATGTTCCCGATGAGAGTGCCAGAATCGTGACGCGCCGGGCGACGATGTCGGTCTTCACCTTGCCGGTGGGTCCGACAATGAGCTGGTCTTCCGTGCGGATGTCCCCCTGGAATTTGCCTTCGATCAGGATGGAGCCATTGACGTAGAACCGTCCGTCGAAAATCGAACCCTCGCCGATCACGCAGTTGCTCGTATCATTCTTGTTCGGCATGCCGTCTCCTTTTCTCAGCACCGGCCGCTGCCGCACCAGGGGCGTCGCACCGGGCCCACGATATCATTGATCGACCCCTGCTTCAAGTTTCCTCAGCTCCAGCCCGGCCCGAAGGTCGTGCGGGTCCGCGGCAAGCGCGCGCTGGAACGCGGCCCGCGCCTGCCGGGCGTCCCCCGACTTCAGGAGTGCAGTCCCCCGCAGCGTCTCGATGCGGGCCATGAGCCGCGTCCGAGAGCCCCCGGCAGGACGCGAACGGGCCTCCCCGGACGCGGCCTCGAGTGCCGCAAGGGCGGAGGCAGTGTTTCCCTGGTCGAGGAGGACCACGGCAAGGTCATACCGGGCGGCTCCATCCCGCGCCCGGTCCGCCGCCCTTTTCAAGCCCGCCGCGGCAGAGGAAGGCGACCCTCGCATTGCGTCCACCACTCCCTTGAGAAGAAGCCTCTCCGCGTCCTCCGCGCCGGCCGCGCTTCCGTTCTGGCTGATGGCAAGGACAGCGCCGTCCCAGTCGTGCGCGGCAACCAGGGACGACAGGAGCGTCATGAACGCGTCGTGGTCAGCGGGAACCCGGTTGAAAAGCTTCCAGAGCTCGGCCCGATACGCCTCCGGCGAGATCTGGGGCGCGCGAAGGCTCAGGCGGAGGAGCGCCGCCGCGCTGTTGTCGGGACGCGCGGAGATAAGGCGGTCGAGCAAGGCGGTGGCCTCCGCAGTGTTTCCCTGCGCGGCCTCCAGCTGCGCGCTCTCCATGACAAGCTCCCCGGACGCAGGGAAGAGCTCCCGCCCTTCTGCCAACTCCTCCCGCGCAGCGTCCGGTTCATTCCGCCCGGCCGCGAACGCGCCCAGGCTGGCGTACGGCGTCCACGAAATGCGTGGATTGGCGCGAAGGGAGTCCCTCAGCGCTTTTTCGGCCTCCCCTTCTCTGCCCAGCAGTTCATAGCTGTCTGCAAGGAGGAGCGCGATATCCGCTCGTCCCCCGCCCTGAGGCTGAAGGCGCGAAAACCTGCGCACCGCCTCCTCGAAGTCTCCGGCGTCGTACGCCAGGAGCGCCGCCGGCTCGTCGAACGGCGCCTCAGCCAGCGTTGATCGCGCGAGGATCGATGCCCTCACCGGGTTGCCCGCCGCGGCTGACAGAAGGGCCGCATCGAGGGCGAGTCGGTTCTCCCCGGTGCGCTGAGCGGCCGCCTCAAAATCCGCGGGATTGCGCGATCCCTCGAGGGAGAGGATATCGCGCGTCAGGTCATCCGAGCCCTTCCACGATGCCCCGCGCCTGAGGGCCGACTCCCCGCGAAGCAGATCCGCGGTTGCGCCCGGCCCGGCGCGCGTCAGTGCCTTCTCCGCGTCTGCCAACCTTCCCGACCGCATCAGCGCATATCCGGTCACGAGCCGGACGGTACGGCTGCGGTCGTCTGCCCGAAGGGCCCGGCCTGCAACGCTGCCCAGCAGGCCGGGGTCTCCCAGCTCCCGGCTCACCAGGAATGCGCGCTTGAGCAGCCGGACCTTTTCCTCTTCTCCGCGCGGAATGGGGAAGCCTTCCAGCTGAACGCGCGCGGTCGAGAGGTAGCCGCCCTGGATGGACGCGTCAAGCAGTGCAAGCTCGTCGGCAAAAGCGCGTGATGGCTTCAGGAGGGGCAGGAGGAACAGCGCGCCAGCTGCCAGCGCGGCCGCCGCCAGCACAGCCGAGGCGGTCACGACCATGACGCGTACGGGTTTCACGGGCTCACTCCCGAAGGTACTTCTTCCGCACGCCGTCCAGGACGCCGTTCACGAAACGGTACGAGTCCGTGGTGCCGAAGCTCTTGGAGATGTCGACCGCTTCATCGATGGTAACGGTGGGCGGAATATCCTTCTGGTGAAGGAGGCAGTAGACGCTCATTCTCAGGATGGCGAGATCAACCCTGTTGAGCCGGCTGAAGTCCCAGTTCTCGAGCTGGCCGGTGATCACCCGGTCGATCTCGGGAAGGTTTTCCAGGGCGCCCTGGATCAGGAGGCGCGCAAAGACCACGGTCTCCGAGGCGAGCTTCGCAGTCTTGTCACTGT
Source organism: Spirochaetia bacterium (assembly GCA_035542415.1). Classification (GTDB taxonomy): domain Bacteria; phylum Spirochaetota; class Spirochaetia; order SZUA-6; family Fen-1364; genus Fen-1364. The sequence continues at coordinate 3,911 of DATKLM010000111.1, forward strand.
CCAGCCATGAGAAGTCCAGGAGCTCTTCGAGGCCGGCGCCCGACAGGTCGTGCCGGTACAGCGACTGGAAGGCGATGATCCTCCCCTTTCTCCGGGCGCCCATGTCCCTCCAACGCCGAGTTCTTTCCCGCCTACCAGGTCAGGTTGTCGTCGAAAACCTTGACCTCCGCCTGCTTCTTGAGATCGGCAACGATGAGGTTCAATGCCGCGGAAACGGCGTCATTCTGTCTCTGCGCGGTGAGGTTCTGCCGGATGTACTCACGCAGGGTCAGCTGGTACAGCGGCGGAATCTTGTCTTCGATGCCCAGGAGCCGCGCGTCCGAGCGGCTCACCACCTGGACGATGTGGTATCCGAGGTTGGACTGGATCACCCCGCTCGTATCCCCCTGCTTGAGCTTGAACACGTCGTCGAAGAAATCCTTCCCGAAGAGCTGGATCCGCTGCG
>DATKLM010000112.1:0-12386 GCA_035542415.1 Spirochaetia bacterium
CGAGGCCAGATCAGAGCTCGGCGGCATGCTCGTTCCCGGATCGAGGCCGGCAATCAAGAAAGACGTCGCAAATTACCTCGACTACCTCAGGACAGAGGTCGCAAAAGCAATGGCGGAGCACGGCCTGAAAGTTGAGCTCAACACGGCGCCGACTCCCGCCCATCTGCGCGCCGCAGGATACGACGGCATCGTGACAGCCACGGGCTCCAAACAAGCCAGGCCGCCCGTGCCGGGAATCGACTCCCGGAACGTCGTCACCGCGGTAGACCTCCTGCGCAACCCAGAGATAGCGAACGGCGCAAAAAGCCTTGTCATTGTCGGCGGCGGCGTTGTCGGTTGCGAGACGGCATATTTCCTCTCCCATGAGCTGGAGAAGAGGGTAGCCATCATCGAGATGCTCCCCGTCATCATGAAGGGCGTGTGCACCGCGAACCGTGGATGGCTCATCCACTATCTCGAGGAGAGAGGAGTGCCGCTGTACAACTGCACAAGGCTGGCCTCTGTCGGAGACGGGGAGGTCACCGTGATGCGCAACATGTCCCGGACAGTGCCCGACCCCATGATCACCTGGTCTCCCCTCCTTCCCGAGAATGTCAAGAATCCCTTCGCGCCGAAGCTCAGGTTCGAAGAGAAGGAAGAGCGGCTTCCCGCGGATCTCGTCGTTCTCGCAGCCGGCGCGCGTCCTGACGATTCCGTGCACCAGGCCCTTGTTGAAGGCCACGCCGCGCCTGAGATCAGAAACATTGGCGACTCGTTTGCCGTCGGCCGCGTCCTGGAGGCCACCAAGGCCGCATACGCGACCGCGACGGCGCTGTAGCGGATGTGCTGCTGGGGGGAGGGAGAGAATGAAGTGGCTTTTTCCGGTGGAAAAAGGCACAGATCGCTGGTACTTCGACTATCGGGCAACAGAAGACCCGATGCCGGACCTGCTCGGCGTCGGCTTGAATGCTATTCCCTCTCCCTCGGAGGAAGAGCCTCTGTACCTATTGCAGGGGCAGACACTGCTTGCTTTGGAAAAGGCCGAATACTGTGGCCGCGCTTTCCTGGTGGTGCATGAAACCTTGCCCTCAAGAGAGCACCTGGAGGAGAAGCAGAAAGAGCTGTCAGCCAAGGGCTGGGTCCGTGCTGAAAAACCATTTCGGGCCATCCGGGCGAAGTCTGAGGATCAGTAATTTTCCTGGCAATAGGCCGGCGTGGAAAACGCCGTAAGATGTCATGAGAAAGATTCCAAAGAAAGCAATCATTCTTCTAGCTAGCGGGCGTGCTGCTTGTCCATGGCCTTGGCGCGGAACCCAGGCGTTTGTCACCCGAAGGCGCCGTCAGCGCCGCTCTCGCCGGGGACGCGCGTCTGGAGAGCGCAAACTGGGACTGGCTGTCTGCACAAGCCAAGGCCCGGGAAGCCGAATACCGAAAGTTGCCAACGCTGTCGCTGTCCGCCGGCTGTACGAGATTGAGCGATCTGCAGGAGTCCTTGAGCGTCGCGGTGGCGTTGCGGAGCGAAGGGCTGGATCCGCTGCTGCCCCGGAGACCCGATCCTGTCCAGCGTGGCACCGTGGAGTTCCACAACGTCAGCTTCACGTATTTCGGAGCGGAGCATCCGGCGCTGCAGGACATCTCCTTCACGGCGCGCGCGGGAGAAACGACGGCCATTATCGGAAGCACGGGCTCGGGCAAGACAACCCTCCTGTCGCTCATCCCTCGCTTCTACGATGCGACGGCTGAGAAAAAGCTTGAACAGTATTCAAGTCCCTGTGGGCCCAAACATCGTTCGTGCCTGATTGGCGAGTCGTGTCCTCAAGGCGCAGATGCGAGTCGCCGGGGACCAATTCTCAGCCTGGTCAGCCTTTCATTGTGACAGCCTTCTCGATTGCTTCGACGAGCTCTTTCCTTCTGAACGGCTTGACAAGGTAGCCTGAGCAGCCGGCCTCCGAGGCGCGTGCTATGTCTTCCTCCATCGCATAGGCGCTGACCGCCACGACTGGTATGGCTGAGAGGGCGTGATCCGCCTTCAGGCGCCGCGTCGCCTCCAGGCCGCTCATTCCACTGAGCCGGATATCCATGAGGACAACAGTCGGTTTCTCCTGGCGCAGGAGCTCCAGTCCCTCTTCGGCAGAGGCGGCGCAAAGTACTCTGAATCCTTCGCTCGTGAGCATGAGATTCACGAGCTTGAGGTTCAACTCATCATCATCGATAACGAGGACTGTCTTGACGCTTCGGATTTCTTTGCCTGACGACTCGACAGAGCCCGCGCCCATTGTTCTCTACCCTCCATTTTGAGGCTTGGGAAGCGGAACTGTGAAGAGGAACTGAGAGCCTCGGTCTTTGCCCAGACTTTCCGCCCAGATCCTGCCGCCATGAAGTTCGACGTACCTTCGAGCGATCGAAAGGCCCAGGCCGGTGCCCGGGTATCTGGCTCTTTGTTCGCTGTGAATGCTTTCAAAGGGAAGAAAGACTCGTTCCAGATCCCCGCGGGCCAGACCTATTCCTGTATCGGACACGCTGACGAGAAGAAGAGATGGCTCCACTGCACAGGCGTCGAGGACCACTTTTCCGCCGGGCGGCGTGAACTTCACCGCGTTCGACAGAAGATTGTACAATACCTCTTTCACCTTCCGTTCATCGACGCAGACGCGCGCCGGGATATCACCGAGAGTCAGTTGCACCTGGACGGAACCTCTTTGCGCGCTGTCGGCAACTACGTTCAGACTGTCTTTGAGCATCTCTCCGAGGTCCACATCATTTCGTACGAGTTCCAGCCGGCCCGACTGGACCCTTGAGAAGTCGAGCACCTGGTTGATGAGGGAAAGGAGGTGCTTGCCGCTCTTCACCGCGTCCGCCAGTTGTTCGCGCTGTGGCTCGCCTAATCTGTCTCCCGAATCTTCAAGGACGAGCTCAGTAAATCCGATGACGTGGTGGAGGGGAGTGCGCAGCTCGTGGCTCATGTGCGCTATGAACTCCGACTTCAGCCTGTCGGACTCAAGTGCTCGGTCCTTGGCTTTTTCCAGTTCGGCGTTTCGCGCCTTGAGCTCAGCCCGGCCCCGCTCGATGATCTTGGCCGCATACGAGGCGGTAAACGCGCTCGCGTAAAGCATGACCGCGGTGACCGCGAGTATGGCCGCTTGATTGGCGGGCCGTGGATGAAAGCTCGGATTTACGGCGAGATGGGGGAGAACTCCGAGCATTTCCAGAAGGACGACCAAGGAAAAGCAAACCAGGCTCAACGTGGCCGTCACATAGAGCATTCTTCGACTCACGACGACATAGTAAACAAGAAAAATGATATAGATGGGAATCAAATACGTGGCTTCAATGCCCCCAAGCGAGTAGATGATACCCGTGTAGCCTGTCATTGCGAAGAAACGGTCCGCCAAGATCAGAATCGTTGGGCGTCTGGCCTCGAGGGATCCCTTCATGATGAACCAAAAAGGGATGCACAGAATGGAGATGAAACTCACGGATACGCTGATTCCGATCAGGTTTTCAGCTCGGATGATGCCGGTGAGACACGCTGCAACGGCGACAGCCTCGATGACAATGCCTGACCCCACTCGCAGGACAACAGCGGACCAATAACTCGCATGCTGAGGTTCGGGTTGCATCTGCCGGAGCGCCTGCCTCTTTCTGAGATTATGACAGCAGAAAAGTATATCACGTCCTCGCAGATTCTGCGCTGCGAACTCGGTGGATATAGTCGGCACTGGATAGCGGCACACACCGGCACATGACGAGGGCTTTCAGGGACCGCCCAACCGTGAGCGCCACAACGGAGACAACAAGCGGACCTGCGGAGGGAAACGTTGGATCGATTGTAGTCCGGGTTCCCCGCCGCGTCCACCTGGCCCGTACGCTGCACACAGTCCCGATACCACGGCGTCCATGAAACGCGTCTTCCTTGTGAAACGCGGACAGGATGCGTCTCGCACCGTGGTGTAATTTGTAATAGCGTGACAGGGAGGGCTTGCCTCCTGCGGGTGTTCCAGTTTTCCAAAGTTGTTCATGAAGGCTGGTCTGCCACCTGCGGCATCGATAGAGAACATCGTTGACGGCACCCAGTAGGGGGGGGCGTTGAATGAAAATGTCCCAACTTGCATCTCTCTTCCTCCTGCTCGTCGCCACAGCCGCAGCAGGTGAGGGCAATCCACAGACAACACCAGAACCCTCGTTCTCGCTTACGGTCATGCCGGGCGCAAGTGTGCCGCTTGGCCCGCATACCGACATCATCAGCCCCGGCGGCGCGGCGGATCTGATTGGCGATTTCCCGCTTGCCTTCTGGCCTGCTCTGCGCATCGGGCCGGCGGTCGGCTACACGTTGGGCACCGTGCCCGCTCCCACGACGATCTCGACTCTGGATTTTGGAGCAAGCGTCGGCGTGACGTTTCACCTTTCTCCCCAGCTCCGCTTTCATTCGGAGATTCAAGGCGGAAGGTGACCGTCTACAACGGCAGTATCCGGGTGCTCGGCGGCGGAGAGTATGCCACCACCGGGGTGACAAACGATGTTTGGCTGACGCCTGACGGGACAACATGGACCCAGTCTGATGCTCCTGTCCCATGGGCAAAGAGAAGAGGCCAGCTCTGCATTGTCTTTGCGAACAAGCTCTGGATGATGGGCGGTTTTGACGGCGCTTCCAATTTCTTCAACGATGTCTGGTCATTTGGCCAGTAAGCGCATGTCTGTCATCTGGTGAGAGCGGCCAGCCCGATGCCCGCGAGCGCGGCGGCCATGGTGCTGGCCGCGTTCACGAAGTCGTTTGTGACGAACGGCAGGCCGCGGACCAGGACGTTGGGAACCCCTCCCGACGTCCGCCGCTCCGTGATGAGGGACCCAGCCCGCGGATCACCGGCCGAATCACCCGCCGGGTCAGCGACCCTCCGCGGCCCCGGCCCGTACTGGGCCTGGATCGTGGACCCCAGAATGCTGTCCACAACGCTGCCGAGCACGCCGGTCCCCGTGACAGCGGCGAGGCGAAAGATGAAGCCCGCGCTCGTCTTCAAGGTGATCGTCCATCCCAGCGCGAAGAGCCCGGCAATCAGGAGCGCCCCGCACAGGGAGGCGGCGAGCCCGAGCAGCGTCACGCCCCCCGAGAGCCCGCGCGGAACCGGGCGGAAGGTGAGGAGTGAGAACGGCCGGCGCGCCGAGAGCACTCCGATCTCGCTTGCCCACGTGTCAGCGTTCGCAGATGCATACGCCGCGGCCAGGCCGAAAACCCAGGACGTCTCGCCGGTCAGCCTGAACAGCACCGCGGCCATCATCCCGGCTCCGCCGTTCGCCACAACCTGCAGCGCGTCGCGCCTGCCGCCCTTTTCCTGGATGGAGGAGAGCCACTCCTTCTCTTCCGCGCGAAAGCGCGTCATCACCGTGGAGGAGAGGACGAACCCGGCGAGCAGGATCCATCCGATCGGGCCGCCGGCCACGAACACGACGGTTCCCAGTGCGGCGCCGGCCGTGGCGCCGCCGGCGTCCACGGATCCTCTCCAGAAGGAGAGCAGCCCGGCGGCGCCGTTCAGCGGCGCGCCGACAAGGAGCAGGATCCAGGGATCGAGCAGGGGCAGATGGTCTACCACAGCAGCCCCGCAGCGACGAACGCCGTGCCCAGCGGGATCGTGAGATTGTCCATCCCGAACGGGGTGAGCAGCTCCAGCGCGGTTGCCGCGGCCGCCGTGCCGACCGCGGACGCCGCCGCCGGAATCCCCAGAGGGCGCGCGCCGAATACCAGCATCATGACGAGCACGACTGCCAGTGATGCAGCGAACATCGTGACAGTTCCCGCCGCGGTCTTCCGGCGTCCCCAGATGCTGACGCCGGCTCCGCCGAACCTCCGTCCGACAATGCCGGCAAGCCCGTCCCCCCAGCCCATCACGAGAGCGCCGATTCCCCCGATCCAGATCGGAATGACAGAGCGCCAGGAGAGATTCACGAGGACCAGGAGGGATGCAGAGTAGAGAATCATTCCGCGGTCCCGCTTCCGGCCATCATGCTCCGACTCCGTGGGGACCGGGCTGCGGCCGGGGGAAAGTGCCGCTCCGAGCAAGGCAAATGCCGGTCCCACCGATGCGGTCCAGGGATCGTCGAACACTGCCATGGCGAAAAGCCACCAGTTTGCCGCCCCGATGTGAACGACCTTCCGCGCGCCAAGGGCGTCGAGCAGCCCGCGGCGCCGCGCCAGGACTGCAAGCCGGATGAGTCCCAGGACCAGGAGAAAGGAAGCCGCCAAGCCGGCCGCATTCGCGAAGAACGAGCGCATCGAGGGCACTATAGCCAAGGTCGACGGGCGCGTCTCCCCCATCTCCCGCGGTTGTGCTATACTGCCGTACTTCGCGCCATGGCACAGACCCGTCTACCCGTCCAGGAGGCCCGCCGCATCGTCATTAAGGTGGGCACCAGCGTCGCCACCGAGCAGGACAACTCCTTCTCATCAGGGGTCATGGGCTCTCTCGTGCGCCAGGTGGTCTCCCTCACGGGGCGCGACCCTTCGACGGCGCGGTCGTTCATCATCGTCAGCTCGGGAGCCATCGCGCTCGGGCTGAACCGTATGGGGCGGGATTCCCGGCCGCGGGAGATCAATCTCCTGCAGGCCGCCGCCGCAATGGGGCAGAGCCGGCTGATGCACGCCTACGAGCGCGAGTTTGAGGCTGTGCATGGAGAGACCGCCCAGATCCTGCTCACCTATGAGGACATCCGCAGCCGGGCCCGCTACCTCAACATCCGCAACACGATCTTCACACTCTGGTCGGCCGGCGTCGTTCCCATTGTGAACGAGAATGACACCGTGTCCTTCACCGAGATCAGGTTCGGCGATAACGACATCATCTCCGCACACCTCGCCAACATGCTGGACGCCGATCTCCTCGTCATTCTCACCGACACCGACGGAGTCTACGACCGCAATCCGCAGACCCATGCGGACGCGCGGATCATCCGTACCGTTCCGCGGGTGACCGACGGCGTCCTCGCCGGCGCGCAGGGCAAGGGATCGGACTTCTCCACGGGGGGGATGGAGTCCAAGATCCGGGCGGCAGATATCGCCACGCGCAGCGGGGTCAGCGTGGTCATTGCGCGCGGGGACGGCCTCGATCTCGGCGGGATTCTGCGGGGGGAGGAGATCGGCACGTACTTCGTCGCGGCGACGCAACGCATGAAGGGGCGCAAGAAATGGATGGCCTTCAACCCGCAGACCGACGGTGTCGTCGTGGTCGACCCGGGCGCCCGGAGGGCGCTCCTGACGCAGGGGCGGTCTCTCCTGCCCGCCGGCGTGAAGGACGTGAAGGGCACGTTCCCCCTGGGAAGCGTCGTCTCCATCCAGGACGAGGACGGCAACGAGGTTGCGCGCGGACTGTGCAATTTCTCCAGTGACGAGCTGTCCCGGATCCGGGGATTGAACACGAAGCGGATCCCCGAGATCCTGGGAACCGAGACCTATTTCGACGAGGTGGTACACCGGGACAACCTCGTCGTTGTCAGCAGGGACGAGGAGTCGTGACGGAATGGAAGATATCAGGAGCTACGTGAAGGCAATCGCGCAAGCCGCGAAAAAAGCCTCGGTTTCTCTTCGCTCCCTGACCGCGGAGTCCAAGAACCAGGCCCTCCGCGCCATGGCCGCGGCCATCGACGCGCGCCGCGGAGGGATCACGGCGGCCAACGCCCGCGACGTGGAGCGGGGGAAGAAGAACGGCGTTCCCTCCGCGTTCCTCGACAGGCTCACGCTGAGCGACCGCCGCATCAACGACATGATCTCCTCCGTGAAGGAGATCGCCGCGTTCGAGGACCCGGTGGGAGAGGTCGTGGGCGTCCGCCGTCCGTCGGGCTTCGTGCTGGAGAAGGTGCGCACGCCCATCGGCGTGGTCGGGATGATCTACGAGTCCCGCCCCAATGTCACCGTGGACGCCGCGGCGCTCTGCCTGAAGTCGGGCAACGCGGCCATCCTCCGCGGCGGCAGCGAGGCTCTCGAAACCAGCCGCGTGCTGGTGCAGGCCATCCGCGAAGGGCTCGCCGCTGCCGGCGTGGACGGGGATGCCGTCCAGTACATCGAGCGCACGGAGTACGAGGCAATCGACGAGCTTGCCTCGCAAACGGGGCTCGTCGATCTGGTCATCCCCCGCGGCGGGGAGTCCCTCATCCGCCGGGTGATGGAGAAAGCGACCGTGCCGGTGCTGAAGCATTACAAGGGCGTCTGCCACCTCTATGTCGATGAGACAGCGGACCTTGCCGTGGCCGCCGACGTTGTCGCCAACTCCAAGGTCCAGAGACCCGGCACGTGCAACGCGCTGGAGAAGCTGCTCGTGCAGGAATCCGTGGCCGCCCGGTTCCTGCCGCTCGTACGGGAGAAGATGCCGAACGTGGAGCTGCGCGGGGACGAGAAGGCGCGCGCAATCCTTCCCGGCATCGGGGCGGCCACGGAAGACGACTGGTACGCGGAGTACCTGGACCTCGTTCTCACCGTGGGTGTCGTTTCCGGATTGGATGAGGCAGTTGCCCACATCGAGAAGTACGGGACGAGCCACACCGACGGGATCCTCTCCCGGGATGCCGGCGCCATCGAACGGTTCGTGGGAACGGTGGACTCCGCCGTCGTAACGGTGAACGCCTCCACCCGCCTGAGCGACGGCGGCGTGTTCGGGCTCGGTGCGGAGATCGGGATCAGCACGGACAAGCTGCACGCCCGGGGCCCCATGGGGCTCAAGGAGCTCACCACGTACAAGTGGATCGTGCGGGGAAACGGGGATCTGCGGACATAGGCGCGAGGCAGGCGCGACAGAGGCATGACATGAGCAAGGCGCGCATCATGGTGGTCGAAGACGAAGGGGTGGTGGCGCTGCAGATCCGCGAATGCCTGGAAGGCCTGGGCTATGCAGTTCCCCTGGTGGCGCTGAGCGGCGAGCAGGCCGTGGACAAGCTCCTGGAGACCGAGCCGGACCTCGTGCTCATGGACATCAAGCTTCCGGGGCGCATCACCGGCATCGAGGCCACCCGCAGGATCCAGGGCCTGCTCGACGTTCCCGTCGTCTACCTGACCGCTTTCTCAGACGAGGAAACGCTCCGGCTCGCGCAGGAAACCGACTCATCCGGCTACATTCTCAAGCCCTTCGACGAGAAGAGTCTCAATGCCGCCATCCAGATGGCCCTTGCCCGGCACCGGCGCACGCGGGAGGCGCGGGAGAACGCCTGGTGGACCACCGCCGTGGCGGAAAGCATGATGGAGGCGGTCCTCGTCTGCGACGTCAAGGGGTACATGAAGTTCATCAATCCGGCGGCGGAGGCTCTCATCGGCAGGCGGGGGCACGACGTGCGGGAGAAGCGGATGCCCGAGGTGGTCCAGCTGGTGGACGCCCAGAGGCACACGATCCTGCCGTTTCCCATCACCGAGCCCGTGTTCGAGGGCCGCAGCACCCTGCAGGGCAACTGCGCCCTTCTCCTCGAGGAAGGCCGGGAGATACCCGTCGAGTTCAGCGCGTCACCGCTGCGCAGCTCGGAAGGGACCCTGTTCGGAATTCTCTATGTCCTTCGCCAGACCGGGGTCAAGGAGCAGATCCAGGGACGCGTGCTCAAGGAGCTGGAGGATATTGCCCGGTTGCAGCGGCACGCCCTGCCTTCCGCGGACACGGTGATCCCCGGGTACCGCTGTGAGTGGCTGTTCATCCCGGCCGCCTTCGGCGGCGGAGACGCCATGGGCTTCATGCGGCTGGACGACGAGAGGCTCGCGGTCTATTCCCTCACGGTCCCCGGCCGGGGCGTCCTGTCCGCGCTGTTCTCGCTCCTTCTGCGGACGTTCCTCACGCCGCACTTCGACCGCGGAGGCGTGCTGGTTGAGAAGACCTGTGACCGCAAGGGCAGCCGCGTCCTGACTCCGGCCGAGGTCGTGAAAGCGCTGACAGCCCGGTTCTTCCTGCGTGAGGATTCCAATCCTGCCTTCACGCTCGCCTATGGGGTAATCGAGCGGGCCACGGGTGCCGCCACGGTCGTGCGCGCGGGCCACCCCGCCGCGCTGCACCAGGCGCCGGACGGTACCATCGACATGATCGAGCCGGAGGGCGGCCCTGTCGGAGAGACCCCCGGCGCCGACATTCCGATGGCGAAGGTCTCCCTGGGCGCGGGTGACCGCCTGTTCTTGACCGGCAGTGGCCTGGTGGAGTGCGCGAGCCCGACCGGGGAAACCTTCGGTGTCGAGCACCTCCGTCAGCTCCTGCGCACGGGGAAGGACAAGGACCTGCGGGCCGTGACGGACAGCGTCGGGGACCAGCTGCGGGAGTGGCGCGGCGGGCAGGGCTTCGAAGCGGACGTGTCGTTTCTGGCCCTGGAAAGGAACGACGAAGCGCGCCCCTGAGAACGCTCCTCAGCCCGCCGGAAGCGTGAGGGTGAACACGGTCCCCCGTTCGGTCTCCACCTCCATCACCGCGCGAACCTGCTCGGCAAGAATGTTCACGATGCGGAGGCCCAGGGAAACCGGCGCGCGCCAGTCCACCCCGGCGGGCAGACCGACGCCGTCGTCGGAGACCACGAGCCGCAGGTCTCCGCCTTCACAGCGCTTCATGGTGACCATGATCGTGCCGTGCCTGCCGTCCGGGAACGCGTGCGCGAGCGCGTTGGAGACGAGCTCGTTGATGATGAGCCCCAGGGGAACCGACTGGTCCATGTCCATGGGAATCTCGTCCACCTCGATGCGGACCGCCACGATGTCCTGGCTCAGGCCGTACGAACGGAGAAGCTGGGTCACCAGATCACGGACGTAGTCCGCGTACCCCGCCTCCCGCCCCGGTCCGGCCTCGTAGAGCTTCTCGTGGATGAGGGCCATCGAGCGCACGCGGTCCCGGCTCTCGTCCAGGAGCGCCCGGGTCCGCGGCTCCGCGGACGACGACGCCTGGAGCGCGAGCAGGCTGGAGATCACCTGCAGGTTGTTCTTTACCCGGTGGTGGATCTCCTTGACCATGACGTCCCGCCTGCGGGCTTCCTCTGCCTGCTTCTGGGCCGTCACGTCACGGACGAGCACCACCGTCTCATCCGCTCCGCTGCAGGCGATTCTGGTCTCGTAGTGGCGCGGACCGTCATCCGAGGGCACGGTGAAGGAGAACGACTGCGGCGCCGAGGTCTCCAGTGCCCGCGCGACCGCGGACCGACCCTGCTCCAGGAGCTCGTTCGGCACAGAGGGGAATTGCGACGGGATCTCCGACACGTCCTTCCCTACCAGGGTGAGCCATCTCTGCGGGTCACCAAGGTGGCTGGGGGGCTGCCGCGCGTCGATGAGCGTCCCGTCACGGGAAATCCGGAGAATCAGGTCAGGGATGGCGTCGAGGAACGCCTCGTTTCTCTGCTCGCTCTTTCGGAGCTGGTCGGTCGACTTTTCCAGTGCTTCCAGCATTCCGTTGATCGCCGCGGCGAGGTAGGCAATCTGGTCCCGACCTTTCGCCGGCACGCGCGCGCCGGAGCTGCCGCTGGTGCCGATGGCGAGGACGCCGGCGCTGAGCTGATGGAGACGGTACAGCACGGTTCTCTGGATCACCAGGAGAACGACTCCGCCGAAGATGATCCCGACGAGCAGGAGCCAGATCATGAAATACCGCCGGGTCTGCTCTCCCTGCTTGTGGATGTCCCGAGGAAGATCCACGCGCATCAGCAGAGACGCCCCGGCGCCCCCGGGAAGAATGGCGTATCCCGTGATGACCTCTTCGCGCTCGGCGTCCAGGACCAGGGGCCTCTGGCGGGAGAGCGAGGCGAGGGCGCGCGCGAAATCCGGCGGCATGGCCGGGTCCGCGAGGCGGGAGAACGTCACCGCGAGCCGGAGGTTGCGTGCGAGCCTCTGCATCTCGGCCTGGTCGAAGAGGCGCGCGAAGACGAGCGTGCCCCGGATCGGACCCCGGAGGTCCGAATCCAGGATGGGCCTCGCTGCCACCAGGAAGATTCCCTCCCGTATGGTGACGATGCCCTCCGCGTGGGCGTCGTTGGCATGGAACAGGACCATCTCGGGATGCGCGAGGAGCCACGTCCGAAAGTCGTCCGGAACCGCTTTCAGTGTGCTGCCCGCCGGATCGAGCATGCGCCCGTAGATCTGCCGTCCCCGGGGATCCAGGTACACGATCACGCTCAGTCTCAGGTTGGTGAATGTTCCGGCATTCAGGTTGCTTTTCACGTACGCCAGGTTGAGGTCAGAGACGAACCGGTACGTGTCGTCCCACCCGGCCCAGTCCTGCGTGGTCCTGCCGAGGTCGGATAACTCGTCCGCGACCGCGTTCTGCACACGGGCGACGTTCCTCTCCATGAAGGTCTTCTCCAGGCGCGAGAATCCCTCCATGAGGATCGTGCGCGTGGCGACCGTGATGATGGCGAACATCACGACAAACGTCAGGCCGATGAAGAACAGAATCCGCCGGAGCATCCTGCCAGACTATGCCGGC
>DATKLM010000113.1:0-17420 GCA_035542415.1 Spirochaetia bacterium
GCAAGGTCACCGGCTGCTGCAAGGGAAAGGGCGGTTCCATGCACATGGGAGATCTTTCCCGGGGGATGGTGCCCGCCGTTGCAATTGTCGGCGGGGCCCTGCCCATGGCAGCCGGGATCGCTCTTTCCTTCCGCATGAAGAAGGAGAAGCGGGTGGCCGTGGCGTTCATGGGGGACGGGGCCACGAATGAAGGGACGTTTCACGAGGCGCTGAACATGGCGTCCGTGTGGGACCTTCCCGTGGTGTACGTCGTGGAGAACAACCTCTACGCGGCCTCCACGCACGTGTCGCTTGCCATGAAGACCAAGACGATCGCGGAAAGGGCATCCGCTTACGGAATGCCGGGGTGCACCGTCGACGGCAACGACGTGCTTGCCGTGCACGCAGCCGCGAAAGAAGCGCTGGACCGCGCCCGGGCGGGAAAGGGCCCCACGCTTCTGGAGCTCGTGACCTACCGGATCACCGGGCATTCCCGGCGGGACCCGGCGCTCTACCAGCCGGAAGAGGAGAAAAAGAAAGCGCTGGCCAACGAGCCCATCGGAAGGCTCGCGGCGCGGCTCAAAGTGGACGGGATTGCGGATGACAAGGCGCTGGCGGAGATCCGGGACAGCGTGAAGGCGGAGATCGAAGAGGCCGTGAAGCGTGCCATGGCGGATCCCGAGCCCCGGCCGGAGGACACGCTGGAGGACGTTTTTGCATGAAGCGACTGGGCATTGCTGAAGCGCTGCGGGAAGCCATTGCAGAAGAGATGCGCCGGGACGAACGCGTGTTCTGCATCGGTGAAGATATCGGAATCCCCGGAGGGTGGGGAGGGGCGTTCACCGTCACGCTGGGTCTGGAAAAGGAGTTTCCCGACCGGATGATCAACACGCCCATCTCAGAGGCAGGCTTCACCGGCGTGGCCATGGGCGCGGCGATGATGGGACTGCGGCCCATTGCCGACATGCAGTACGCGGACTTCCTTTTCTGCGCGATGGACCAGATGGCAAACCAGGTTGCCAAGATGCGCTACATGTCCGGCGGAAAGATCTCCATTCCGCTCGTCATGCGCGGCCCGGTGGGCGTCACCGGGCGCGGGGCCCAGCATGCCCAGATGATGGAGCCGTACTTCCTGCCTCTGCCCGGGGTGAAGATCGTGGCTCCGTCCACCGCCTACGATGCCAAGGGCCTCCTCAAGGCTGCCGTGCGCGACGACAACCCTGTTCTCATTTTTGAGCACAAGCTCCTCTACGGCTCAAAGGGACCGCGCGTGGAGTCCGGCGCGTTCGACGCATCCAGCGACATACCGGATGACGACTATATCGTTCCTCTCGGCAAAGGAATCGTGCGCCGCGAAGGATCCGATGTGACGATCATCGCCACGCTTCTCATGATGCACCGGTCCCTGGAGGCGGCCGCCATTCTGGAGAAAGACGGCATCAGCGCGGAGGTGATCGATCCGCGGTCTCTTGTTCCCTTTGACTGGGACCTCGTGAAAGGCTCCGCGGCAAAGACCGGCCGGGTCATCACGGTGGAGGAGAGTCCCCGGCGCGGCGGTGTGGGCTCCGAGATTGCCGCCGTGCTTGCAGAGGACATGATCGATTTCCTCGTTGCACCGGTGAAGAGGATTGCCGCGCCGGACACGCCGGCGCCCTTCTCTCCGCCCATGGAGAAGTACTACGTACCGGACGCGCCGCGCATCGCGCAGGCCGCGCGGGACCTGATGGCAATCTCCTGACCGTCATGAAGCACTTTAGAAAACCCGTGCCGCCCGACATCGGTGAGATGATCGGCATTCTCACCCGGCGCAGCCTTCCGAAGCGCGTCCACCACATCGAGCTCTTTCTCGATGCCGAGATCAAGGAAGCAGTCACAGAGCGTTTCTCTCTGGCGCGGGAACTTCAACGCTCGGACCCTTTGTACGAAACAAAGCGAGACGCGCAGCTTCACGCGTTCCTTGGCTACGACATGTTCCGCGTTGGCGTTGCCAGAAAGACGGTCTTTCAGACCGCGACAATTGCCGCCCCTGACACCACCGGCCAGAAGGGGCAGGAGAGGTCAGCGCGCGACTGGCAGGAGGAGCACGCGGGTCCGATCCAGGGCTGGGCGGACTTCGAAAAATACCCGTGGCCGAAAGCTTCTGACGTGGACCTGGGGCCGCTGGAGTGGCTGGAGAAGAATCTCCCGCCTACCATGGGGTGCTACGAGCTCACTGCCCACATCTTCGAGATTCTTTCCTTCCTCCTGGGGTACGAGACGCTGTGCTACGCCGTGGTGGACCAGCCTGACCTGGTGGACGCCATCCTGGACCGGGCCGGCAGGTTCTACGTCGACTTCACCCGGACGCTCGCGGACTTCTCCCGGATCGCCGTGATCTGGGGGTCGGATGACCTGGGATTCAGGTCCGGGACCATGATGTCTCCGGATTTCCTGCGAACCAGAATCCTCCCCTGGCACAAGCGCTGTGCGGAGGTTGCACACGCGCACGGAAAGCCGTACCTCCTGCACTCCTGCGGCAATCTGGAGGCGATCATGGACGACCTGATCAACGACGTCGGCGTGGACGCCAAGCACTCCTTCGAGGACACAATTCTTCCGGTCACAGAAGCGAAGAAGCGCTGGGGAGACAGGGTTGCGCTCCTTGGCGGCATCGACATGGATTTCCTCTGCCGATCCAGCGAGGCGGACATCAGGAAGCGCGTGCGTGAGACGCTGAAAGCGTGCCTCCCCGGCGGCGGGTACTGCCTTGGCACCGGCAACACCGTTGCGAACTACGTGCCGCTGGACAACTACCTTGCCATGGTGGATGAGGGGAGGGGCTTCGTTCTGTAAGGGTCGACGCCTGCCGCCCGGTGCTCGAGCGGCCGGAGGCTACTGCAGGCAGGGCAGGTAGAAAACCCTCATCGCCCTGAGAAGCTCATCCGGCCCTTCCACCGTTCCCCGGTCGCTGGTGAGCTTGTACAGCACAGTGTACAGCCCCTTGTACCGGAAGTAGAAGCTGAACCTTTCTGATTCCTTGCCGTCGCGCTTCATGACGAAGTCGATGACCGCATCAGGCCCGGTCACGCTTTTCGGATCCAGCTCGAAGGTCACTTTCTGGCCGTTCGGCAGGTTCACCTGCTGGAACTTCGCGTCCCGGAACAGGTCCGCGAAAGTCTTGTTGTCGAAGTCCGAAACCCCGTCTTTCACGGCCAGGCGAGAGCTCCACATCGTGTCCGAGAGCACGGGCGCAGCGGAGAGCCCGAGGGGGGCAAGAAGGAGAAGCGCGGACATGAGGGCGGCGGCTGCAGGACGATTCGTCATTGCTCCCAGTATCGGGACCACGGCTCTTAATCTTCAAGCGCTCACCGTCTGAACAAATGTTCGGCAATAAACATATTGACAGGCAAGGGAAGCCGGCGGGATAATTCCTGCCACCATGGGACGAACGCCGCAGACCGTATCTCCCCCGTGGGCCGTCGACGTCCGCCGGGCCGCGTGGGGCATCCGTCGGCGCGTGATGGAGCACACCATCGCGAACAACGGCGGCTACCTCAGCCAGGCCTGCTGTGCCGCGGAGATCCTGGCCACCCTGTACCTCAAGACAATGCGCCTGGGACCGAGCATCGCCCCGATGATCCCCCCCGCTTTCCCGGGGGTGCCCGGCCCCGGCAATTCTGACTACGTGACCGGAGGGCTGTACCACGGAGAGGCCGCTCCGGACCGGGACCGTTTCTATCTCAGCCCCGCGCATTACGCCCTTGTGCTGTACGCCGCGCTCATCGAGGCCGGCCGCATGGCGCCGGAAGGGCTGGCGCAGTTCAACCAGGACGGTTCCACCGTGGAAATGATCGGCGCCGAGCATTCGCCGGGCTTCTCCATGATGGGAGGCGCCCTGGCCCAGACGCTGAGCCAGGCCGCCGGCGTTGCCCTTGCCCGGAGACTGAAAGGGGAACGGGGGCGGGTCTGGGTGTTCCTCTCCGACGGGGAGTTCCAGGAAGGCCAGACGTGGGAGACCATCGCGGCGCTCGCTTTCTACAAGCTGGACCGGCTCGGTGTGTATGTCGATGTGAACGGCCAGCAGTGTGACGGGGAGACGGAGGACGTGATGACCACGGAGCCGCTGGACAAGCGGATCGAATCCTTCGGCGGCCGCGCCGTGATCGTGGACGGGCATGACCCGGCCGCCATCAACGCGCCCGCGGACCTTCATCCCGACGGAAGGCCCCTGTTCGTGCTGTGCCGGACGGACCCTTGCCGGGGGATCCCGCTCCTGAACGAGCGCCGGCCTCGTCTCCACTATGTCCGGTTCACGTCACCCGCGGAACGGGAGGTCTACCGCGCCTGGTACCAGGAGCACATGGCTGCCGGAAGGGGTGAGGACTAGGGGGACATCGAGCAATGGTTCGATCGATGCGGCCGAATGCTTCTCCCAACTATCGCGCTTCGCGCGATGAGGGCTTGCCGTGGAAATACTGACGAAGGTGCACGCCCAGAACCTGGTCTCCTGGGCAAAGAACAAGCCCCGCGTGGTCGTCATGTCTGCCGACCTCACCGGCTCCACGGAGATCGCCGAGTTCCAGCAGGCATATCCCGAGCGTTTCTTTTCCATGGGCATCGCGGAGCAGAACATGCTGAGCTTTGCCGCGGGCATGGCGCGGGAAGGGTTCATCCCTTTCATTCACACGTTCGCCGTTTTCATCTACCGCCAGGCGCTGAACCAGATCGTGAGCTCGGTCGCGTACTCGAACCTTCCCGTGAAAATGTTCGGGTTCCTTCCAGGCATCACCACGCCCGGGGGCGCCACGCACCAGGCAATCGAGGATGTTGCCGTCATGCGTGCCGTGCCGAACATGACCGTTTTCGAGACCTCGGACGCCACGGAGATCGAGACCATCCTGGACCCAATCCTGGAAACTCCGGGCCCTGTGTACGTCCGCATGCTGAGGGGAGAGGTGCCCCGTCTCTTCCCGAAGGACGAGCCCTTCCGGCCCGGCGTGCCGCGCGTCTTGAGCACCGGCAGTGACATCACGCTCATCACCGCGGGCATCTGCACGGAGGAGGCCATGAGGGCTACCCGGGCGCTGACCGCCCGCGGCCTCTCCATCCACCACGTTCACGTCTCCACGCACAAGCCCTTCACGTCACCCATACTCCTTGACGCCGTGACCCGGCCTCGGCTGGGGATCATTACCATGGAGAACGGCACTATCGTTGGCGGGCTTGGATCGGAGGTTGCCGAGCTCATGGCGGAGAGCGGTGTGGGCAAGAAGCTTCGCCGCATTGGCCTGCGGGACACGTTTGCTCACGGCGGGAGCCGGCCTTACCTGACGAAGAAGTACGGGCTGGATGCCATGGCGCTCGCGCGCGCCGCTGAGGAGCTTGCCGGCGCGGCGTTGAACATAACCGAAGCAGACCTGGCGGGAGTGCGCATCGAGGCCGTGCACAGCCAGGCAAAGGCGGAGGCACTGTGAGCCCCGCCGGCCCCAGCGGACGCGGCAGCCCTACCGGCCCCAGCGGACGCGCCAGCCCTACCGGCCCCATCAGCCACGCCGGGCCCGCCGCCGGGCTTGCCGGAATCCTCAGCGGCGCGCGCTTCCGCGCGACCTACCTCCTGCAGGGAGATGAGGAGGAAGCCCAGCGAAAGGCGCGCGACATCTGCTACGAGCAGACGGTGGAGTTCCCTGAGGACATCACGCCCGAAGGTCCCATCAGGGACCAGATCGTGGGCCGCGTGGAAGAGTTGACGCCGGCCGGGCCAGCCGCGTACCGGGCCGTCATCAGCTACGCGGTGGAATCCGCGGGGGACGACATCCCCCAGCTTCTGAACGTCATGTTCGGCAACATCAGCCTGAAGACCGGGATCAGGGTGGAAAGATTCGATCTGCCGGAAGCGCTCCTCTCCCTGTTTCCGGGGCCGCGCTTCGGCCGGGCCGGCATCCGCTCACTCCTGGGGGTCCCGCAGCGTCCCCTGATCTGCGCCGCGCTCAAACCCATGGGCCTCTCTCCGAGAGAGCTTGCTGAGCAGGCGTACCGGTTCGCCCGAGGCGGGGTGGACTTCATCAAGGATGATCACGGTCTCAGCAACCAGACTTTCAGCCCGTTCGAAGAGCGCGTTGCCCGCTGCGCGGAAGCGGTGCAGAAGGCCCGGCGGGAGACCGGCACCGCTACTCTCTACCTGCCCAACGTGACGGCCTCCACGGACAAGGTGCACGCGCGGGCGCGCCGGGCCCGGGAGCTCGGTGCCGGCGGACTGGTCATCACGCCCGGCCTTGCCGGTCTGGACGTCCTGAGGCTCCTGGCGTCAGACGATTCCATCGCCCTGCCTCTGATGAGCCATCCCGCGTTCCTGGGCAGCTTCGTGACGAGCGCGGAAAACGGCTTCGGGCACGCCGCCTTGTTCGGCCAGCTCATGAGGCTGGCAGGAGCGGATGTCAGCGTGTTTCCCAACTACGGGGGAAGGTTCTCTTTCACGCGTGAAGAGTGCGCGGGAATAGCGCACGCGACGCGTGAGGACATGAAAGGACTGAAGGACGCGTTCCCCGGTCCCGGCGGCGGCATGACGCGGGAGCGCATCCAGGACATGATCGAGGTCTACGGGCGTGACTTCATGCTCCTGAGCGGCGGGGGGATGCATCGGCACAGCACTGACCTGGAGCGGAACGCCGCGTATTTCGTGGAGATGATGAGCGGGGCGTAGGTCCCCGGGAGAGGTGATGTCCGCGTATTCGCAGGAGATGCTGGTAGCCGTTTCCCACCTCTACTACATGGAAGGCCTCAAGCAGGAGGACGTGGCGTTCCGCATGAACCTGTCCCGGCTGGCCGTGACCCGGATGTTGAAGAAGGCGCGGGAAGAGGGAGTGGTCCAGATCACCGTGAAGGGACCGCTGCCCGAGCTTGTCGGGCTGGCGTTGCGCCTGGAGCAGGCGTTCGGCCTGAAAGCGGTCCGCGTGGTCCAGACCGCGGCGACGGCAGACGACACCGCGGCTGCCATGGGAAGGGCGGGAGCGGAGCTGCTCTCTCACCTTCTGCGTCCAAACGTCCGGCTCGGCGTGGCCTGGAGTCGGACGGTGAGCTCGATCCTCCCCTACGTCCGGCGCGCGACGCGGGCCGGGGTGATCGTCAACGAGCTTGCCGGCACGTACCTCGCGCCGAACATCCCCTACAGCGTCTCCTGGCAGCTCGCGGAGAAGCTCGGCGTGCCGCTGGAAAGCGTCCCCATGCCGGTGCTCGTGAAGAGCGAGCACGTGCGCCAGATCATGCTCAAGGAGCCCATGATCCGCCGCGCCATGGCCAACGCCGCGCGGGTGGACCTTGCGCTCGTAGGACTGGGCAACGTCCTGGAGGGCTCGAGCCTCGAGCAGTCCGGCTACATTACCCCCTCCCACCTGCAGGAGTTCAAAAGCAAGGGCGCCGTGGGGGACATCCTCATGCGCTACTATGACCGCGACGGCCGCTACATCCACATGTCCTTCGAGAAGCGCACCGTCTCCGTGAGCTGGGACCAGCTCCGCAAGCTGCCTTTCATCGTGGCCATGGCATTCGGACCGGCGAAGATCGAGGCCATCAACGGCGCGCTTGCCGGCGGCTTCATCCACGGGCTCGTCACGGACGCGAGCACGGCGCGGACGTTGCTCGAAGGGATCGAGAGCAGGATTGACACTGAAAATGAAGAAAGTCTACTAAAACGATCTAAATAGTAGTTTTTATTTGGGGACGATGACTCCCGTCGGGAGTCAACAGGACAATCGCAAGGAGGTGTCTATGAAGCGGTTTGCAGCGATTCTCATCGCGGCCGCGCTCGTCGCGCCCATGGTCTTCGCCCAGGCGAAGGTTCCCGACAAGATCGCCGGGCACCAGGGCGTGATCAAGATCGCGGTCATCCGGAACCTCGGCTCGGATGACCACACCAACCAGTTCCTCGCCGGCGCCAAGGAAGAAGGGGAGGCCCTGGGATTCAAGGTGGACACGTTCATCACGAACGGCGAAGACGCGAAGTTCCAGGACTACGCCACCATGGTCATGAACCAGGACTATGACGGGGTCATCCTCTCCCACGGGAAGGATCCGTACGCGACGGATCTCGTGAAGCAGGTTGTGGCCAAGGGCAAGGCTGTCTCCGTGTTCGACACGGCCCTCTCCGGCACCATCGCCGGCGTCACGGCGACTTCCCAGAAGGACGAGTCCCTCGCGGAGATGTCCCTCGGCCAGATCGTGAAGGACTTCAAGGGCCAGGCGAAGATCATCAAGCTGTGGGTCGCCGGTTTCCCGCCCATGGAGAGGCGGCAGGTGATCTACAAGAAGGTGCTTCAGGATAATCCCGGAGTGAAGGAGCTGGAGCTCATCGGCGCTGTTTCCGCGGACGTACCGGGAGATACGGCGAACAAGATGGGAGCCGCGCTTGCCAAGTATCCGCAGGGCCAGGTGGACGCCATCTGGGGCTCCTGGGACGCGTTCGCCCAGGGCGCATACAAGGCGCTCAAGGAGAACAGCCGCACGGAGATCAAGCTCTACGGCATCGACGTCTCCAACCAGGACCTGCAGCTCATGCAGGAGCCCAACAGCCCGTGGGTCTGCACCGCGGCGGTTGATCCGAAGCTCATCGGCAGGATCAACATGCGCCTCGTGGCCAAGAAGCTCGCGGGGGAAATGACGCCGGCCAGCTACGAGCTGCCCGCGGCTCTCATCAGGCAGAGTGACTTGAAGAAGAGCCCGACCCCCGTCAACATGGTGACGCTCGCCAAGATCATCCCGGGCTGGGGGGAGTCCAAGGACTTCAACGAGCCCTGGATGGATGCGCTGCGGGCCAAGTACGGGAAGAAGAAGTAGGAGAAAGCCGCATGGCGGCAGACGCCCGTCCCGTGGTCCTGGACATGGAGCAGATCTCGATCAGCTTCCCGGGAGTCGACGCCCTGAAGAGCGTGGACTTCCGCACGGAGACGGGCGTCTCCCATGCTCTTGTGGGCGCCAACGGCGCCGGCAAATCCACCCTCATGAAGGTTCTTGCCGGCGCCTATGCCCACTACAGCGGCCGCATCCTCATGGACGGCCGGGAGGTCCGGATCCGCTCCCCGCGTGAGGCAAAGAGTCTGGGCATCGAGGCGGTGTACCAGGAGGTGGACACGGCGCTCGTCCCCTCGCTGAGCGTGGCAGAGAACATCATGCTGGACCTCATGGTGAACGACATGGGGTGCCGGCAGCTCGTGCGGTGGAGGAACCTTCACGAGCAGGCGCGGCGCATCCTGGAGCAGCTGCACGTATCCCTCGACACCCGAGCGCCCGTCAGCCGGTTCTCTCTGGCGGAAAAGCAGATGGTGCTCATCGCGCGCGCGCTGTCCAAGGAGTGCCGGTTTCTCATCCTGGACGAGCCCACGGCCCCGCTGAGCACCGCGGAAACCGGCGAGCTCTTCTCCGTGATCCGCGCGATACTCCAGCGCAACATCGGCGTGATCTTCATCTCCCACCGGCTGCCCGAGGTCACCGGCATCTGCAGCCGGGTCACCGTCCTGCGTGACGGCCTTCGCGTGGACGAGAGGCGCATTCAGGACCTGGACACCGGCAGGATCGTAGAAATGATGCTGGGCCGGCGGTTCGAAGAGAACTTCCCCAAGCGCCGCGTGCCCATCGGAGACACGGTGCTGCGCATCAGCGGCCTGAGTGATGAATCAAAAGTCCGGGACGTGGAGCTGCACGCCCGCGCGGGAGAGATCGTCGGGATCGCGGGGCTCGTCGGAGCCGGGAAGTCGGAGCTGTGCAAGGCGCTGTTCGGTGCGTCCCGGGTGAGCTGCCGGGAGGCCTCCATTCACGGTCGGCCCTATCGCTTCCGTGATCCGCATGCCGCGGTCCGCCAGGGAGTGGGCCTCGTCCCGGAGGAACGCCGCCGGGAAGGGATCCTCGTGGGAGAAAGCGTGGCGGTCAATCTCACCGCCGCGTCCCTGTCGGATTTCAGCGGCGCGCTGGGCTTTCTGCGTTTCGGCTCGGAGAAGAAGACCGTGCGGGAGATGATCAAGCGCCTGGATATCAGGACTCCCAGCGAGAATCAGAAAGTCGGCTTTCTCTCCGGCGGCAACCAGCAGAAGGTGTCCGTGGGCAAGTGGCTCATCGCGAACGCGGAGGTGTACGTGTTCGACGAGCCGACGAAGGGCGTGGACGTGGGCGCCAAGAAGGACATCTTCGAGCTCATCGGCAGTCTCGCCGAGGCCGGGAAGGCCATCATCTACGCTTCCTGCGAGTTCGCCGAGATCCTGGGGATCACGGACCGCGTGTACGTCCTGTACGACGGGCGGATCGTGAAGGAGCTGGAAACGTCGAACTCCACGGAAGAGGAGCTGCTCTTCTACGCGACGGGGGGGACCTGACGGCATGGCAGGACAGGCAATGGCGGCCCTGCGGCCGCGCAAGCTGGACGTGTTCGGCTTTCTCTACCGGTGGGGAACGATCATCACGATCGGCCTTCTCATTCTTTTCTTCGGCGTGGTGACAAAGTCCTTCCTCTCCCCGGGAAACCTGATCAACATCCTGCGCTCCATCTCCATCGTCACCGTGATTGCCATCGGAGTCTCCCTGTCCCTGTCGGTGGGGGGTTTCGATCTTTCCGTGGGCTCGGTCGCCTCCCTGGCGGATGCCGTGGTTATTTCCCTGTTCATCTGGTACGGCAGGGGCACCGTCGTTTCCATCGTCGTGGCCGTTGCCGTCTGCCTCGTGGTCGGAGGCTTCAACGCGTTTCTGATCGTGAGAGTCCGCATCCCGGATATGCTGGCCACCCTCGCCACGATGTTCATCTTCCAGGGTGTGGCCATGACCTACACCAACGGGGGCTCCATCACGGCGAACATGATGATGCCCGACGGCTCCACGGCCGCCGGAAAGCTCACCGGCGCCTTTTCCGCCATCGGCCAGGTGCCGGCCATCATCCTGATCATGATCGTCGTGGTCATCGTCGTGCAGATCTATCTCTCCTCCACGAAGCACGGCCGCTACATGTACGTGGTGGGCGGCAACATGGAGGCCGCCCGCCTCTCGGGAATTCCCCTGGGGCGATACCGGACCGCCGCGTACCTCATTTCCTCGGCCTTCGCCGCGCTGGGCGGGATCATGCTTGCCTCCCGCATCGGCTCATCCCAGGTCAACGCCGGCTCCGCGTACCTCATGGATGCCGTCGCGGCGGCGTACATCGGGTTCTCCCTGGGCGGATCGGGGAAGCCCAACGCGGTGGGGACCTTCATTGGCGCGGTCCTCATCGGGATCCTCCAGAACGGGCTCGTCATGGTTTCCGTGCCGTACTACGCCATGGACATCATCAAGGGGGCGGTGCTCGCCCTGGCGCTTGCCCTGACCTACATCAGGAAGAAATGAGCGGAGGGACAACGTGAGCGACTTCAGCCGGTATTTCCTCATGAAAGCGCCGGACGCGGCGGAGTTCGCCCGGCGGAAGCTTTCCCTGTTCGCGCCGGGCGCGGCCCTGGAGCACAGAGAGATCGGTGACGGGAACCTGAACTACATTTTCCTGATCCGCGATCCGTCCAGCGGAAAGTCCGTGGTGATCAAGCAGGCCGGGGATACGGCGCGCATCTCCGACCAGTTCAAGGTGTCTCCGGACCGCAACCGCATCGAATACGACATCCTCGTGATCGAGAATGACCTGGCGCCCGGCCTGGTTCCGAAGGTCTACGGCTATGACCCGGTGATGAACGCCCTGGCCATGGAGGACCTCTCCGACCACACCATCATGCGCGGAGCGCTTCTGCAGAGGCGGACGTTCCCCCTCTTCGCGGACCACATCACGACGTTCATGGTCAACACCCTTCTTCTCACCTGTGACGCCGTGATGGACCACAAGAAGAAGAAGGCCACCGTCGCCAACTTCATCAACCCCGACCTGTGCGAGATCACGGAGGACCTCGTCTACACGGAGCCGTTCAACGACGTCAGGAAGCGGAACGACCCGTTTGGTCCGAACCTCGATTTCATCCAGCGCGAGCTGTACTGCGACAAGGAGATCCTCCTGGAAACGGCGAAGATGAAGTTCGACTTCTTCTGCAACGCGCAGTGCCTGATCCACGGGGACCTGCACACCGGCTCCATCTTCGTGCGGGAGGACTCCACCAAGGTGATCGATCCCGAGTTCGCGTACTACGGCCCGGCCGGATACGACGTGGGCAACGTGATCGCGAACCTCTTCTTCGCCTGGGCCAACGCGGACACCGTGATGGAGCCGGGCTCGGCCCGGCATGCGTTCACGCGATGGATCGAGCAGACGATCGATGACGTGGCGGGCCTCTTTGTGTCCAAGTGGCGGTCTCTCTGGGCGGAGCGCGTCACCGAGCCGGTGGCGCAGTACGAGGGGTTTGCGGAGTGGTACCTGGACAGCATTCTCCGTGACACCGCCGGCGTCACCGGACTGGAGCTGTGCCGCCGCATCGTGGGGATCGCCCACGTGAAGGACATCACCGCCATCCAGGATGCCGCGGCGCGCGTGAGGGCGGAGCGGCTGTGTCTCAGCGCGGCCAAGGTATGCATCAAGGAGCGGGACCGGATCAGGACGGGGAGCGACTACCTTGATATTCTGTTCCGGGCCGCGAAGGAGTATCCGAGGGGGCGCCCGTAGCCATGGATGTCTACCGCGCCAAATGACGCGCTGCGCGCGTCGGGCGCGGTACGAGGGCGAGCGAGGCCAGGGACGGCCGAAAGCGAGCCCGTAGAGGCGGGAGTCATCATGAGCGTTCTGCATCTGCCGGAGGCCGTCCGACTCGACGACGAGGCGGGCGTGCTCATCATCCTTGACCAGACTCTGCTTCCCAACGAGACGGTGTTCCTCCGGCTTCGGGAGCAGAAGGAGATCTGGGAAGCCATCTACCAGCTTCGCGTGCGCGGGGCGCCGGCCATCGGAATTGCCGCGGCGTACGGCTCCTACCTGGGCGTGCGGGAATCCAAGGCCGCCACCGTTTCGGAGCTGGCCGCGGAGTTCGCGCCGGTGAAGGCCTTCCTCGCCTCGGCGCGTCCCACCGCGGTGAATCTTTTCTGGGCCCTGGACCGGATGGAGGCGTGCCTGGCGCGCCTTTCAGAAATGGCAACCTCCTCAGGCGGGAGTTCTCCGGAAGTCTCCGTGGCAGGGGCGAAAGCCGCGTTGAAGGCGGAGGCGGATGCCATCCGCGCGGAGGATGAAGACGTGTGCCGCAGCATCGGGGAGCATTCCCTGACGCTCCTGAAAAAAGGCTGGGGTCTTCTGACGCACTGCAACGCCGGCAGCCTGGCCACCGCGCGCTACGGGACGGCTACCGCGCCCATGTACCTGGGCGCTGAGCGGGGGTACGGCTTCAAGGTCTTTGCCGATGAGACGCGGCCTCTTCTGCAGGGCGCGCGCCTGACGGCGTGGGAGCTCTCCCAGGCCGGCATCGACGTGACGGTGATCTGCGACAACATGGCGTCCATTGTCATGAAGGAAGGACGGGTACAGGCCGTGCTCGTGGGCTGTGACCGGGTGGCCGCCAACGGAGACGCGGCCAACAAGATCGGCACCTCCGGTGTGGCCATCCTTGCGCGCCACTACGGGATTCCCTTCTACGTCCACGCGCCGCTGTCATCCGTGGACCTGAAATGCCCCACGGGCGCGCGGATTCCCATCGAGCAACGGAAGCCGGAAGAAGTCACGGAGAGGTGGTACGCGAGGCGCATGGCGCCGGCCGGCGTCAAGGTCTACAATCCCGCCTTCGACGTCACGGACAACGAGCTGATCACGGCCATCGTCACGGAGCGCGGCATTGCCTGCCCGCCGTTCAGCGAGTCCCTCGCGAAGCTTGCCGCGGCGGCCTCTCCGAAGCGTGCGTCCCCCGCGCCGGGGCGCGCGAGCCGAGCGCGAACGCAATCAGCCCCGCGGGGGCGGCCAGCGAGAAGGCAGCCACGATCCCGAACATGACCCGGATACCCGTGAGGTCGGCAATTACTCCGCCGATCCACGGTCCCGCGAACATTCCGATCGCATACACCGCCTGGTGGATGCCCATGGCCGTGCTCCGATGAGGCGCGTCCACCTTTTCAATCGACATGCCGAGCAGGATCGGAAAGAAGATCCCGTTCGCCAGTCCCATGACCACGGTGGAGACGAACAGGAGCGGCACTCCGCGCGCAAGAGCCGCCGTTGAGGCCCCGGCGGCGAACAGGGCGAAGCTGGAGTACAGAAGCGGCTTGCGGTTTTCCGGCCGGGCCGCCAGCGCGGCAAGGAGATTGGCCGCGGTGGTGGCCGCGACGTTCAGCGTCATGATGAGGCCCACGGCCACGCTTCCGGCGCCGACCTGCCGCGCCAGGAGCGGCATGAACCCGAAGGTTACCGCCCAGACACCGAACTGACAGAGCGCGTTCGTGAATGAAGGAATCAGCACGTCCCGGCGCTGGAAGATCGACAGGATTGACCGCGGCGTCACCGTTCCGCGGTGTTCCTTGCCTGCGCGGGGGATCCTCACGAACACAAGGATTCCCGTGGCCGCGGCAGCGAGCCCTGCTGCCACGACGAATCCCAGGGCGAAGCCTCCCCACGTCTCGACGAAACCGGTGCTGCCGGTCCCGATCATCTGGCCGAGTGAAGACGCAAGAGACAGCAGTGACGTTGCAAAAATGGTCTTGCGCGGCGGGAACAAGCCGGCAAACACCACCATGAGCGGGACCCACACGGCCGCGGAGACACCGGTCAGCGCGCGTCCCACGGCGAGCATCCCGACGGTCTTGCCTGCCGCCATGACGAGTGCGCCGATTCCGGCCAGGAGGACGCCGGCAAGGACATACGCCTTGTATCGACCCGTGGCGTCGGTGATTACGCCCAGCGGCATTCTCAGGAACGCCATCCACAGCCCGTACATGGAAAGAACAACGCCAACGGCCGTGAGGCTGGACGTGCGCGCGGCCACGTACGCCGGAAGGGTCGGCACGTACACGTAGAGCGCGGTGAAGTAGAGGGTGGCTGCCGCGAACACGGCAGTGATGCGGCCGCGGTTCATGGGAGACACTCCGCCGGGAGGCGAAGGGCGGAGCGGGCTAGACAACGGGCTGCGTGCCCCCGCCGGCCGAGCGGCCCGGCGCCGGCGGCTTCGATGCCAGCGCGGGATGCGGAAGGGACGGCTTCTTCAAAGGCTCGGCCTTTGAAGGCGCGGCCTTTGCGGACGCCGCCTTCTCCGGAGCTTCCAGGGCAATCCTGAACTGGCTGACCAGCTTCTGCAGCTCCTGCGCCATGCTGGACAGCTCTTCCGTCGCTCCCGACATCTCCTCCGCCGAGGAGGCCGCTGCCTGCGTCAGCTCGTTCACGTTCTCCACCGCCCGCGATACCTGCTTGGCGTTGGAGTTCTGCTCGTCGGTGGCCGCCGAAATGCTCTTTGACATCTCGTTCACGTTGGCAAGCGCTTTCGCCAGATCCCGACTGGCTGCCACCTGGCGCGACATGCTGCCCGTGAGCTCGGTGATCATCGCCTGCACCTTCTGCGAGCTGACCTTGATCTGCTCCATGGCCCCCTGGGACCCGTTGGCAATGGCCACCCCCTGCGCCACGTTCCTCACGCTCTCCTTGATCAGCCCCTCGATCTCCTTCGTTGAGGCAGAGGAGCGCTCGGCCAGCTTGCTCACCTCATCCGCCACCACCGCAAAGCCCCGCCCGTGCTCCCCCGCCCGCGCGGCCTCGATGGAGGCGTTCAGCGCCAGCAGGTTGGTCTGGTCGGCAATGTCGGAGATCACGTCGATGATCCCCCCGATCTTCTCCGAGCTGTCGGCAATCCGCGTAATGCCCGCCACCACCTGGCTGACCGCCTGCGCCCCCTCCTGGCTCTTCTCCACGGACTGGTTGGCCAGCGCCGAGATCTCCCCCAGGCTGCGCGATACTTCCTCGATGGACCTCTGCACCTGCTCCATGGAGCTGGTGCCCGCCTGCACCGCGGTGGCCTGCGCCTGGGCGTGCTCGCTGACCTGGTCCACGCTGGCCGACAGCTCCTCCACCGAGGCGGAGGTCTCCTCCAGCGTGGAGGCCTGGTTCTGCGCCCCGTCGGCAAGGCTCTGCGCGCTGGCGGAGAGCTGCTGACTGGAGACGGCCACCTGCTGGGCTCCCTGCTGGACGCTTGCCACCATGTGGGACAATCGCGCCGACATCTCGTTCAGCGCGCGCGCCAGCGTTCCGATCTCGTCGCGCTGGTTGACGGCCAGCCGCCGGGTGAAGTCGCCGGAGGCGATGGCCTGGGCAAAGGCCACTCCCTTGGCAAGCGGAGAGGTGATGGAGCGGGAGAACAGAAGATAAATGACGAATGCCAGAACAAGAGAGGCGGCGCTGATGACAATGAAGAGCATCTGCAGCTGATTCGCGGCAAGGACATAGATGTCGTCGCTGGCCTCGAGGCCGAGCGCCACGCTCCACCCCGTTGTCTTCACGGGTGCATAGCCCGCCCAGCGCAATGCCCCCTCGAAGAGATAGGAACCGACGCCCTCAAGCCCGGAGGCCATCCGGGAGCCGATTGCCTTTGTCGCTTCAGACTGGAGCATGTTGAACTTGAGAATGTACTGCGGCTTGGGGTGCGAGATGATGACGCCCCGATTGTCGGCAACCCACGCGTATCCTCGCGATCCCACTTTCTCTCCGCCGATGATATCATTCAGAAAACTGATGTTGATCAGCGTCGTATAGACGCCGACCACCAGGTCCGTTTCAGGGTCCTTGATGGGAGCGGCGACCGGAACAAGCGGAAGGTTCGTGACACTGCTGAAGAAGATATCCCCGATGTTGGACGTCCCTCCGAGCGCCTTGTTGAAGAATGGGTAGGTCTTGAAGGATGCGCCCTGGTACGCCGCCGTGGAGGCGGAGAAGACCGTTCCGTCTATTCCGGCGATGACAGCCGCCTCGTACGTCCAGTGGATCTCCGCGTTCTTTTCGAACGGGGAGAGTC
Source organism: Spirochaetia bacterium (assembly GCA_035542415.1). Taxonomy (GTDB): domain Bacteria; phylum Spirochaetota; class Spirochaetia; order SZUA-6; family Fen-1364; genus Fen-1364. The sequence goes on from DATKLM010000113.1 coordinate 16,872, forward strand.
TCGTGCTGACCTCCGTCAGGATGTCTCCGGCGCCGCTCGCTCCCTTGGCGTTGACCGCCTTCGCGGCCGCGATGACGTCCTTGTCGTTTGCCATGATGAGAGCGAACCGGCTCTCCTCCATGAACACCCGGTCAATGACCTTGGCGATCTCCCGGGACCTGCTGACCACCTGATCATCCCGCAGGCGGGAAAGGGCCGAGCCTGACCGCGTCACCGCGAGGAAGGCAAGGATGACCAAGGGCAGGGCCATGAGTATGGTTCCCACGAGGACCAGCTTGGGTCCTATGCGGACGTTTCTCAGCATCTATGCTTCTCCCCTGAGGACGTCACTTTTTCCCTTTGTGGAAACCATTATATCGCAAAAATGGACAAAATGGAAATATATATGATCCTGAGGGTCGATCGCTCGGATTGCTGTCGCCCGATCCGACCGTGGGACGATCACTCCTGCGTCAGTTTGAATCTTACCGGAACAATTATCATTGCCGCCACTGTTTTTCCGTTTTTCATGGCCGGGAGAAATCGCGCGTTTCTCACGGCGTCCAGGGC
>DATKLM010000114.1:0-6419 GCA_035542415.1 Spirochaetia bacterium
GAGAACGGGGAAGTCTACAAGAACCCCTACGGCTTCGACCCGAAGATCCTCGCGCAGACGCTGGAAGCAGCGGCCGCGTGCAAGAAGGCGGGCATCACGATCACGACCTTCATGCTGGCCACGGACCCCGAGCTGGTGAACTTCGTGGACGAGCTCACGAAGCTCAACCGGGGCCGCGCGTACTTCGCTTCCGCGGACAAGCTCGGGGAGTTCCTCTTCGCGGACTACATCAGAAACAAGCGCAGGATGCTTCACTAGGCGGCGTGGCTCGCTGGCGGCCATCCTTGGCCTCGCTTGCCCTCGCCATCCCTGGCTAGGCCTGGCCACTTTTCCAGTGGCTCGGGCCGCGGCGAATCAGTACTTTCCATTTCATGTACTCGGTCACGCCCCGGGAGCGCAGGTTCACGCTCGCCGGCATCATGGTGGCTCTGTTTCTCGGAGCCCTCGACCAGACGATCGTGGGAACGGCCATGCCGAGGATCCTCCAGGACCTCCACGGCCTGAACCTGTACTCCTGGCTCGTCACCGCTTATCTGCTCGCCTCCACGGCGATGATCCCGATCTACGGAAAGCTCTCCGACCTCTACGGCAGGAAGATCATCGTGCTCACCGGCGTCATCCTGTTTCTCGCCGGCTCCGTGCTTTCCGGCCAGTCGCGCAGCATGACGGAGCTGATCGTCTTCCGCGCCCTCCAGGGCCTCGGCGCCGCGGGGATCTTCTCCATGGCCTTCACCGTGATCGCGGATCTTTTCCCGCCGGCGGAGCGCGGCCGGTACAGCGGCCTGTTCGGCGCCGTGTTCGGCACCTCGAGCATCGCGGGACCGCTCCTGGGCGGCTTCCTGACGGACGCCCTTTCCTGGCGGTGGGTGTTCTACGTGAACATGCCGGTCGGGCTCGTGGCGCTTCTCTTCATTCTTCTCCAGATGCCTCCGCTCAAGCCGGCTCTCGGGAAGAGAGTGACCATCGACTGGTGGGGATCCGCCGCGCTGCTCCTGGGAATCGTCCCCATCCTGCTCGCCCTCAGCATCGGCGGGGCCGAGCTCCCCTGGGGCTCGTGGCAGATCGTGGGGCTCTTTGCCCTCGGCGCTGTCGGCATCGTGGTGTTCATCCTCATCGAGCGCAGGGCCGAGGAGCCGATCCTGCCGTTCGACATGTTCCAGAACCGGACCTACGTCCTGGGCAACGTCGCCGCGCTTCTCATCGCGGGGATCGGGTTCTTCGGCGCCATCCTCTTTCTGCCCATCTACATGGTCCTCGTGATCGGCGTGAGCGCCAGCGCTGCCGGGCTCACGCTGATGCCCATGACGCTCGGCATGGTCGTCTCCAGCTTCGTCTCGGGGCAGATCTCCAGCCGCCTGGGCCGGTACAAGATCGTGCTTCTCGTCGGGGCGGCGCTCATGATCGTCGGCTATGCCACGATGCTCGGGCTGAACGTCACGATGACCCGGTGGGAGGTCACATGGCGCATGGTCCTTCTCGGCGTCGGCCTGGGGCCGGCCCTGCCGCTGTTCACCCTCGCCATTCAGAACGCCGTCAATCCCCGCGAGATCGGGGCCGCCACGAGCAGCAGCCAGTTCTTCCGCCAGATCGGCTCCACCATCGGAGTCGCCGTGTTCGGGACGCTGATGGCCACGACCCTCGCCGCGGAGCTGCCACGGTCCCTTCCCCCCGAGCTTCGCCAGGCAGGGCTGGGGAAGATGAGCCTCAGCATGGGCCAGCTCCAGTCGGGAAACCTGGGCGCGGTGGGAGGACAGATCAAGGCGGGGGTTGACGAGGTGTACCGGAAGGTCGAGCTCGCCATCACGAAGAACGATTCCGCGGCTCTGGCGAGCCTGCTCGACGATCCGCTCGTGCCCGCGCAGCTCACAGGCATCCTGCAGGCACGACAGGCCGACCCATCCGCCGGGGACGCCGCGGCCACCCTTGCCAGCGCCCGGACCGCGCTGGACACCGAGGCGGCCGCCGTTACCGCCCAGGTGACGGGCGCGCTGAAGCAGGCGTTCACGACGGCGGTCCGCCGCGTGTACCTGCTGGGCCTGTCCATCCTGGCTGCCGGGTTCGTCGTGACGCTCTTCCTGCCGGAGCTGGCGCTGCGGAAGAGCCACGCGCAAGCCCCCGCCTCCAAGGAGGCTCCCGCGCCCGCGGAGGGATAGGAGCGCGGCGGCCCCGGGGCTTTACCGTCTGCCCCTCGCCAATGTAATTTTCGGCGGAGAATCAAAACCATGGCAACGCACAAGTTTCAGGCTGAGGTCAACCAGCTCCTCACGCTCATCATCCACTCCCTGTACTCCCACCCGGAGATCTTCCTTCGCGAGCTCGTCTCCAATGCGTCGGACGCGCTGGACAAGCTGAAGTACCTGACGCTGACGCAGGAAGAGTACAAGGGAGTTCCTTTCGTTCCCCGCATCGACGTTTCCTTCGATACGAAGGACCGCTCCACGCTCACCGTGGCGGATACCGGCATTGGAATGAACGACAAGGACCTCGAGGAGAACCTCGGGACCATTGCCCGCTCGGGGACCCGCCTCTTCCTCCAGGCCATGACGGCGGACGCGAAGAAGGGCTCGGGGCTCATCGGCCAGTTCGGCGTGGGGTTCTATTCCTCCTTCATGGTGGCGGACCGGGTTGAGGTGATCTCGCGGAAGATCGGGGACGAGAAGGCGTGGTCATGGACCAGCGACGGAAAGGGTGAGTACGAGATCAGCGAGACGACGCGGGAGGGCTCGGGGACCACGGTGATCCTCCACCTGAACGAGCAGGGAAAGGAATACGCCGACCGCTGGCGCATTGAGGACATCATCCGCAAGTATTCCAACCACATCGCGTTCCCCATCCACCTGCATTACCAGGAGAAGGGTCAGCACGGCGGAACGGTGGACAAGGACGCCCAGGTCAACTCCGCGCTCGCGCTGTGGAAGCGGCCGAAGTCGGACCTGAAAGAGGATGACTACAAAGAGTTTTACAAGACGCTCACGCACGACACGGAGGATCCCCTGCACTGGATCCACCTCTCGGTGGAAGGGGCGTTGGCGTATACCACGCTGTTCTACATCCCCCGCAAGGCCCCCTTTGACCTGTACCGCTACGACTACGAGCCGGGGGTCAAGCTGTACATCAAGCGCGTGTTCATCACGGAGAGCGAGAAGGAGCTGCTCCCGGTGTACCTGCGCTTCGTGCGCGGGATCATCGACTCCGAAGACCTTCCCCTGAACGTGAGCCGGGAGATCCTCCAGAAGAACCGGATCATGGAAAACATCCGCTCCTCCTCCGTACGCAAGATTCTCCAGGAGCTCGCCCAGCTCTCCAGGGACAAGGCGGTGTACGAAACGTTCTGGAACGAGTTCGGCCGGGTCCTCAAGGAAGGCCTCGCCCAGGACCATGAGCACCGGGACCAGCTGCTGGAGCTGGTGCGCTACAAGTCGACGGCCGTGGAGGGCTGGACGTCCCTGGGCGAGTACCGCGACCGGATGAAGAAGGACCAGAAAGCCATCTACTACCTCACCGGCGGCCGCGAGGCGAACCTGCGAAGCTCCCCGCTGCTGGAGGCGTACAAGGCGAAGGGACTCGAAGTTCTCGTCATGGACGACGAGATCGACGAAATCGTCGCCTCCGCCATCGGCTCCTTCATGGAGACGGACCTGAAGGCGGTGAACCGCTCCGCGACGGCGGACGACCTGAAGAGCGAGGGAGATGCGGACAAGGCCGCCGCTCTCGAGCCTCTTCTGCAGAAGGTGAAGAAGGCGCTGGGAGACGACGTGAAGGACGTGCGGGCATCCAACCGGCTTGCGGATTCCCCATCCTGCATCGTCGTGGACGAGCACGATCCCACCGTGCAGATGCAGCAGATCCTGAAGCTCATGGGCAACCGGGACCTCCCCGAGGTGAAGCCCATCCTGGAGCTCAATCCGACTCATCCCATCGTGACGCGTCTCGTCGCGGTCACGGATGAGACGGTTATCCAGGACACCAGCCGTCTCCTCCTGGACCAGGCGCTCCTCGTGGAGGGCGCGGAGCTGAAGGACCCTGCCGGCTTCGTGCGCCGGCTGAACAAGGCGCTGGAAAAGGCGTTGTAGGACCGCGCATCGTTGCCGAAGGCCCCGTTTTCCGCTACCGTCACCGCAACGGAGCGCCGGTCGTGAAGAAAGTCCCCCGTGTCATCCTGACGGTCTTCCTCGTCATCCTGGGCGCTCTCGTCCTGTGCGCGCTGGTCCTGGTGGGACGCTGGCTCATCCGGCACGAGGATCCCCTGGCGTTCCTCCCCGAGCGCTCCGTCGCGTACTTCCAGGTCCCCTCCATCCGCGCCCTCTACGATGACTGGCTTAACCTGCCCGCGGCGGACGCAATCCTCGCGCGCCCCGACCTCGCGCCGTACCGCAGCGCCGTCGCGGATGCGCGCGGGCTGGCTCTCACGCGCTCACGGATCCTCCAGAAGCTCATGGACGTGCACGCGGACGTCGTTCTCCTGCCGGACCGAAGGCTCCTTGCCGTGCTCGACCTGGGGTGGCGGGGCATCGTGACGCCGCTTGCCCGGTTCGTCGGGCCGGCGCTCCGCATCAAGGGATTCGCGTTTCTCAACGACGCCGGGACCACTCTCTACAGCTACACGAGCGGCGGGGCCAATGTTCACGCGGCTTTCCTTGAAAACGTGGCCATACTGTCCACCGACGAGTCCGCCGTGCGGGAGGCGCTGTCCCGCCGGGCCTCGGGCACCGGGCTTGCCGCGCGCGCGAGCCGCGAGCTCCTGCACCAGCTGCGGGCCGGGGCCGGCCGGGCCATCCGTGTCATCGTGGACACGCCGAGCCTCTCGTCAGAGCTTCTCGCCGGAAGCGACCGCGGGACGAAGATCCTCCAGGCGCTCCAGCTTCCGGGTCAGTCGATGCTGGACGCCGAGGCGAGCGGGAACCGGCTTTCCCTCTCCGCCTCGCTTCCCGTGTCCGCCGGCATACCGGAGCTGGAGAAAGTCCTCGGGGCTTCCCACCAGCCGCTGGGAGCTCTGCGGTACGTGCCGTCCTCCGCGTATCTGCTCACCGTGTCCAACCTCGCGCCCCTTCGCGACCTGTATCGGCTGGCTGCCGCGGTCGGCGGCTCCAGCATCCAGGACGTCTCCAAGAAGGCGGATGACGGGGCGCGCACTTTTCTGGGCGTGGGGATCGACGACCTCGTCTTCTCCTGGGCAGGCTCCGAGGTGGGCGCGTTTTCCCTGCCGGGCTCCAACGTGCCGGTGTACTTCGCGCGGATCACGGATCAGGCGTCGTACACCCGCGCGGTGGAGAAGATCACCGGGTCCATCGTTGCGGGTAAAGACAGCTCTCTGGTCATGGATGGAGTGAGGATCGACCGTCTCTCCATCCCCTGGTACGTGACGCTGATCCTGGACGCGCTGGACGTGCACGTGCCCGAACCGTACTTCCTCGTCCGCGGTGACTACCTGTTCGTCTCCATGGACGCGGAGAATCTCTCCGCCGTCGTGAAGGCGGGGAGCACCGGGGAGAACATCCTGCGCGTGGGCGGCGTGTTCTCCCGGCTCACGCAGGGGATTCCCGCCGATTCCTCGGTCCTTGTCTGGTACGACAGCTCGCGCGGACTGCCTTTCTTCCTGGCGCCCACGGGAACTCTCTCCGACCTCCTGCGCGTGTACGGAAGCGGGGTGGCCGTTCTGCGTGTCTCGCCGTCCCGGATCCAGGCCGGCATCGTGACGGAGAGCGCGCAGCGCTCGGCCGCGCAGCCCCTGGGAGGATTCCCCCTGTCGCCGGATGGCGCTCTCAGCGGCGACGTGCTTGCCCTGCGGTTCGCTGACGCCGGGCCGGCGCTCCTGGCGTGGATCCGTGACCGCTCGACCCTCGTGCTGGCAGACGCGGCAGGCTCGCGTATCGCAGAAGCGAAGCTGGAAACAGACAGCGTCATTCTTGCTGAGAAGCCGCGCCCGGGCGCGCCAGGCGCCATCTGGGCGGTGTCACCCGGGGGCACGGTATGGCGCTTCGGGCCGAAGCTGGAGCCGATGGCTCCGTTCCCCGTGGCGACGGGAATCGCCAGCCCGATGCCGGCAAGCCTCATCGACGGCAAGCTCGCGCTGTTTTCCCGGGCTGACTCCGCGCTCGTGCTCGTGGGTCCCGACGGCTCGCGAAAAGTGCTCGGGGAGAAAGTGGAAGCGCCGCTGTACTCATCACCGTCCTTTTTTTCCGGCCGGATCGCTTTCTATCCGAAGAGTTTCGACGCCCAGGTTCACCTGAGCGACCTGGCCGGCGTCGAAGCCCCGGGCTGGCCCGTGCGTGCTTCGGGGATCTCTTTCTGTGCGCCGCGCATCGTGAAGTCCGGCACCTCCTTCATCGTCACCTTCCTGACCCAGGCAGGAGCGCTGGACGCATGGGACCCAACGGGCGCTCCGGCTCCGTCGTTTCCGGTGTCGCTCCCCGGAGTGT
>DATKLM010000115.1:0-6039 GCA_035542415.1 Spirochaetia bacterium
TCGATCTCGGATTCCTCCATCTGCCCGGGGACATCGCCTTCCTGAAGGACTTCCGATGGGGCGTGGTCATGCGGAACATCGGCAAGGGTTTCGCCACCTCCGGAACATCGGGGTCCCTGGCAAATCCTCCGGCATTCACCCCGGCAATCGGGGCGCACTTCTCCCTCATCAAGACGGATCCGGTCGTGTTCTCCCTCAATCCCGACCTCAGCTTCCCGACGTTCCAGGACATGCGCCTGACGCTCGGGGGGGAAATCCTGATTGCCAACACCGTGACGCTGAGCGGCGCCTACATGTATGACCTGCGTGAAGCTGCCGGCATCGAGCCCTCCCGATCGATTCCGTTCACGTTCGGCCTCTCCGTGAAAATCACGACCAGCGTCAAGCCGAACACCGACGCCCTCAACACCACCGAGCGGGGCTGGAACCAGAGCGAGGTGAACGTTGCGGCGGTGGCGGCGCCCCTGCAGGGCAACATCTGGGGATTCGGCGCGGGCGTGAATGTCCCCCTGGGCGCCATTGAGAAGAACCCGCCCGTGATCTCGTTCGATACCAGCGGAGAGAAGTACATCTCTCCGAACTTCGACGGAGTCCAGGATGATCTCGTTCTCCCCCTGTCCATCACGTCGAAGAGGTACATCAAGGGCTTCAGCTTCGTGATCGAGGATCCTTCCGGCAACGTCGTGCGGACAATTCAAAACAAGGAAGACCGGCCGGAAAACCGGGACCTCGGCAACCTCCTCAAGCGGCTCGTCTACGTGAAGCAGGGCATTCCCATTCCGCCGTCGGTGCGCTGGGACGGAAAATCCGACGCTGGCGGCGTGGTTCCTGATGGAACCTACCACTACTACGTGGAATCCTGGGATGACAACAACAACAGGGGAAAGACCCCCCTGGGAACCGTCGTGGTCAAAGTCACGCCGCCCAAGATCACGGTGAGCGCCCCCTACGTGATCTTCTCCCCGAGCGGGGAGGGGACCAAGGGCAACCTGCCTGTTCATCAGACCGGCACCAAGGAAGATGACTGGAAGGGAACCATCCGCAATGTCGCCGGGCAGGCCGTGAGGACCCTGGAGTGGAAGGACTCAGAGCCCGTGGACTTCACCTGGGACGGGAAGATGGACGGCGGGACTCTGGCGCCGGATGGCGTGTACAGCTACCGCGTCACGGCAACGGACCGGGCCGGAAACGTCGGCTCAGCAGAGCTGGACAACATCATCATTAATACGCAGCCCACGCCGGTCCACCTGGCCATCGACCTGTCGTATTTCTCCCCCGGCACGCAGAGCCCCAAGAAAGCCGTGACGTTCGGCCTGGACGTGCCCGTGAGGACAGGAATCGAGCGGTGGAATCTCTCCGTTTCTGATCCGCAGGGAGCCGTCCAGAAGACGTTCTCCGGGACGGTGTCCATTCCCGCCACTGTGGTCTGGGACGGGACCAATGACGGGGGCAAGATTCTTGCGGACGGTGCGTACAAGGGCAAGCTCGCTATCGAGTACGTGAATGGCCACAACCCGTCGGCAGATTCGCCTCCGGTCACCATCCGGACCACCCCCCCGACCGCTGCTGCCAGCGCGGAATACTCGGTGTTCTCTCCCACGGGAGACAGCGACCGCAACACCGTGACGATTCACCAGGACGCGTCGGAAGAGCTTTTCTGGACCGGCACGTTCAAGGACGAAAAGGGCAAGGACGTGAGGACCCTGGTGTGGCGCGGCACTGCGGACCGGTCGTTCCAGTGGGACGGCCGCACGGATGACGGCGCGCTCCTGCCGGATGGCCAGTACACGTACCTGCTTTCCACAACGGACCGGGCCGGAAACGTGGGATCGTCGAAGCCCATCACGCTTCGCATTGATACGCAGAAGAAGCCGGTGAGGCTCTCCACGGACCTGGCGTCCTTCGCGCCTTTCAGCGGGGGGACGAAGACGAAGATCAGGATCATTCCGTCCATTACCGTTCCAACGGGCATCGATTCCTTCGTTGTGCGGGTAAAGAATGCCAAGGGCGATACGGTGCGGACCTTCAAGGGGACCAACCGCCCGCCGGAAGAGCTGACATGGGCGGGAATCGATGACGCCGGGGCCCGCGTGCCGGACGGCCCGTACAGCGCGGAGCTGGAGGTTGCGTATTCCAACGGCACGCATCCCACGGCCCAGAGCAATCCCTTCTCGGTGGACAACCACTTCCCGCAGATCGACCTGGGCGCGGACGCCACGCTGTTCTCTCCTGACGGCACGAGCCGCCTGCAGTCCATCACGTTCAAGCAGTCGTCGAGTGAGGAGGACCTGTGGGAAGGTGAGCTTCGCAACGCGAAAAACGAGCGTATCCGCGGGTGGTTCTGGAAGGGAAAAGCGCAGGACTTCCCTTGGGACGGAAAGGATGAAAACGGCAACGTCGTTCCCGACGGCACGTACGTCTATTCGGTGAAATCGCAGACAAAGGCCGGCAACGTGACGGCAAAGGAGATCCGCGGGATCACCGTGGATACGCGGCCGACACCAGCGTTCGTGACGGCCTCGGATACAGGATTCTCTCCCAACGGTGACGGATTCAAGGATACCATGGACTTCACGCCCATCGTGCAGCTGAAAGACGGCATCAGGTCCTGGAAGCTCTCCATGGTGAATCCCGCGGGCCTGGCCGTGAAGGATTTCACCGGAGCGGCGCCTGTTCCGCAGAATGTCACCTGGGACGGAAAGGACAACACGGGCAAGGCGATGGCCCCGGACGGGACCTACACCGCCGTGCTCCAGGTAGACTATGCCAAGGGCAACCTTGCGGAGGCGCGCACGCCCGCGTTCATCCTGAACGCGAGCCCTCCGAAAGTTGACGTGACCGTCGGACCACTGCCGTTCTCCCCGGACAACGACGGCTTCAACGACGAGCTGACCATCGGGCTGAAGGTCAATGACCCGAGCCCGACCGAGAGCTGGAGCATCCAGATCCTGGATCCGGCGAACCACCCGTTCGCATCATTCTCCGGCACCGGCGCGCCGTCGGAGCAGATCATCTGGAACGGGCTTTCGGACAAGGGAGAGCTGGTGGAGTCCGCTGAGGACTATCCCATGACGCTGACGATCAAGGACGTGCTGGGGAACTCGGCCACGTACTCCAAGGTCATTCCCGTGGATATCCTCGTCATCCGCGACGGCAACAACCTGAAGGTGAGGATCGCGAGCATCACATTCCAGGCCAACACGGCTGACTTCACCAACGTGGAGCCGGACAAGGCGGCAAAGAACCTGTCCACCATCGGCCGGCTCGCCGAGATCTTCAAGAAGTACAGCCAGTACAAGATCACGATCCAGGGGCACGCGAACCTGGTGAACTTCGACAACCCCGCCCGTGCGAAGAAGGAGCAGGAGGAGGAGCTGCTTCCCCTGTCCAAGTCGCGCGCGGAGGCCATCAAGCAGGCTCTCGTAGCACAGGGAATCGCAGCGTCCCGAATCTCCACCATCGGGATCGGGGCCGCGGAGCCTGTCGTGCCGTTCTCCGATCTCGACAACCGGTGGAAGAACAGGCGTGTTGAGTTCATCCTTGTGAGAAACGAATAGGAGAGATCGATGTTTGCTGGCAAGACCCTGTGGCAGATCTTCGCCTCTGGCGGCGTCACGATGTACGTCCTACTGTTCTGCTCTCTTCTCTCACTCGCGGTCATCATCGACCGGCTCTGGGTCTACTGGAGCATGAGGCGCGTGAACCGCGCGGCCTTCATGCGCCGGATCCAGGCGCAGATCGAGCGCAAGGACCGCGAAGGGGCCATCGAGGTATGCCGGGAGACGAATGCCCCGTTCGCCCGCGTCGCTCTCGCCGGCCTGGAGGCGAGGTCCCGTGATGAGAAGCTCCTGGCCAGCACGCTGGAGCGGGCCGTAACCGTCCAGGCATCGAAGCTGGAGAGGCTCACGAGCATCGTCGGAACGATCGGGAACACGGCCGTGTACATCGGGCTCTTTGGCACGGTGCTCGGGATCATCCGCGCCTTCCGCGACATCTCCGCCATGGGGACCGGCGGAATGGCAATCGTCATCGGCGGGGTGGCGGAGGCGCTCATCACAACGGCAACGGGGCTGGCGGTGGCCGTGCCCTCCGTCATCGCCTACAATTACTTCGTGCGGCGCATCGACGGCTTCGTGAACGACATGGAGCTGTGCGCTTCCGAGATGACAGACCTGCTGACGAGATGACATGCGCAGCCTGAGATCGCGGCACTCCAACGGCCTGATGGCCGGCATCAACATCACGCCGTTCACGGACGTGGTGCTCGTCCTGCTGGTCATCTTCATGATCGCGACGCCTCTCATCATCCAGTCCGGCATGAAGGTGAACCTTCCGGCCACGAGCTCGGCGGAATCCCAGCCGGAGAAGAGCATCGTGATCACCATTGACTCCTCGGGGGCGGTGTACCTGGGCAAGGAACGGGTGATGATTGACGATGTGCGCCCCAGGCTGACGCGCCAGATCGCCTCCTCGCCGAACGCGGCAGTCATCGTCATGGGTGATCGAGGGATTCGCTATGACACGGTCATCCGCGTGCTCGACATCGCCCGGTCCAGCGGAGCCCGCCGGCTGGCCCTTGGCGTGGAAGTGCGGAAAGACCTGACGCCGTAGCCCTGGCTCGCAGGCCGCGCGGGGCTACTTCTCCGGGATGGTGTCCAGCGGCACGCGCAGCTCGTGAGTGTCCAGCCCGATGCCTCCCCGGGAGGCCCCGTGCGCCGGCCGCGGGATTTCAACGGCCTGCTTCTCCGTTGAGCTCTTCTGGGCCGGACGTCCCGCGGACGCCTGCGCGTGCTTGTGAGCCGCCGCTGGTGCCTTCAGCTCCTGGACCCCGAGATGGTCGCGCGTGCGGAAGTAGCGGGCCTTGGATTCCAGGGCGCTCGGATTCTCGATCGTCACCTGCCGGAACTGGAAACTGAGATTGGGGTCATCCGTGAGAACGACGGCAAGCTTCTCCTGCTGATCCGAAGGGACCCGCGCCATGGCAAGGATCTCTCCGATGCCCAGCGGCAGCGTCACTGCCTTGGTGCTGGCAAGGGAGACCCTCTCCTCCATGAGCTTGTTTTCCAGGAGCACGTACGTCCGCGTCAGCGGGTTCTCGAAGAGACTCGACTGGAGGCGGATGAAGGTGAACCAGAGCCTCTGGCTGATGGCCGTCAGGATCCGGGAGATGGTGAGCGGCGACTTTTCGAAGAGAGCCGGCAGCGACTCCCTGCGCACCGGAAGAAGCTCCGTGGTCCCGATGGTCACCGCCGTGGCGTTGCGCGGCTTGCTGGACACGATGGAGAGCTCGCCGAAGATGTCTCCCTCCCTCAGGATGGAAAGGAGCATCTCCTCCGGCGGGGTGACCTTGAGGATCTCCACCTTGCCGGACTTCACGATGTACAGTTCTTCTCCCGGTTCGTGCTCGCAGAAGACTACCTGGCCGTCCGCGTAGACACGCGCGAGCCCTTTCTGGACCGGCGCCGGGATCTTGACGCCCTTGCCGCGCAAAGCCGTGACGGTTTTTTGGGCATCGCGGGAATGCGCCGTGGAAGGGTACAGCTTCAGGTGAGCCTCGAGGGCGTAAATCGCGTGTGCGTCCCGTCCTGAGCGTGCGAAATGCGTTCCCAGCTCGAAGAGGCGGGCCTCCTCGTCCGCGGAGGTCGTCTTTTCCGAAGGAACAGCGACCATGTCGTCATACGCGCGCAGCTCCTCCGCGAAATAGGAGATGACGCGGGTGGCGAGCTCCGGGTTCGACTGGACGGACTCCAGGAACCGGTCCCGGCTGAGAAGCGCGCAGGTGCAGTCAGACCGGGCCACCACTGACTCCATGCGCGGCCGCCGGCACAGGGTCGACGTGAAGCCGAAGATGTCCCCCGGGCCGAGGGCAGGTCGGAACCTCTTCACCCCGGGGAACCCCTCCAGATCCACCTCTCCCTTCTCGATGACGAAAACCTCTTCGCTTTCCTCGTCCCCCTCGAGATAAATGCGCGCGCCCTTCTTGTAACTCTTCTTGGTGACTTCGCCCACCTGTTCAGTCTCCCCGGTGTCGCAGCGCGG
>DATKLM010000116.1:0-36130 GCA_035542415.1 Spirochaetia bacterium
ACTTTCATATGTCAATGTTCAATTGACAGACAGCTCAGGGTATGCTCTAACCGCACCGATTGCAGTCGGATGGTCGTACTATGATTTGACCTCCGGCTATGCCCATTATACCGTGCAGTTCACAAAGCTGAAGAATGAGACCTATGGATTGTTCTCCCAATACATCAACGGATCCCCAAGCGGGACGTTCTATCCTGCGGGGTCTCCTCTCGGCTCGTGGTTCTACGATCCTTCTGGCGTGTCGGCATATCTAGTTACCCTACCATTTGCGAAGTCGTCGGACATTACAAATCTGAGCGTAATAATTCCTTGAAGCAATTCATTTCGCATTCTGCGCCCCCCTCTCGGGGGCGCTCTCATTTGCGGCGGCACGTCTGACCGCGACAGCCGGGGCGGCGCAGCCCCCCTGCTGGCACAAGCCCCTTCGTTTGTGCTATACTTCAAAGAGCAAGCGGAGATCAGAAACCTTGAGAAAGTTGCCTCGATCGCTCCTCGCGGCAGGGATAGCCTTCCTGCTGGCGGGCTGCGGACAATTGATGAACCTCATCTATCCTTCGAACATCATCAGCGTGGACGTGCGGGTGATGGCCTCCGCGCACCCGGATTGGTCCTCCCCCGGCTCCACTGCGGCCGTTGCCCTGACCTCGGACTCCGGGCAGGTCTTCACGCAGACCGCGACCTCTTCGGGCTTCGATGGCACCTACGCGCACTTCCTTCTCTCCGTGCCGAAGCTTCCGAACCAGAAGTACACGATCGTCACGTCCTACACGAGCGGCGCCGGGGGGCGCACGTTCTACGCCTCTCCCGCCCCGGATGATTTCTTTGACCCCGTGGGGACCGAGCTCAACCTCATCCAGATGCCCTACACGCTGAACGGCGCCTCCTCCAACAGCCACGCCGTTCTCGTGACGGCATACATCTACTGACCCCGAGGACGTTTCTTCCAGGAGCTCTTCATTGACCGCTCTTGAAGTTACACACCTGTCAAAGTCCTACGGCGATCTGCTCGCTGTGGACGACCTGAGCTTCACCGTCGAAGCGGGCCGCTGCACGGCATTCCTCGGCCCCAACGGCGCCGGAAAGACGACAACCATCAAGACTCTCTACGGAAAAGCGCGGGCGGACAGTCGGCCCGGGACGCGCATCCGCGTGCTGGGATTCGAGCTGCCCCGGCAGGAGCTGGAGGTGAAGTCTCTCTCCGGGCTTGTGCCGCAGGACAACAGCCTGGACGAGGAGCTCGACATCGAGCAGAACCTCTCGATCTACACACGGTTCTACCACATGCCGCGGGCGCGGGCGCGTCAGCGCATCGAGGAGCTGCTCGTCTTCATGGAGCTGACGGAAAAGCGGCATGCCCGCGTCAAGGAGCTGTCCGGCGGCATGAAGCGGCGGCTGGTCATCGCCCGGGCGCTCCTCAACAGCCCCCGTCTCCTCATCCTGGACGAGCCGACCACCGGGCTGGATCCTCACGTGCGGCACCTCATCTGGGACCGCATGCACGACCTGATGCGGGAAGGGGTCACGATCCTGCTGACCACACACTACATGGACGAGGCGTTCCAGCTCGCGCATGACATCATCATCATGGACCGGGGCTCGAAGGCGCTCCAGGGTCCACCCCAGAAGCTGATGGCGGACCACATGGAGCCGCATGTCCTGGAGATCCACGACCCTGCGGCTCTCACGGAAGAGGAGGCGGGCCGCCGCCTCGCGGAGCTGGAGCGGGACGGCTCCGTGCGGAAGAACGGGTCCTCGTCACGCACACTGCTCTACGCACGCAACGGCGAGGTCCTGGGCAGCTTCGCGCGGATCCTGAGGCCGGGAAGCTTTCTCCGGCGGGCGACGAACCTCGAGGACCTGTTCCTGAAGATCACCGGGAGGAACCTCAATGAGTGACGCGGTGACAGCGCTGGTGGCGCCCTTTCCCTCGCGCATCGCGGCCGTCTGGTTCCGGCACATGCGGGTCTACACGAGGAACCTCTTCTCCAACTCCCTGCCCCCCTTCATCGAGCCCATCATCTTCCTCCTCGGGATCGGGTTGGGGCTCGGCGCGAACATCGGGCGCATGCAGGGGCTGCCCTATATCCAGTTCCTCGCTTTCGGCCTCCTCATGACCTCCGCCATGTTCACCGCGGCGTTCGAGATGAGCTACGGGACCTACATCAGGCTCATGTTCGACAAGGTGTACGACGGCATGATGGGCGCGCCTCTCACGGCGATTGACATCATGGTCGGCGAGATCCTCTGGTGCGGCACCAAGGGGGCTGTCTTCACGGCGAGCGTGCTCGTCATCTGCCTGGTTTTCGGCACCCTGCCGCTCGGCTGGGTGCTGTTCGCGCCGGTGATCGGCTTTCTCACGGGGATCATGTTCGCGTGCCTCGCCCTGCTGATCACGACGGTGGTGAGCAGCATCAACAACTTCAACTTCTTCTTTTCCGGGCTGCTGTCGCCGATGTTCTTCTTCTCCGGCGTCGTGTTCCCGCTCAGCAACCTGCCGTCGTTCCTGCTTCCGGTGGCGGAGATCATGCCGCTGACCCACCCCGTGCGCCTCGTGCGGGGATTCGCCACGGGGTTCGAGCTGGTACACCTGTGGGACCTTGCCTGCATGCTGCTTTTCTCCACGGTGGTGGGCTGGATTGCCATCAGGCGCATGACAAGGAAGCTCGTGGAATAGCGGGACGGCGGCCGTGCAGCCGTCAAGGCGGCCCGGCCCCTCTCAGCAGCTCCCCCTCACCTTTCAGCCCGGTTCGGCCCTGAGCGTCAGCCGGAAGATGCTGCCTCCGGGCACCGGCGCGTAGTCAAGCGAAGCGCCGTTGTCCCGCGCGAGGCTGCGGGAGAGGTAGAGACCGAGACCGGACCCGCTCTCGCGGTGAAACGACGGTGTGAAGAGCCGCGGCGCTCGCGACAGCGCGACGCCGCCCGCATTGTCCTTCACCTCGATGATCGCTTTCGATCCCGCCCTGCGGCACGAGACATCGATCAGCTTCTCCTCCGTCGCGCCCCGCCGGCGAAGGCTCTCCACCGCGTTTCGAACAAGGTTGTGGAGGATCTGCTCGATCTCGCCGGGGCGCGCGCGGAATCGAGTCCCGGGAGCGAAATCCCCCCGGATGATCACGCCTTCTGCCCGATAGCCTGCCCGCACAAGGCGCATGAAAGACGCAAGGTCGCGCTCCGCGTCCACGACCCGCGTCTTCTCCCGGCCTTCGCGCGCCAGCTTCTCCAGCAGGCCCACCGCCGACTCCCGGCCGTTCTCCACGTGCTGAAGGAGCAGGCGCAGGTCCTCGTCCCTTCGGGGAGACTCCTGGTCCGTCAGGCAGTGCTCCGCGACCGCGCGGATGTATCCCAGCGTGTTCTTGAACTCATGGGCAACGCCGAGGACCAGGAGACCGGCAGCCACCAGGCGGTCCTGCCGGGCAAGCATGCTTTCGTTCTCAACCACCGGCGCGTAGGCGGCGTGCGGCAGCTTCTCCGCCAACTCCAGGGCGGCCAGCCGTCCCCGCCAGCCGGCCCGCGTCGGGTAGCCTTCCTGGAACACGAGCCACGCCCCGGCCGCGGCGAGCACGAAGAGAGGGATCTCCGAGACATCCGGCCACGCGAGCCCGAGCGCCCACAGGAGCGACTGCGCGCAGCCCAGCGCGATCCACGCGCAGGCGGCGACAAGCGCTGCGAAGAGGGGCGAGGACCGGGATCCTTTCCCGATCCCGGCCATGAGCGCGATCGGGAACGCGGCAAGCGCGCAGGTGACAGCAGCGTCGAACGCAGTGAAGAGGATCGTGCCGTCCAGGCGGAGGCCGCGCCCAACGAGGAGAAGACCCATGAAGGCGCAGCACGCCGCCGCCCAGGCGAAGCGGCGTGATGGCCGTCGGGCTTCGACCAGGAACGCTCCCGCCGCCCAGAGGATGAACACGGAAAGCGCGCTTCCCGTGCCCAGCCAGGACGGCTCCGCGAGCCCGAGCGCCGCGGCCAGCAGGAACGCGGCGAGGGACAGGGGCTCGAACCTGCGGGCGCACCGCGCGGCGCGCGCAACCAGGAGCGCCGCTTCACAGACGAGGAGCGTAATGGTGACGGTGACGAGGAAGGACTGCACTTTTTCCATGAAGAGAATGCTACGCTATTGCTTCAGCTCGGACAAGGGGATGGGATTCGGGTTCTTCTCCTCACCGCTCACGCTGGAAAGCTCCTTGAGCAGCTCCTTGGCCCGCGCGGACATCTTCGTGGGCACTTTGACGATGAGCTTGATGTACATGTCTCCGCGGCGGCTCGGGCTGTGCAGCTCCGGGATGCCTTCCCCGCGCAGGCGCAGGACCTTGCCGTTCTGCGTGCCCGCCGGAACGGCGACACGGACCTTCTTCTCATCCAGGGTCATGACGACGATCTCAGCGCCCAGCGCGGCCTGCGTCATGGATATGGGCACGGCGCAGTACACGTCGTAGCCGTCGCGCTCGTACAGATCGTGGGCCTGCACCCTCATGAAGATGTACAGGTCCCCGTCACGGGCGCCGTTCGTGCCCGCGTCTCCCTGGCCGCCCAGGCTCAGCCTCTTGCCGTCCTCAATGCCGGCGGGAATGGTCACCGTGATGGTGCGGTTTCGCCTCACCAGGCCGGCCCCCCGGCACGTTGCGCAGGGCTTCTCGATGATCTCACCCTCACCGTTGCAGCTCGGACAGGTGGAGGCGATGGAGAAGAAGCCTGAGTTCCTGCGGACCTGGCCGGAGCCCCCGCAGGTGGGGCAGAGCTTGCGGCCGGTGCCCTTGTCCGCGCCGGTGCCGCCGCAGGTTTCGCAGCGCTCCGCGCGGGCGTAAGAGATCTCCTTCTTGGCGCCGAAAGCGGCTTCCAGGAACGTGATCTCCATGTCGTAGCGCAGGTCGGAGCCCTGCTGTCCGTATCCGCGTGAAGACCTCCGGCGGGATCCTCCACCGCCGAAGAAGGAGTCGAAAAAGCCGCTGAAGTCCCCGAAGATGTCCTCAAAGCCCTGGAAGATCGTGGAGAAGTCCTGCGCGGTGGGCTGACCCATGCCGCTGACGCCGGCAAAGCCGTACTGGTCGTAGGCGTGGCGCTTGCGGTCATCCGCAAGGATCTCGTACGCCTCGGTGGCCTCCTTGAACTTCTCCTCCGCCTCCTTGCTTCCCGGGTTGCGGTCTGGATGGTACTTGATGGCGAGCTGCCGGTATGCCTTTTTTATCTCATCCCGCGCGGCGCCTTTTCCGACGCCGAGCACTTCGTAGTAGTCTCTCTTGGCCATTGCTCAGGTTTTCTGCTTCTCGTCGTCGACCACTTCGTAATCCACGTCTTCCGCGGCGCCGCGCTCCGCGCTGCCGGCGGAATCCGCCTTGCGCGCTCCCCGCCCGCGCGCGGAGGCTCCGCTTCCCGAGGCACCCTTTCCCGGGCCTTTCCCCGAGGAGCCGTTTCCCGCCGGTCCGCTTGCGGCCGGTCCGCTTCCCACGGGTCCGTTTCCCGCGGGGCCGGCCCGCTCGTCTCCGCCGCCCGCCTTGTAGACTTCCTCCGCGAGGCGGTAGGCAGCTTTCCGCAGCGCTTCCGTCTTCCCTGATATGAGGGCGAAGTCCCCGCTGTCCATTGCGGCGCGCAGCTCCGCGGAGGCGTGCTCGATTGCCGCGCGGTCCTCCGGCCCGACTTTCTCCCCCAGGTCCCTCAGGGACTTCTCCGTGGAGTACAGGAGGCCGTCCGCCACGTTGCGGGCCTCCGCCCGCTCCCGGTCCATCCGATCAGCGGCCGCGTTGGATTCCGCATCCTTGACCATGCGGCGGATCTCCTCCTCCGACAGGCCGGAAGAGCTCTCGATGCGGATCTTCTGCTCCTTGCCGGTGCCCAGGTCCCGCGCGGAGACGTGGACGATCCCGTTGGCGTCGATATCGAAGGTGACGTCGATCTGCGGCACCCCGCGCGGCGCCGGCGGAATCCCCACGAGGTCGAACCGGCCCAGGGTCCTGTTCTGGCTCGCCATCTCGCGTTCTCCCTGCAGCACGTGGATGGACACGGCGGTCTGGCTGTCAGACGCGGTGGAAAAGGTCTGGCTCTTCCGCGTGGGGATGGTCGTATTTCGTTCGATCAACTTCGTAAACACGCCGCCGAGGGTTTCGATTCCCAGGGACAACGGCGTCACGTCGAGAAGGAGGACGTCCTTGATGTCCCCGCCGAGGATCCCGCCCTGGATGCAGGCTCCCACCGCCACGACCTCGTCGGGATTGACGCCCTTGCTTCCTTCCTTGCCGAAGATATCCTTGACGATGGCCTGGACGGCCGGGATCCGCGTGGATCCGCCGACCAGGATCACGTGGTCGATTCCCGCCGGGGTGAGGCCGGCGTCCCGCATCGCCTGGATGCACGGTCCGCGCGTCTTTTCGAACAGATCGACAAGGAGCTGCTCCAGCCGGGCCCGTGTCAGCGTGTAGTTGAGATGCCGGGGTCCGGACTGGTCCGCCGTGATGAACGGCAGGT
Organism: Spirochaetia bacterium; assembly: GCA_035542415.1. Classification (GTDB taxonomy): domain Bacteria; phylum Spirochaetota; class Spirochaetia; order SZUA-6; family Fen-1364; genus Fen-1364. The sequence continues at coordinate 6,457 of DATKLM010000116.1, forward strand.
TGATGGACGTGGACTGCGTGCCGGACAGCTCGATCTTGGCCTTTTCCGAGGCTTCCTTGAGGCGCTGGAGGGCCATGCGGTCATTGAAAAGATCGATGCCGCTTTCGCGCTTGAACTCGGCCACGATCCACTCGATGATCCGCTGGTCGAAGTCATCCCCGCCGAGGTGGGTGTCCCCGTTGGTGGACTTCACCTCGAAGACCCCATCTCCGAGCTCGAGAATGGAGATGTCGAAGGTTCCTCCCCCCAGGTCGTAGACGGCGATGGTTTCTTCCCGGCCGCCTTTATCCAGGCCGTACGCCAGCGCGGCCGCAGTAGGCTCGTTGACGATCCGCTTGACCTCCAGTCCGGCGATGCGCCCGGCATCCTTCGTGGCCTGGCGCTGGGCGTCATTGAAGTACGCGGGCACGGTGATGACAGCATCCGTGACGGGCTCGCCAAGGTAGTCCTCAGCGGTCTTCTTCATCTTCTGGAGGACGGCGGCGGAGATCTCGGGAGGGGAGTACAGCTCTCCGCGGATCTGGACGCGGACGTCATTGCCCCCGTCCGTGACCGTGAACGGAACGCGGCGGATTTCCTCAGAAACCTCGGAGTACCGGCGCCCCATGAATCTCTTGATGGAGTAGACCGTATTTTCGGGATTCGTGATCATCTGGTTCTTGGCCGGTTGCCCGACCAGCCGCTCTCCCTTGGCCGTGAACGCGACGATGGACGGAGTTGTCCTCTGGCCTTCCGAGTTCTGGACCACGACGGGCTGGCTGCCCTCCATGATGGCCACGCACGAGTTTGTCGTCCCGAGGTCGATGCCGATGATCTTGCCCATGAAAGAATCTCTCCTAGGCGCCCGGAGGCTGACTCGACGGCGCCTCCGACGGTGGCGCGCCTCCGTCGTCCTTTCCCGACGGCGTCCCGGCCTGGGTCGGCACCATCACCTTCACGCGCGCCGGCCTCAGAACCCGCTCGTGCAGAAAATAACCTTTCTGATAGTCTTCGACGACCGTGGGCCGCGCGTTGGCGGGCCCCTCCACACGCTGGACCGCCTCGTGCTTGTTGGGGTCGAAGGAGTCCCCCACCGACGTGAATCTGCGGAGGCCCCACCGGCTCTCCAGCATCTCCACGAGCTGCCTCTCGATCATCGTGACGCCCTGGAGGAACGAGGCGAAGTCCTTGGATTCCTCTCCCGAATGGATGGCCCGTTCGAAGTCGTCGATCAGGCCGATGATGTCCGTCAGGAGCGCGGCGTTCGCGTAGCGGGCCGCATCCTCCCTCTCCCGGAGCATTCTCTTTCGAAAATTCTCGAAATCCGCCTGCTTGCGGAGGAGCTTGTCCTTCAGGTCCGCGACCTCTGCCGCGAGGCGCTTCACCTGCTCCTCGGGGCTCTCCACCCGCTCAGGGGCGGCAGCCGGAGGCGCTTTCGGCGCGGGATTTGCTCCCGGGGGTTCGTCCCTGTGGACGTTTTGCGCCCCCTCGAAGACCTCTGGCTGGTCTCTCTTCTTTGACATCGGTACCGCCTGCTTAAAAGAGTTTATCTAAAAATAACAGTCGAGGCGGCACCCGGTCAAGCTTTTTACCGCGCCGGGAAGTGGAGCGCCGCATCTCCTGGAGGAGTATCCTGAACTTCCTTGCGCTTTGCCTCGTACCCGGGCCGGCCCATGATCCCGTAGGCGAAGTGCTTTCCCTCTTCCACGCCCGGCTGATCCAGGGGATCGATGCCGAAGAGGCCGCCAGCGGCGACCGTCTGTACTTCCAGGAGATGATAGTACTCTCCCACGTTCTCAGGGCTCACCCGGGGGAACACGATCCGGGTCACCGGACGCCCGGCCTTCCACAGGGCGATCTCGGTGGCGAGCTCTTCCGCATCGATGAGCTCGTTCAATGTATGGCCGCCGAGGTAGGAGACGGCTTCAAGGGACTTCTCAGCGGGGATCGCGACCGTGCGGTCGAACTTCTCAACGACGAGGAACGTGTAGACCTTGTCGTCCGGACCTTCCTTGTAGAGCTGGACCTGGGAATGCTGGTCGGTGACCCCCAGGGCCTTCACGGGAGTGGGTCCCACGGAGACAACCTTCCCGTCCGTGGAATTGCGCTTGCCCAGGCTCTCTGCCCAGAGCTGCCGGTACCAGTCCGCCAGGAGATAGAGCTGGTCGGAGTAGGCGAACATCACGGAAATCTTCCGGCCCTCCAGCCAGCAGGCGTGGTGCAGCGCCGCGCCAAGGTAGGCTGGGTTTTCCGCGACCTCCCCGCTCCCCAGCCGGGCGTCCATGGACGCCGCGCCGGCAAGAAGGCCGCTGATGTCGATGCCGAGGAGCGCGGCGGGGAGAAGGCCGACCGGTGTCAGGACGGAGAACCTTCCTCCGACGCCGTCAGGCACCTCGAAAGTCTCGTAGCCCTCGTCATTCGCTATTTTGCGGAGCGCTCCCTTGGACTTGTCCGTGGTGACGAGGATGCGTTCCCGCGCGCCCTGCGCTCCCAGGGCGTCGGCGAACCATTTCCGGAAAATGAGGAACTCCGACATCGTCTCCGCGGTGTCGCCGGACTTCGTGATCACGTTGAGGACCGTCTCACGAGGGTCCAGCGCGTGGAGCCAGGCGTGGATCCGCGTGGGGTCGATGTTGTCCAGCACGGCAAGGCGCGGCTCGGGCTCCAGGGCGGGGAACGGCGAGCGAAGCGCGGAGTTCAGAGACAGGAGGCCCAGGGCCGAGCCCCCGATTCCCAGGACAACGACGTTGCGGTACCCCCCGGAAAGACGCGCGGCGCACTTTTCAATGGGCGAGACGTCCTGGCGCGGCAGGTCGCAAAACGGGAGCTTCCCGGCCTTCCGCCGCGCCGTGAGATCGTCGTGGATGGCGCGGATCCTGGAGCGATAGGAATCCATGGCTCCTCGCTTGAGCGGCGGAACCATTCTGCGGAAATCGATGGCGATGGCCATGGCGGGTCACCTCCGGTCTTCAAAGAATCGCGACAGCGGGGCAGTCCTGATGCTGATGGCCCCGTGCGGGCACGTTTCCTGGCAGCAGTAGCATCGGATGCACGCGGCGTAATTGTAGCGGGGAACGTCGTTGTTTGTCTGCACGAGGGACGAGGGTGTGGTGGGGCAGGCGGCCGCGCACTCCCCGCACCGGGTGCACACCTCCGGGTCGATCACCGGCTTCGACACGACGAGGCTCTTGGCCAGGCGCATGACAAACTTCGGGACGTTCTGCCCGAGGGGCCGCGCGCGGACGTCGAAATCACGGCAGACGAACTCGTCCAGCGTCTCACCGACAATGTCGACCCGTTGCGGATGGGCATTGCCGAGCCCCGCCTCCTCCGCCATGCGGACGTGGTCGATGGCGCGGGGATCGATTCCCATGATCCGGCAGCCCACCGCATCCACGGCCACCGGATCCGTGGAGGCGATGATGAGACCGACCGGTCGCAGGCGGCCGCCGACGGGACCATTGCCTTCCATGGCCGTGATCGCGTCCATGACGACAAGGCTGGAGCGTACGGCGCCGTTCAGGTCCGCGATCATCCGGGAGAAGCTCTCCACGTCGGGATGCGTTATGTGGTACTCGCTCTTGCGGCCCCCGGGGATGACGCCGAACGTGTTCTTCAGGGCTCCCGTCATGGTGGTCAGGCCATGCGTCTTGAGGCGCGGGAGATTGACGACTCCGCCCGCCTCCGTCACGCCGCGGGCAATCGTGAAGAGCCTGTTCTGAACGCCCTGGGGGAACGCCACGTCGCTGCCGGATGCGAAATCCGCCAGCGGGATGCCCAGTGCCGCGGCTTCAGCGAGGAGTCCGCTGGACCGGGCAGCGGACTGGGGCGTGAACAACCCGTTGGGTGAGTCACCGAAGGACAGGGTGAAGCCTCTTTCCGCGAGGCAGCGCGCAACGGCGGAAAAAACGGCCGGGTGGGTCGTCACACCCTTCTCCGCCCCGGACGGCCTCAGCATGTTGGGCTTCAAGAGGAGAGGCCGGCCGTTTTCAGCGGAACGCGGCAGCGCGGCCTGCCCCAGGAGGTCCAGCGCGCGCTGCACGGCCCGAAGGACACGGTCCGGATCATAGTCCGAGCACGCGGCGAGCGCGACGACGGACCGGGAGCCTCCGGGCACTCCCTCTACACCTTCGGAGCCAGCTCCAGGATGAGCTCGACCTCACCCCTGCTGAGCTGCGTGACGCGGGCGATCTCCTGCACCGACCAGCCCTGGTGGGACAGCTTCACCACCGTCTCCCTCTTGTCCATGGGAGGAGCGCCCCGATCTCCCTTCTCCTTCTTCGTTTCCGCCTTGACGATGCTCTCCAGCAGCCGCACCTGCTCCTGGGCCTGGCGGCCGATCTCCTCGAACCTCGTCTCCGTGCGGGCCAGCCATTCGCGGGAGTTCTGCGCCTTCTCCATGCGGCCTTCCAGGTCCGAGACGACGGCGGTCAGCCGGTCCGCGATCTCCATTGCCGCCTCGGCATCTTTCTTCCGCGACGCCAGAGCCTCATACTCGCTCATCAGGGACTGCACGCGGGTGACGAGAGAGGTCGCTTCCTGGTCCGTGACCTTGAGGGCCTTTTCGATATTCTCCAGCCGCTGGAAGTTCCTGTCCACACCTTCCGCGGTGACGGAGAGGATCTCCTGCTTCTTGTCCAGTCGCTCGAAGCCGGACTCCACGGCCTTTCCCATCTCCTCGAACTGGCGGATCTTTGCCTGGATCTGCTGGAGCGAGTCATTGCTTCCCGACAGGGAATCCACCTTGAGATCGATGTCCCGCGAGAGCGTGAGCACCTTCTTGAACGCCCCATCCATCTCGTCGATGCGGCGCTTTTCCGCGAGGAACCGCGTGAGCTTGGCGGACGCCTCGTCCGCGAGCTTCCGCGTCTTGGACAGGGTCAGTTCGATCTCGGCGAGCTCGGCCTTCTCCGCGCCGAGCTTCGCGACTTCCTTCTTCATCTCGTCCACGGAAGTCTCGAGGGCGATCTTCAGGGAGTCCGCGCGCTCGAACAGGCGCGTCTGGGACACGAAGCTCTTCACCCTCTTGTCGATCTCCCCGAGGCTCGTGGAGAGCTGGCGGGACGTCTCGTCGATCCTCCCGAAGAGCTTCTCGTGCTGGCTTTCCGCCTTTTCCCTCGTCTCTGCGAGCAGTTGGCGGTAGTCCTTGATCTTCGTGTCAACGTCCACCTGCAGGTCTCTCATCCGCTTCTGAGCGTCCAGCTGGAACGTCTCCATCTGGCTGCGGATCCCGTCCACGGTGGCTTCCGTGGACCGCGCGAGGTCGCTCCGCAGGGAGACGACCCTGCTTTCGATTTCCGCGAGCTCTTTCCGAAGCGCCTCCCGCTCCGCAGCGGAGCCGGTGACCAGTTCCTCCCTCTCTGCGGCAAACTCGTCCCGAATGGCGCCGATGGATGACGTGGACACCTCCGCGAGCGCGGTTCGGGCGGTCTCCAGCTCGGAGGCGAGCTGCTCCAGCCCTGTCTCGATGTCCGTGTGCATCTTCTGGACGCCGGTCTCCAGCTTCTCCGCGAGCCCGGCAAGTTCCTTCTCAAAGGACTGGGACGCCTCCCGCCCGGCGCGCTCCATCTGGCCCCGGAAGCCTTCCACGGCAGCCGCTGATGACCTCTTCATCTCCTCCTCGAAAGCGGCGATCCTTTCGTTCATTCCCTTGAGCTCGCCCTTGAGGGACACCCGTTCCTCGTTGAAAGCCACGAGCAGCTCGTCCCGCTGCGTGGTGAACGTCTCCCGCACGGTACCGATGGACGCCTCGGCTTCGCTGGCAAGCCGCGAAATCTTTTCCGCCGTGGCCACCTCCGTCTCCGACAACTGCTGACGCGCCCTGCCTTCCCAGGCAACCACCTCCCCCCGGGAAGCATCCAGGAGCTCGGTGAGCTCCTTCGTTCCGGACTCCAGTCCCGCGGCGAGGTCCTTGAGCCGGCCTTCGATCTCCCGGTGCATCCGGCGCGTGCCTGCATCCAGATTGTCCTTGACGGCGGCGATTTCCTTTTCCACGGAGAGGGAGGATTCGCGGCGCGTCTTCTCCACGTCGGCCCGCAGAGTCTCGGCCATGGTCTCCACGGCGTGCTCGGAGGAGGCCAGCCGGATCTTCAGATCTCCTTCGAAAGCCCCGACCTTCTCTTCCAGGTCCGCCTGCCACGCCGTGAACTTCTCCACCATGGCCGTGGATCGCTGCCGCAGGTCCGCGAAGAACTCGTCTTCAAAGACCGTCAGCCTCTTCTCCACGTCCTGGTACGCCCGTGTCTTCAGATCCTCTAGGCCGGACTGCACTTCAGAGAGCCCGGCGTGCAGCTGCTCCCGGGCATTCGCCGCGGCAGCCACTTCCGCCTGCCAGCCGCTGACGAGGTTCGCGGCGATTCCCTTCATCTCCGACCGGGCACCGGCGGCCATCTTCTCCATGCTTTCCGACAGGGACGCGCGCAGCGCGTCAACGTCATGGGAGGATTCCTCCAGGCCCTTGATCCGGTAGTCCACGTCTCCCTGGTAGTCCGCAAGGCGAAGCTCGATGGTTTCCACGCTCTTCGCGAAAGCGGCCTCGTTGGCCCGGATGCGGGCCGCGAGCCGGGAGAACACCTCGTCTTCCAGCGTTTCACCGCGCTGCGCCGCCCGGGTCAGCTTCTCCTTGAGGTCCGCTTCGAAAGCCTCCCCGCCCTTCGCGGCCCGGGCGAGCTTTCCGTTCAGCTCGGCGTCGAATGCCTCGCCGAGCTGGCCGGCCTGCGCGAGCTTTTCGTTCAGCTCCGATTCCAGGGTCTTGCCGCGCTCGGCGGCCCGGGAAAGCCTCTCATTCAGATCCGCTTCGAACGCCTCCCCGCGCTCGGATGCCCGGGAGAGCCTCTCCTCAAGATCCTCTTCGAAGGCGTTGGCGCGCTCGGACGCCTTGGACAGCCTTCCGTTCAGGTCCGCCTCGAGCGCCTCGCCGCTGCCCGACACCCGGGAGATCCTCGCGTTCAGGTCTGCTTCGAGAGCGTTGGCCCGCTCCGCGGCTTTGGAAATCCGCGCGTTGAGATCCGCTTCCAGTGCATCCCCGCTGCCGGCTGAACGTGAGATCCTGGCCTTCAGGTCGGCGTCCAGCTCCTCCACGCGGCCCGCAGCCTGGGACAGCTTTCCGTCCAGGTCCGCCTCGAAGCCATGTGCGCGCTGCACCGCCCCCAACAACTTCTCATTCAGGTCCGCTTCAAAGCCCTTGGCGCGCTCGGCTGCCTGCGAATACTTCCCGTTGAGATCTGCTTCGAAGCTCACGGCCCGTTCCGCGGCCTTGGCGAGCTTCCCGTTCAGGTCCGCTTCAAAGCCGGATGCCTTCTCCACGGCCTTTGCAAGCTTTCCGTTGAGATACGCTTCATATCCCTTCGCCCGCTCGATGGCCTGGGCGAGCTTGCTGCCAAGATCAGCCTCGAATGCCTTGCTCCGTTCGGACGCTTTGGCCGTCGCGCCCTCGAGCTCGGCGTCGATGCCCTGTGCCCGCTCGGCGGCCTTGGACAGTCGTCCGTTGAGCTCCGACTCCAGCGCGCCGGCGCGCTCCATGGCCCTGGAAATCCTGCCGTTCAAGTCAGCTTCGAAACCGGACGTCTTCTCTACCGCTTTCCCTATCTTTCCGTTCAGGTCTGCCTCGAGGGCCTTTCCCCGCTCGGCTGCCTGCGCCAGCTTTCCATTCAGGTCCGCTTCGAAACCCGACGCCTTCTCCACCGTTTTGGCGAGCTTTCCGTTCAGGTCGGCTTCGAATCCCTTGCCGCGCTCGACCGCTCGCAGAAGCTTGGCGCCGAGATCCGCCTCGAACGCCTTCCCGCGCTCCGCGGCGCGCGCCAGCTTGCCGTCCAGCTCCGTTTCGAAGGCTTCGCCAAGCTGTCCCGCCTGGGTGAGTTTCTCCCTCAGCGCGGCCTCGATGGCTTCTCCATTCTCGGCGGCGCGGGAAAGCCTCTCATTGAGGTCCGTCTCAAAGGCGTCCGCCCGCTGAGCTGCCTGCTGGAACCTGTCGTCCAGGTCCGCATCGAGCTCTTTGCGCCGCTCCGCGGCGGCGTTGAGGCTGGAGACAAGCTCCGCCTCGAAAGCCTTGCCGCGCTCCGCCGCTGCGGCGAGCTTCACCGCAAGGTCCGCCTCGAACGTCTTCCCGTGCTCGGCGGCCTGGGACAGTCTCCGGGAGAGCTCCTCCTCCACCGCCTTGACGCGCTCGCCGGCCTTGGAGACCTTTCCGTTGAGATTCGCTTCCAGGGCTTCGAGTGACTTCGACAGATAGGCGGCACGCTCCTTCTCCGCCTGCTCTTCACGGGCCTCCAGGCGCGCGATGTAGGCGGAGAAGTCCTTGAGCTTCTTCTCCGACGCGGCAACGCTCGCTGCGAGCGCACCCATCTTCGCCTCGACGGCGCCGACGAGTTCCTTCCGCACGCCCTCCATGGCCTGGCGGGCCCGCGCTGTCAGGCCGGCCTCCACCTCGGGGGCGCGCTTCTCAGCCTTTTCCAGGCGGGCCATCGTTTCACCGATCTTCCGCCCCACGGCGTCGGCCAAGTCGGACTCCTCTCGGAGCCTCCGAAGCGCCTGGTCCACGCGGCCGGACTGCGAGGCGAGCAGCGAAAGGCCGCGCTCGGAGTCCGCGATCCTCTTCTGAATCGCTTCCACCTCGGCTGACCTCTCGAGGAGAGCCCCCTCTGTCTGGCGCATGCGGGCTGCCATCTCCCGCCCGACCTTGAGGCTTTCCTGCAGTTCCTGCGCGAGGCTGCGAAGCTCGCCGGTGCGCTGTTCGACGAAGTTGGCGATGTTCTCGCTGATCTTGTCGCTGAATCTCTTCAGCTTTTCCAGTGATCTGTTGTTTCTGTCGAGTGCTCGGAAGATGGCCAGGATTAGAAGGACAGCAACAAACGTGATCAAATTACCGATAGAGAAAATCGGCATTTGTCCCCCCTCCCAGGAGTTTCCTAGATAATAGACCTATCCCGGAGCGCTGTCAACGAGGTTCTGGGAGGAAAAAAGTGCCGTTCGAATCGACGCGGACGAGATTCACGTATTCATCGGGATAGCGAGAGGCGAGAGAGGCAGCGCTCGTCTCCTTGTTTCTTTCCATGACGACGAGACGGAAGTCCCCGTTCGCGTCGAACCACGGAAAGAGAACGACCACGTGATGGTGCCGGCGCAGGAGAGGACTCGAGCCGGCGGGAGCACCTTTCGCGCGGGCGTTCACGGAGCCCAGGTAGAAGGTCCCCGCCTGCTGGCGGGCTTCGAAGTACAGGAGGGCGCGCAGAGAGCCCACGGGATAGCCGACGTCACGCAGCCAGGGAATGCGGTCGGAGTCGCGGACGTCCAGCGCATCCGGCCCGGGCATGACTCCCGAACGCTCGCGCTGCAGAGCGCGGCCGAGCCCGCGGGACCAGTCCAGCCCGAAGTACGGGTCCTGCTCCTCCTCGTAGCGCGCGCTCCACGCCGTTCCCCTCTGGTCGGAGTCCCGGGATCTGAGCTCGGATATGTCGGTGAGGCTTCCGGTGAGCGGCGCGTAGAAGCCGTCGATGATCCACTTGGCGAAGCCGGAGCAGTTGAATCCGCCCCGGCCGGCCGGCGCCCGTTCGCCGGTGGCGATGAACACGAGCCTGCCGGCAGCGTCCATCGCGCCATCGTCCATGTCGCGCAGTTGATGAAGCCGGGAGCGCACCGCGTCCACGATGGCGGCAATCCGCGCGTCGCCGGGTCCCTGCTCGGGAGAAAGGACGAGGCGCCAGTCCACCGAGGTGCGGCTCAGGTCGACGATCCGGGAGAAGGGCGCGGTCAAAAGCGTCTCGAAACGGGCAGGAAGGAGAACGTGCGTCTGGAACTCCAGGCCGTACAGGACGACGTCCATGACGGTGCGGTCGGCCTGGGGGAAGATCCGCAGAAAGCAGCCGGGATCGTTCTGCACGAAGACTTTCGCCTGGATGAAGCTTCCGTCGGCAAGGCTCCGCTTGATGATGAAGGTGCCGGCGTTGTCCAGGCGGAACCCCCGCGCGGAACGGTTGGAGAACACGAGGAACGCGGCCCCTTCCTGGAGATCCGCGCGGAAGGAGACCTCCGCCGTGGATTCCGTCTGGCGGATGACCCGCGGCGGCATGGCGGCAGCGTCCCGGACGGGAGCAAAGATCGTGTCCCGCATCAGGGAGCGCGCTTCCCAGTTCTCCGGAAGGGAACCCAGGGCAGCGCCATCCCCGAGCGGCGTTCGGGCGGACAGGGAAGGGGCTCCAACAAGAGCGAGCAGAGAAGAAAGCAGCAGCGCGGCGGGGCCTAGACAGGGACGTCGAGGGCGAGCCTTGCCAGGGACGGCGTACCCGCCGAACGGGTACTCCCGTACGGCCGAAAGCGAGCCCCTAGACAAGGAGAGTGTCTTCATCAATGCGGTCCCTGAGGCCTCCCCGTTTCGCGGCCAGGATTTCACGGTCCGCGGCGAACAGGGCGCTGATCTCGATGGCGTGAATGGACCTTCCGTCCTGATCCCGGGGAACCGTGACTCCGCAGGAGGAAAGCCACCGGGCCGCCTTTTCGACCTGGCCGCGGATGCACGTCTCCACGGAATCGAGGCCTTCGCGGTTCTTGAGCGGCGCGAACTCTTCCGCCCGGTCGGTTTCGAAAAAGAGAGCCTTCCGGGCAAGCGGGATGGCATCGAAAATGAACTTCTCCATCTTCACGGCTTCTTCTTCTACAGTGTCGGCGCCCGCGGATGCCGGTCTGAGCGCCTTCACCTTCTTGCGCGCGATATGGTAGGGAAGAGCGAGGCCGGGCCGTGAAAGGAAGGCGGCGTTCAGCGCATGAATGGCGATGGACGCCTGGGAATAGAGGAGCCTGCCGTCCTCTCCGCAGGCGCGCATGAGCCGTTCGTCGAGGTCGGAGTATTCGATGACCGCGGGCCTCCCGGCACGGGTCACGATGACTCCCAGCTTCTCCTCCGGATACGCCTTTGCAACGACCTTGGAAGAGATCTCGGAGCCTTCCCTGCGGTGGAAACCCAGGAACACGGGGTCCGGCACGCGGACGAGGGGATTGTCCACCTGGAAATACGACAGCTCCTCGATCCCCCGCTCGTGGATATCCGCCAGAGCGCCGGACTGCACCAGGGCGTCGATGATTCCGCCATGGCCGTCCGGATTCAGGAGAAGCCCGCCGTCCGGTCCCATCACAAGGCCGCCGTCCGTCGAGAGAGAAGGAAGCGTCCCCTGGGAAAAGAAGATCACCGTGTCGCTCCCCAGCCCGAACCAGCGCTCGCCGCGGAAGTACTCCTCCGTGGCGGAACGGTTCAGCAGGCTGGTCATGATGAGCCAGGGAATCTGCGCGCCGTACCACCGCCGGGCGGCGAGAATCTTTTCCGCGTGGAGGGCGAAGAGGCTGAGCCGGCGGATCGGGCTGATGGGGTACATCCCCTTCGGTCCGTCGAATCCCAGCCGGGATCCCTGGCCTCCCGCCACGGTGAGAACGGCCGTGCGGCCGCGACGGATCAGCTCTTCTCCGATGTCGCGCGCCTCGCGGTCCGCGGCGCTTGCGGACAGCGGCACGTAGGGCGCAGGCTCGGGGACATCCGGCTCGCGGGTCTCCCCCTCGGGCGCATCGCCAAGCCGGGCACGAAGCTGCTTGAGCCTCTCCACGTCGAGCGACGCGAGATCCTCCAGGAGCCTGCGCTTCATGGCCTTCGGACGGGAGTCCCAGTACAAGAACAGATGCTCGTGACCCAGAGCTGAGAACTTGTCCCGGATCTCTTTTTCCATCATGAGGTCTCCCAGCAATGCCTCCGCCTGCGTATCTGGCGTCTGACCGTCCGCCGCCTGTCCGTCTTCGGTGCGCCCTTCTTCCGTGCGCTCTTCGTCCGCGTGGCCGCCCAGCGGGCGCCGCATACGGCGAACCGTCATGAGGGCGTCGATGAGATCGGAGCGCACCTGGGCGAACCGGGCGCGCAGGTCCGGCTCCCCCGCTCCCAACTCCTCCCACATGCGCCGCTTCGCCCCTTCTATCGTGAACTTCCGCTCGTAGAGCAGGTGACGGAACCTCATGAGCAGCCTGATCTCGCTCGCCGTGTATTCTCGCCTGCCGGAGAGACCCTTGCGGGGCGAGAGCAGCGGAAGCTCGCTCTCCCAGTACCGGATGATGTACGGCTTGACCCCGAGGAAACGCGCCACTTCCCCGATGCTCCACGATCTCATGTCTCGCGCTTCCTCATGTCTCGCGCTTTCCCCCGGGGGCCGCGCGGGCGCTCTGCCGCAGCTCGATGGAAAGGGGCACGGCGGGGAACCCCAGGTCCCGCCGGATGCAGTTCTCCAGGTAGGAAAGGTAGGAACGCGGAAAACCGCGGAGCTTGTTGACGAACACGACGAATCGAAGCGGGTTCGCGCCGATCTGCGCGGCGTAGCGGATCTTGTAGTTCTTCCCCCTCACCGGCAGCTTGTACCGCGTGACCCATTCTTCCAACGCCTGGTTGAGACGCCCCGTCCCCACCCGGCGGTGCAGCTGCTGCCAGAGTCCCAGCGCCGTGTCCAGGAGGGACGTGATCCCGTACCCAGTTACCGCGGACACCGCGGCGATGGGCGCGAAACCGAGCACGGGAAACTGGAACCGGACCCGGTCGCTGACCTCCGCCAGCAGGCCGGGAGTCTTTTTGAGCAGGTCCCACCGGCTCAGCGTCAGCACGATCCCCCGGCCGGCCTTGATGGCCTGCGCCGCGATCTTTTTGTCCTGGTCCGCCAGGCCCTCCGCGGCATCGATCATGAGAAATACAATGTCCGCCCGATCGATGCTCTCTATGGCGCGGTTCACGGAGTAGTATTCAACGGAGTCGGTGACCCGGCTCTTCCGCCTGATGCCCGCCGTATCGAGCACCTCGAACTGCCGTCCTTTGTACTCGAAGCGCCCCGCCACAACGTCCCGCGTCGTCCCCGGCGACGGGGAAACGATGGAACCTTCGCTGCCGGTCAGCTTGTTGGCAAGGCTGGACTTCCCCGTGTTCGGCTTTCCCAGGATGGCGATGCGGACCGGGCCGCGGGCGGACGCGCGCGGCGATTCGGCGGGCGCCTCCTCCGGCGGCAGAAGCTCCGGCGTCTGCCGCTTCGGCCGCTGAGGCTCCGCCGACGCCCGTTCCTGGACGAGGGAGGCGATGAGCTCCTTCAGCTCGGGGAGGTTCCTTCCGTGCGCCGACGAAACTCCGAAGACTCGCGGGAACCCGTGCGCGTGGGCATTCCACACGAGGGCGTCCTTGTCGGGAGTGTCGACCTTGTTCACCACGAGGAGCAGCTTCTCCGACAGCGGCCTCAGGCGCGCCATGAAGTCCTCGTCCTCCGCCGTGATATCAGCGGCGTCCAGGACGAGCAGGACGAGGTCCGCGCCGCGCGCGCTTTCCAGGCTCCTCTCGGAGACGATCCGGTCCAGGTTTCCGCTCCCGCCGCTCACGGCGGTGAATCCCCCGGTATCGATGAGGGAGACGCGAAGCCCGCCGAGCACGCAGGTTTCCTCCACCGGGTCCCGCGTGACCCCCGGAGTGGAATGCGTGATGGCGCGCCTCTTTCCCACGAGCGCATTGAAAAGCGTGGACTTCCCGACGTTCGGCCGGCCGAGGATTGCCACCCGGGGAAGGGCGGTGCTCACCCTACCAGGAGGAGAAGCCAAGGCGCTCCTCCATCCACCGCCGCACGGCCGTCTCGATCTCCGCCCCCGAGCTCATGGGGATGAGGCCGCGGACGAACGCCTCCACTTCCATGACGCCGACGGAACGGATGATCCGCTTGATGAGCGGAATCCCGATGGGGCCCATGGAGAAGCTGTCCAGGCCGAGGCCGAGAAGGACGATGGTGGCCAGGGGATCACCCGCCATCTCTCCGCACATTCCCACCGGAATGCCGCGCGCGTGGGCGTTCTCGATGGTCATGCGGACCAGGCGCAGGACTCCCGGATGGAAAGGTTCATAGAGGTAGGCGACGCGCTGGTTCCCGCGGTCCACGGCGAGCGAATACTGGATCAGGTCGTTCGTACCAATGGAAAAGAAGTCCGCGCGCGCGGCCAGGATGTCAGAGGTCATGGCAGCGGACGGCACCTCGATCATGATGCCGATGGGGATGTCCTCCCGGAAGCTGACCTTCTCCCGGCGCAGCTCCTCTCTCACCTCGCCGAGCATTGTGTTGATCCGGGCCAGCTCCTCCGCTCCCGAGATGAGGGGAAACATGATGCGCAGGCTGCCGTGGACGGAGGAGCGCAGAAGCGCGCGGAGCTGGAGACGGAACAGCTCGGGCCGCGAGAGGCAGAAGCGGACGGCGCGCCAGCCCAGGAGAGGATTCGCGTCGGTCTCCAGGGAAATGCCGGGCATCACCTTGTCGCCCCCGAGGTCCAGGGTACGGATCGTGACGCTCTTTCCGCGCATGGCCTTGAGCACCGAGCTGTACGCCTGGTACTGGTCTTCTTCCGTGGGGAACCGGTTGGGCTGGAGGAACAGGAACTCCGAGCGGAACAGACCAATGCCGTCTCCCCCGTGGGTGAGGACGGAATCCACCTCGTCGGGAGTCTCGATGTTCGCCTCGATGGACACGAGCTTCCCGTCCATGGTCTCCGCCGGCAGCTCCCGCAGCTCCTTGAGAATGGCATACTTGCGCGCCCATTCACGCTTGCGCTCCTCGTACCGGGCGCGCGTGGCGTCATCCGGATTGACGATGACCGCTCCGGCGGTGCCGTCCACGATCACCTCGTCCCCGTTCTTCACGTGCCTGCTGATATCGGAAAGACCGAGAACGGCCGGAATCTCGCTGGAGCGGGCCAGGATGGCCGTGTGGGAAGTCTTGCCCCCGACGTCCGCGGCGATGCCCAGGACGAGAGTCGGGTCGAGACCGAGCGTATCGGACGGCATGAGGTTGTGTGTGACAAGGATGACCTGCTCCCGCACGTCGGACAGCCGCGCCTTGGGTCGGTAGAGGAGATGGCCCAGGATCCTCGTGCCGGCATCGCTGAAATCGATGGTGCGTTCCCGCAGGTACTGGCTGTCCGATGCGGCAAGTTTCCCGGACATTTCCTCGATGATCTGCACGAGAACCCACTCCACGTTGGAGCGCGCCTCCTGCAGAGCGGTCCGGACCCGGCTCTTGAGATCGGGGTCGTCGAACATGAGGATCTGCGCCTCGAAGAGTTTCGCCTCCCGTCCTTTTGCGAGGGCTTTCACTTCGTCAGAGGCCTGGCGGAGAGCGGTCAGAAACCGTTCGTTCTCGTGATCGACCTGGGAGGCTGGGATTTCGTAATGAGGAATCGTGGGCTTGTCTTCGATGAACAGGAATGCCCTGCCCCGGGCAATGCCGGGAGAAGCGCTGATTCCCACGAACTCCATCATGCGCGCAGAGTATAGCCGCATTCAATGGGCATGTCAAACCAACCGATCATCTAGGGAAGAGAGTCATGGCCGCAAAACGTTCCTCACGCGCGAAATCCTCCAACCTCCGGAGCCGGGGAATCGGCTGCCTGTTCTGGATCTGCCTCCTGGCCATCATCGTCGCGGTGGGGTACGTCGCGCGCGCGCAGATCGCGGATACTTTTTCCCGCCTCTTCGGAGGAAAGCAGCAAACCGGCGCCGTGCAGCAGCAGCCGCACGTCACCACCGCTCCCCTTCCCCCGGGAGAGACGCCGGCGCGGGACAGCGCGCGGGATGCGGCCCCCCCGGCCGGGGCTCCGACATCCGGCATGCCGGCCGCGCCGGGAGCGCCGGAGGGGAAAACCGTCGTACAGACGCCGCCGGCACAGCCCCCGGAGAAGCCAGCGCTCAGAAAGACGCGCCTGTTCTTCATCTCCGTTGACCCGAACGGAAAGATCCTCATGAAGGGGGTCATCCGCCCCATTCCGCAGAGCGACTCTCCGCTTCATGACGCGCTGGAGACGCTGCTCAAGGGTCCCACGTCCCAGGAAATCAACCTCGGCCTCATGACGATGGTCCCCTCCGGAACGATTCTTCGCGGCGTGACGGTGAAGGGAGACACGGCGTTCGTGGACTTCAGCGAGAGCTTCCGGTTCAACTCCCTGGGGATCGAGGGGATGACGGCGCAGCTGCGCCAGGTGGTGTACGCGGCCACGGATTTCCCGACCGTGAAGAAGGTTCAGATTCTCATCGAAGGAAAGAAAGTCGTGTACCTCGGCACCGAGGGCGTCCGCATCGACCAGCCCCTGGCCCGGTCATCCTTCGCGAACTAGGCGCTCTACATCCCCGCTTCCAAGCAGAGGCGGCCCCGACCGAAGCAGGAACAGGAGCTCGCGGTTCCCCCTGCGTCCGCGGATCGGCGACAGGAGCGCCTTCTCCACTCCGACCCCCTCGGCGGCAAGCGCGTCGATCAGCTCGTTCACGATGCCGACTACCGCGTCAGGCTCCCTGACCACGCCGGTGAAATCCGGGGGCGGGGACTTCCATTCGAATTGCGGCTTGACGAGGAAGATCCCCCAGGACTCGGATACAAGGCTGAGCAGATGGGCGGCGGCTCGGCGCAGGGATCGGAAGGAGAGGTCCGCGGCTACACACCGCGGACCCGGATCGAAGCTGTCCGGCCGCAGGTCCATCACGTTCGTCCCCTCCATGGGCTTCACTCGCGCGTCCCCGCGCAGGCGGACGTCGAGCTGGTTCACCCCGACGTCCACCGCGTACACGAGGGATGCGCCGCGCTGAAGGAGACAGTCGGTAAAGCCGCCCGTGGAGCAACCGGCGTCGATCCACACCGAGCCGGCGCAGGAAACTCCCCAGGCATCGATGGCGTGGGCGAGCTTCTCTCCGCCGCGCGAGACGAACGCGGGCGGGACGCGCGAGCTGACGCGGGCATCCGCGGCCACACGGAGGCCGGGCTTCATGACGCGCTCACCGTTCACGATGATGTCGCCCCGAAGCACCTGCGCGAAGAGCTCCTTTTCCGGACGCCCGGGGTACGCTGACTTGAGCAGATCGATGAGGGGGACCCGCCGCGGCTTCATACCGCGGAGAGCTGGCGGATCCTTTCGATGCGCACCGCTTTGCCGCTGGACGGGTCGCACTCGATGAACACTCCCCAGATCTCCGCCGCGGAGTTCTGCACTTCCATTTTCAGGGGCATCTGCGTGAGGCTGCGGCTCAGCGCGGTTTCACGGCGCATGCCGATGACGCTGTCCGTGGGCCCCGTCATCCCGATGTCGGTGATGTAGGCGGTTCCGCCGGGAAGGATCCTCTCATCCGCGGTCTGCACGTGCGTGTGTGTGCCGATCACCGCGGTGGCCTCCCCATCGAAGGACAGCCCGAGGGCCTCCTTTTCCTCCACGGCCTCGGCGTGGAAGTCCACGATGGACACCCGCGCCCGCCCCCGGTACTGCTTCAGGATCGACTTGCCCACCTGGATAGGGTCCCGCAGGGGGGAGAGGTTCACCCTGCCCTCGAGGTTCACCACGAGCACCGGAATGTCCCGCGCGGTGACGATGCAGTGGCCCTTGCCGGGGATGGCGTCGGGCCCGGAGATCACGGGGTAGTTTTCCGGCCGCAGGAGCGTGTCGCTCGTCTTGAGCATTGGGTAGATTTCATGCTTCTGCCAGATGTGGTTGCCGGAAGTGATGACGTGGACACCGGATTTGAACATCCGCTCGGCAATCTCGGGAGTCAGGCCGAAGCCGTCCGCGGCGTTCTCCCCGTTGGCAATGACGAGGTCCGCGTGGAAACGCCGCGCGAGATCCGGCAGGCCGACAAAGAGGGCCCTGCATCCCGGCTGACCGACGATGTCTCCCAGGACGAGGACCCTCAGGTTTTCGGACACGCGCCCTCAGCCCGCCCTCAACGGGCGTACTCCACGACGCGCATCTCCCGGATGATCGTGACCTTGATCCTGCCCGGATACTTCAGCTCCGTCTCGATCCGCTTGGCGATGCCCTTGGCGAGCTCCTTGGCCTGCTCGTCACTGATCTTCTCATTGTTGACGAGGATGCGAAGCTCGCGGCCCGCCTGGATGGCGTAGGCCTTGTCGACCCCTTCGAAGTCCTCCGCGATGGCCTCGAGGTTCTCCAGGCGCTTGAGATAGTTGTCCAGGGTCTCCTTGCGCGCGCCGGGCCGGGAGGCGGAGATGGCGTCCGCGATCTGCACGACGACCGCCTCCACGCTCTCGGGCTCCACGTCTCCGTGGTGCGCGCCGATGGCGTTGATGACCCGCGCGTCCTCACCGAGCTTGCGCGCGAGCTCCATGCCCACCTCGATGTGGTTGCCGTCCCCGTCCGTTTCTACGCCTTTCCCGATGTCGTGGAGAAGGGCCGCCCGCTTGGCCAGGTCCACGTTCGCCCCGATCTCCGCGGCGAGCATGCCGGCGATGAGCGCCACCTCCTTCGAATGGGCGAGGACGTTCTGCCCGTAGCTCGTGCGGTAATGGAGACGGCCAAGGGTCCGGATGGCCTCGGGGCTCATCGTGTGGATTCCCACCTCGAAGAGCACCCGCTCGCCTTCCTCGTAAATGGTCTGGGCGATCTCCTTGCCGACCTTCTGGACGATCTCCTCGATCCGCGCGGGGTGGATGCGCCCGTCGGAGATGAGGCGGCTCAGCGCCGTCTTGGCGATCTCCCGGCGGATGGGATCGAAGCAGGAGATGACGACCGCCTCGGGCGTGTCGTCGATGATGATGTCCACGCCGGTCAGTGTCTCCAGCGTGCGGATGTTGCGGCCCTCGCGGCCGATGATGCGGCCTTTCATCTCGTCATTCGGCAGGCTCACCGTGGTGACGGTGACCTCCGAGGCGACGTCCGTGGCAAGACGCTGGATCGTCGTAACGAGGATGTCGCGCGCCTTGCGGTCCGCGCTGAGCTTCGCCTCCTGCTCGATGACGTTGATCGTGACCTGGGCGTCGTGTCGGGCCTCGTTCTCGAGGCTCTGTATAAGCAGCTTCTTGGCCTCCGCCCTGGTAAGGCCCGAGATTCTTTCCAGCTCTGCGGCTATCCGCTCGCTTTCCTGCTGCAGTGCCGCTTCCTGTTCCGCGGCTCCCCTCTCCCGGTTGCTGATTGCCCTCTCTTGTTTTTCAAGAGACTCAATGCGCTTTTCTAGGTTTTCTTCCTTCTGAAGGAGGCGTCTTTCGGTGCGCTGGAGCTCGATTCGGCGCTCCCGCGACTCTTTTTCCAGCGTGTTCCGCTCCCGCAACAGCTGGTCCTTGCTCTCAAGTATCGCCTCTTTCTTCTTTGCTTCCGCTTCTCTTAAGGCCTCCGTGACGATTCTCGTCGCCCTTTGCTCTGCCGATGAAAGCTGAAAACGTGCGTAAAGCCATCGAATTAGCCAACCTAGAAATAAACCGGCGAGAGGAAGAATGAAGTACGCCAGAGTGCTCATATCTTCCTCCACTCGCGTGCTATGTAAAAGACAGCTTAAATCACATGAGCCGGTTTGTCAAGGGAAGCCTTTTGGCGTTGATCTGGGATATCACGAAGAGTTTCGTATCATATTGATGTAAAAGGCTAGAGAACGATGAGTCTTTTCAGGATTGTTGAAATCACGATATCGCTGTCAGAGGCAAATGCCAGAAGAGCGTAGGCATCCTGGTTTCGGAATGTCACCGGCAGCATGACGATCCGCTTCATGTACCGCAGGTCCTCGAAGTCGAACAAGGCCCTCCAGTACTGGATCTCCGCCGGGTTCCGATTGACCGCTACTGCCTTCCGCTGGGACAGGAGGAGCTTGAACATCCGCCCGTCGACCAGGAAGCGCAGGGCATGACCGCTCTTTTCGCTGAGACCGACGGTCAGGTCGACAAGGAAGCCCTCCGGCTTTTTCAGAAGCAGGCAGGCGCTGACCGCCGACACTCGGCGGGATACCTCGACAAGGGACTTCATCTGCGACGAGTGCGTGAACGAACGTGGATAGAGAGACAGGAACTCGTCATAGTCGATGCCGTTTCTCTTGAGGTGCATGGAGGCGGTCTTCTCACGGTCTGCGGAAAGGACCTCCTCCCGCTCCTCGTCCTGCCTGTCTCCAACCTCTTCGGAAAGATCGATCGTCTGCTCTTCCCGGATCAGGTCCCCGATTCCGGCGAACAGGTCCTCATCCCGGGGTTCGCGCGCGTCCTCAGCCGCGTTCTTCACGACCTCCCGCGCAATCTCCAGAAGGCCGCCCTGGCGCGCGGCGCTCCGGGCGGCCGACACGTCGCGCGGCGGCTGCGCCGGGCTGGCGTACAGCTCGTCCTTGATCCTGAAGACGCCGTCCTCCATGACGATGGCGGACTTGGACTCGTCAACGATTTTCTGGAGCTCGGGGATGGACCACGCCTTGATGGTTCCCCCGGCGATCAGGCCCGGGATCTCGTCCTCCGCGTCCTCCACGTCGTACCCGGGTTCCGTGCCGCCCTCGGGGATCTCTTCGAGCGCTTCCAGCTCTTCCACCTCCGCCTCGGCGACGGTCTCTTCCCGGGCAACGCTGGAAGCAGGGGGCTTGACCGCCGTGGCGATCGCTTCCGCCTCTTCTTCAGCCGCCCCGGCGGGACTTTCCCTGCCTTCGAAATAGCCGGGAGGGGCGTCGTCCGTGCCGAACGTGAGCAGCACGCCGCGCTCGTCCAGGACCCTCTCTTCCATCTCCTCCTCATCCGCCGGAGGAAGGAGCTCCAGGCCCTCCTCGTACGGGAGCGGCGGCAGGGGCTGGATCTCCTGGAGCGACTCGAGCTCTTCCAGGGACTCCTCGGGAGAATCGATCCGGGTGTCGTAAGATTGCAGGTCGCGAATAATGGCGGCCGGCTCGGGGGCCTGGCGGATGCCTGACCGCGCCTCGGGGAACGGGGTCACTGCCGTGAGAGGCGGGGCCTGCTCCGCGAGCTCGTCTTCCCCCACGGACTCGAGCTCTCCGATCTCCTCCGCCGGGGCGGGCTGCGCGGGCCCCGGAGCGCCGGGCGCTTCGGCGAAACCCGCCTCTTCCAGAGAGACCTCTTCGAGATCTGCCTCCTGCGCTGCCGCGGCTGCGTCGGTCACCTCGGAGGGAACCTCCAGCGTGCCGGCCTCGTCGAGGGCAGGCGCCTCAACGATCTGGGACTCATCCACGAGCTCGACTTCTTCAACAAATTCCGCTGAAAGCGGCTCCGCGGCTGCTTCCCTCGGGGCGGCAGCGGTTTCGTCAGACACCGCGAGAGCCTCAACAGCCTCGGCCTCTTCAACAGCCTCCGCTTCTTCGGCTTCGGCGGCTGGCGCTTCTTCGACAGCCTCCGCTTCTTCGGCTTCCGCCTCTTCTGCCTCCGGGACTGGTGCCTCTTCGGCAGCCTCGGCTTCCTCTACCGCTTCAGCTTCCTCGATGCCCTCAGCTTCCTCGACGCCTTCAGCCTCTTCAACAGCTTCCGCTTCTTCGACAGGAGCCTCTTCGACGGCCTCGGCCTCCTCAGCCGGCGCTTCTTCGACGGCCTCAGCTTCCTCTACCGCTTCGGCTTCCTCGACGCCCTCAGCCTCTTCAACAGCTTCCGCTTCTTCAAGCTCCTCGGCTTCGGCGGCAGGGGCTTCTTCCACCGGCTCGGCTTCTTCTACGCCCTCCGCTTCTCCGACTTCCTCGACAGCTTCCGCCTCCGCGGGAGCCTCCGCGGAGGCAATGGGCGCAGCCTCTGCCTTCAAGGCGCGCGCCGCCGGCTTCTGCGCCGGCCCGGCGATGCTGGCGTTCTGAAGCGCCGTCTTGATCAGGGACTCCAGCCGGGAGATGTCCAGCGCCCCGATGGCAGGCGCCTGGGGCGCCTGGGAGCGGCGCGAGATGAGGTCGATGATCTCGTTCCAGCTCTTGGCCATGTACTCGTCGATGACAGGCTTCTGCTTGCGGGACACCCTCCCGATCCCCCGCTGGATCTGCCACGTGATCTCTTCACGGCGGGACTCAAGCTCCCGCGACCACCTGCTCCAGTCCGCTCCGCCCGGCCCTTCGATCAGCTCCGTCATGAGCTGGATCTGGAAGCGCTTCACTCTCTGCCGAAGGACGTCCAGCGGATCGGAGCGGAGGTTGATAAGGAGGTAGACGATGAGGAAGACGGTGAGGAAGAAGGTGGCAAGCAGAAGTCCCTTCATCAGGTCCGTCATCTCGAAAACGGAGCTGGAAACGAGGAGGCTCGCCACGCCTCCCGGATGCAGCCGGACGGCGAACGCCAGGAACGCCTGAGGCTTTCCTCCCTCTCCCGAAAGGGTCAAAGGGCTGCTGAAGGACGGAACGTCGGGATGGTCCCGCCACATCTGCACCAGGGCGGACGACACGGCATTCATGTCGCCGGCGCTGAAGTTCAGGAGGACGCCGTCGCTCTTGATGAGAGAGACACTGGTAACGGCGATCTGCGGCATGAGCTGGAGGTCTGCCAGGAGGTCGAGGGCGCCCAGGTAGAAAACCGCCGTTCCGCGGTACTGCTGGGCGTTGCCGGCCCCGGTGGGCTGATACACGGGAGCGCTGTAGATCAGTCTCCCCTGGTCGCCGTCAATGAACAGCCGCGGATCGTCTCCCGGGCCCAGGAGCACCGTGGACACCGGGACGGAAGGCTCCACCTCCGTGTAGTTGCGGTAGGCGAACTTTTCGGGAGTCAGGTTCTTCGCGTCCGCGGCAATCGAGCTGAAAACGATCTTCTGGCCGTCGGCGGTGATGACGCGCACTCCCGCCACGTGAAGGGTGCCCAGGGCATCCGCCCACTGGCGCATGACCGCCGGGGTCAGGGTGGGCTCGAAGGAAGCTACGGCGAAGTCCTTCTTGGCCACCGCGGCGAACCGCTCGAGATTGGCGGAGTGGAACTTCTCGATCCGTCCGCCGAGGATCCCGACCTGGGTGACGTAGCCCTGCTGGACACGGGGGAGGAAGAAGCTGGCCTGGAGGACGTTGAAGAGACCCGAGAATGCGAGGACGGCGAATCCCGCGAACAGGAGAACGGAAACGAGCAGACTGATCGCTACTTTGAGACCCTGCCGCATGAGAAACGGTTTCCCTCTTCCTTCTCTATCGGCTCACGGGGTGATGCCCCGTGAGCACGATTTTCGGGGAGGCCCTGCGGCGTCGACTGAGCTAACCTTCCTTCTTCGCCGCTTCGGAGGCTTCCTTCTTCTTGCGTTTCCGCTCCCGCTCCTTGCGGTCCACGAGCTCCAGGATCACCATCTCGGAGGCGTCCCCGAAACGGCGGCCCATCTTCAGGATCCTCGTGTACCCGCCCGGCCTCTGATTATAGCGCGGCGCGATGTCGACGAAAAGCTTGTTCAGGATCATGCCGTCATTGATCGAACGGGCGGCCATCCGGCGGTTGTGCACGGAGTCCACCTTGGCCCTCGTGATGAGCTTCTCCGCGAGGCGGCGCGCCTCCTTGGCCTTCGGCATGGTGGTGCGGATCCGCTCGTAACGGAACAGGGCCTTGGCCTGCGCCTTCAGGAGCGCCTTGCGGTGGGCCGAGGTGCGGCCCAGCCGGTTGTAGCTACTGCGATGATTCATTTTCCTCTCCAAGGGCCACCGCCCCGACACCCGGTACGGCCGCCGGAACCTCTCCTGCCAGCTGCTTCTTCAGCTGCTTCTTCAGCGCCGAGTAGTCCTTCATCCCCAGGTCCAGGCCGCGGGCCTGGAGCTTGTCCCGGATCTCCTGGAGGCTCTTCTTCCCGAAGTTCCGCGTCTTGGTGATCTCTTCTTCCGTCTTCTTCGTGAGATCTCCGATCGTGCGGATGTTCGCGTTGCGCAGGCAGTTGCTGGAGCGCACGGAGAGCTCCAGCTCCTCCACCGGCGTGTCCAGGAGCGCGCGGATGCGCTCCTCGTCCTCATCCACGTCCTCATCTCCCCCGGCCTCCGACTCGTCGAAGTTGATGAAGATGGTGAAGTGGTCCTTGGCGATCTTCGCCGCCTCCGCGAGGGCATCGTCCGGGGTGATGGTCCCGTCCGTCCAGATCTCGAGGATGAGCTTGTCATAGTCCGTCCGCTGCCCCACCCGCGTGTTCTCCACGCTGTACTTCACCTTCTGGATGGGGGAGAAGATCGAGTCGATGGGAATGGTCCCAATGACCTCGATGTACTTCTCGTTTCTCTCCGCGGGCACGTACCCGCGCCCGAGGTTGATCTGGATCTCGAACTCCAGGTTGGCCTTGTCCATGAGCGTGGCGATGGGGAGCTTCTCGTTGAAGATCTCCACGTCGTTGTCCACGGCGAGGTCGCTCGCGGTGAGCGTCTTCGAGCCCTTCGCCTCCACGATGATCGTCTTCTCCTCCAGGTCACCGCCGAGCCTCACCTGGACCTGCTTGAGGTTGTTGATGAAGTCCGGCGTATCCTCCACCATCTGGGGGATGGGCTCGTACTCACTCGCAATGGTGTGCGGGGTGCCGTCATCCTTGTACGTCGTGATCTTCACGGCGGAGACGGCGTATCCCTGGATGGAGGACAGGAGGATGCGGCGCAGGGTATTGCCGATGGTGACGCCGTAGCCGCGCTCGAACGGGTAGGCGACGAACCGGCCGTAGTTGGCCTCCACCTCGCTGTGCTCGAAGGTGATGCCCTTCGGTTTCTTGAATCCCTTCAGAAGGTTCTTTCTTACCATCGAAAAAACCTCACTTCGAATACAGCTCGACGATCAGCTGCTCTCTGATATCCGCGAGGTCACTGATCTCGCTGCGCCGGGGAATGGCACGGACCTTGCCGACCATCCGATCCGGGTCGATTTCAAGCCAGGGTACGATCCCGGCCCGGGAGTACTCCTTGAGGCTCTCCTTGATCGCGGTGAGCTTCGTGCTGGGTTCCCGCACGGCCACCTCGTCGTTCTCCTTCACGAGTTGGGAGGGGATGGAGGCCCGCCGTCCGTTCACGGCGATGTGTCCGTGGAGCACGAGCTGCCGGGCGGACTTGCGCGACGGGGCCAGGTGCATGCGGTACACGACGTTGTCCAGGCGCCTCTCGAGCATCTGGATGAGGTTCTCTCCGGTGACCCCCTTGCGGCGGACAGCCTTGCCGAAGAAGAGATGGAACTGCCCCTCGAGCATCCCGTACATTCTCTTGAGCTTCTGCTTCTCCCGCAGCTGCACGCCGTAGTCCGAGATCTTCTTCGTGCGGCTTCGCGGGCCCTTGCCGGGGGCCCCCTTCTTTCTGGTCACGGGGCACTTGGGGCCCTTGCAGCGGTCCCCCTTCAGATAGAGCTTATACCCCTGGGCCCTGCAGAGCCTGCACTGGGGGCCGATGTTCCTTCCCACGATTCCTCCTCCCTTTTATACGCGCCGCTTCTTCGGGGGCCGGCATCCGTTGTGGGGGATGGGGGTGATGTCCTTGATTGAACGCACCCTGATCCCCAGGACCCCGAACGCGCGGATGGCGGCCTCGGAGCCGACGCCGGGGCCGCGCACGAGCACGACCAGCTCCCGCAGTCCCTGCTCCATCGCCTTGCTTCCCGCGGATTCCGCGGTGGTCTGCGCGGCGAAGGGTGTCGATTTCTTGGCGCCTTTGAACCCCAGCGCTCCCGCGGACGCCCAGGAGATGGTGTTTCCCATGAGGTCCGTGATGGTCACGATGGTGTTGTTGAAGGTGGCCTGGATGTAGGCCCTCCCTTCGGCTATGTTCTTCTTCTTTTCCTTTTTGCCCTTTGCTTTCGCCATGGGTTATTTCTTCCTCTTCCCGGCCACGGTCTTCCGCTTGCCTTTACGCGTGCGGGCGTTCGTCTTGGTCCGCTGCCCCCTCACGGGGAGACCGCGGCGGTGGCGGATGCCGCGGTAGCAGCCGATGTCCATGAGCCTCTTGATGTTCAGGGAGACCTCGGTGCGCAGGCGCCCTTCAACCTTGTAGTCGCTCTCGATGACCGTCCGAAGCTTGTTCACCTCGTCGGCGGAGAGATCGTTCGTGCGCTTCATGGGATCCACACCCGTGGCCCCGCAGATCTTCCGCGCGGAGGTGACCCCGATCCCGTAGATGTAGGTCAGGGCGACGTCCACGTGCTTGTTGGGAAGATCGACACCGGCAATACGTGCCATCCATGCTCTCCTTTGTCTACCGCTGGCGCTGCTTGTGCTTGGGGTTCGAGCAGATGATGCGAACGACGCCCCGGCGCCTGATCACCCTGCACTTGTCGCAGATCGGCTTCACGCTGACGCGCACTTTCATGTCACGGCCTCCGTTACAGGTTGCGGGAACGTATCTTGCCCCGCTTGACGATCCCGTCGTGGTGGTGCATCCGCAGGTACCCCTCGATCTGGGACATCGTGTCCAGGTCCACGCCGACGAGAATGAGGAGTGAGGTGCCTCCCATGAGGTAGGCCACCGCGCTGGGAAACCGGAACAGGGTCTGCACCAGCGTCGGGATGATGGCGATGAACGCCAGGAAGAGCGACCCGGGGAGGATGATCCTGTAGAGGATCCGCGAGAGGTACTCCTCCATCTTTTCGCTGCGGATCCCCGGGATGGACCCCCCGTTCTCACGGATGTGCTTGGAGATCTCCACCGGGTTCAGCGTGACCTGCGTGTAGAAGTAGGCAAAGAAGATGATGAGCATGGCGTACGCCACCACGTACGGCAGGCCCTGCGGGTGCAGCCACGCGGCGAAGCGGGAGAGCCACTCCACACGCGCGCCGAGGTTCTGCGCGATCTGGATGGGGAACACGAGCACGGAGGAGGCGAAGATCACCGGAATGACCCCGGAAGGGTTCACCTTGAACGGGAGATACGTGTTCTGCGCCCCGTACATACGGCGCCCGATGACCCGCTTCGCGTAGTGCACGGGGATCTTGCGCTGGCCCTGCTGCTCGATGATGACCAGGGCCACGACCACGACGAAGAGCGCCAGCACGATGATGACGAACACGGGGTTCAGCTCGCGGCGCTGGATGGCGAGCACGAGCGTCCAGAGCGCGCCCGGGATGCGGGCCACGATCCCCGCGAAAATGATCATGGAGATCCCGTTCCCGATGCCCCGCCGGGTGATCTGGTCACCGAGCCACATGAGGAACATCGTTCCCGTGGTTATGGTCAGCATCGCGAGGAGGATGAAGGGCAGCCTCTGCATGGAGATGGCGTCCGGGATGCGGTTGGCGTACACGGTGACCGTGTAGGACTGGACGATACAGACGAACACCGTCCCGTAGCGGGTCCAGCGGTTGATCTTCTTCTTCCCGCCCTCCTCCTCGGAGATCTTCTTCAGGCGCGGAAAGACGATGGTGACGAGCTGCATGATGATCGACATCGAGATGTAGGGCATGATGGACAGCATGAAGATGGAGAAGTTCTTGAATGCCCCGCCCGCGAAGAAGTCGAGGAAGTCCTCGATCCCCATCGCCCCCGACGTGCCCTGCGCGGCGAAGTACATCTTGAGCGCCGCGATGTTGACGCCCGGGACCGGAAGGATCGTTCCCAGGCGGTAGATCACGAGGATGCCGATGGTGAAGAGGATGCGGTCCCTCAACTCCTTGACCCGGAAGATGTCGACAATCGGATTCGCCATTATTTCGTCGGGGCCTCTCCCCCATTCCCGTCCGCGATGCGCCCGCCCATCTTTTCGATCTTGTCGCGCGCGGCCTTGGAGACCTTCGCGCCCTCAACGACGAGCTTGCGGGCAAGCTCGCCCATCCCCAGGATCTTCACCGGCAGGCTCGCCTTGCGCGCAAGCCCCCGGGCCCGGAGAGTGTCCGGATTCACCGTTTCGCCGTCGGAAAAGCGGTTGAGATCGGAGACGTTGACGATCTGATACACCCGCTTGAAATGATAGTTGGAGAATCCGCGCCGGGCAATCCTGCGGAACAGGGGCATCTGGCCTCCCTCGAAGCCCAGCCTGACCCCTCCGCCGGCGCGGGCCTTCTGGCCTTTCGTGCCCTTGCCCGCCGTCTTGCCGTGCCCGGACCCGACTCCCCGGCCGAGCCTCTTGTTCTTCTTGCGGCCTTTGGGCGCGCGAAACGTGAATCCTTCCATGGTTAATTGATCTCCTCGACGTCGAGCAGATAGGAGACGGAGCGGACCATCCCGAGGACGGCCGGCGTCGCCGCCTTTTCCACCACGGCGCCCAGCTTGCGCAGCCCGAGGGCGGCCACCGTCCTGCGATGAGACGGCACGCAGCCGATGGTGCTGCGAACGAGCTTGATCCGCAGAGTGTTGCCTGCCATGATCCCTACCCCCACATGTCCTTCAGGCTCTTGCCCCGGTTCGCCGCGATGAGGCGGGGATCCATGAGAGAGCCGAGGCCCTGGAAGACGGCCTTCACCGTGTTGATGGCGTTGGAGGACCCGATGGACTTGGAGAGGATATCGTGGATCCCCGCCGCTTCCATGACGGCCCGCACCGGGCCGCCGGCAATGACGCCCGTGCCGGGCGCCGCGGGCTTCAGGAGCACCTGGGCGCTCTTGAACTTCCCGATGACCTGGTGGGGAAGCGTCGCCTTCTTCACCGGCACCTGGACCATGCTCCTCTTGGCCTTCTCGATGCTCTTGCGGATGGCGTCGGACACGTCGTTGGCCTTGCCGAATCCGTACCCCACGCGGCCGGCACGGTCCCCGACCACCGTGAGAGCGGAGAAGGAGAAGCGCCGGCCGCCCTTCACGACCTTGGCGACCCTGTTCAACTTCACCAGCTTCTCAAGGAACTCGCCCTGGCCCCGATCCCGATCCTGTTCTCCTGCCACTGCCTTCTCCCTTACAGCTTCACGCCGGCCTTGCGGGCGCCTTCCGCCACGGCCTTGACCTTCCCGTGGTAGCGGTAGCCGTTCCGGTCGAACACGACCGCCGCGATGTTCTTCGACTTGAGCCTCTCCGCGATGAGCTGGCCCAGCTTCTCAAGTCCTCCCACCTTGTTCCCCATGCCCTTCTGGTCCTTTTCCAGGTTGGAGGCGGCGGCGAGGGTCACGCCCTTCACGTCGTCGATGGCCTGGACGTAGGTGTAGCGGTTGGACTTGTAGACGCTGAGCCGCGGCCTCTCCGCTGTCCCGCTGATCTTCTTGCGGATGCTCGCCTTTCTCTTCAAGCGCTTGCGCGCCTTGTCGTTGATCTTCTTCATGGCCTCTTCCTACTTGATGCCGGACTTCCCGACCTTGCGGCGCACGTACTCGTTTTCGTACTTGATCCCCTTGCCCTTGTACGGCTCCACGGGCCGGAAGGAGCGGATCTCGGAGCAGATCTGCCCGACCTTCTGCTTGTCCGAGCCCTTCACCACGATGCGGGTGTTTGCCTCCACGTCCATCGTGATCCCCGGCGGAATGGGGTACTCGATGGGTGTGGAGTAGCCCAGGGTGAGGACGAGGGACTTCCCCTTCACCTCGGCCTTGTAGCCGACGCCCGAGATGACGAGGGACTTGGAGAATCCATCCGAAAGGCCGATGAGGGCGTTCTTGAGGAGGTTGCGGTACAGGCCGTGGAGGCTCCTGCCCTTGATGGTGTCCTCCTGCCGGCCCACCATGAGGAGGTCTCCTTCGGTCTTCACGGTGACCTCCGGCGCGTAGCCCTGCACCACCTTGCCCTTCGAGCTCTCCAGGAGCACCTCGCCGTCCTTCACGGTGACCTTGACGCCCTTGGGGATCTTGACCGGTAAACGTCCGATTCGCGACACAGTGGGTTCTCCTTGCCTACCAGACGGTGCACAAGATCTCGCCGCCGGCCTTCTTCTCCAGCGCCTTGCGGCCGGTGGTCACCCCGACGGACGTCGTGACGATCAGCGTCCCGAAGCCGTTGAGAACGCGGGGAAGCGTCCGGTAGCCCGCGTACATCCGGCGCCCGGGCGTGGAGATCCGCTTCAGGCCGTGGATGACCGGCTCGTTCTTCCCGTCATACTTCAGAAAGATCCGGATCAGGTTGCGCCCGTCCTGGCTCACCTTCTTGAAGGTCTTGATGTAACCCT
>DATKLM010000117.1:0-24370 GCA_035542415.1 Spirochaetia bacterium
CCTTCGTCCGCCGGCGTGGTGGCGCTGTCGAACGCGGGTCCCGGGGGAAGCGCTTTCTTGCTTTCTCCCTGGGCCCCGGCCCACAGGCCCACGCCCACGAACGCGAGCAGAACCGCGAGAACGAGAATCTTTCTCGTCATCCCAATGCTCCTTTCCAGATGCGTGCTGCTTTGATCCGGACACCGTCCGGCTTTGACACCCATGTTTCCTACGCCTGGCCGGGGCGCCGCCGCAGGTTGTCCGAGGCAACCGCGAGGATGATCACGACGCCGATGGAGATCGTCTGGAGGAACGCCGGCAGGTGGAGAAGGACGAACGCGTTTCGAAGGACAGCCATGATGGCCGCGCCGATGACGGCGCCGATGATGGTGCCCACGCCGCCGGAGAGGCTCGCCCCACCGATGACGACGGCGGCAATCACGTCCAGCTCGTTTCCCTCCCCCGCGTTCGTCGCCGCCGTGGCCAGCAGGCCGCCGCTCATGATGCCGGCCAGCGCGCACAGGACGCCGGTTGCCGTGTAGGTGAACAGCTTCACGCGGTCCACGTTGACTCCCGAAAGCCGTGCGGCTTCCTCGTTGGAGCCCACGGCGTAGATCTGCCGGCCCAGGACCGTGTTGGCGAGGAACCAGGAGAACACGACGACCAGGAACGCCATCTCGAGGATCGGAAACGGCACGGGGCCGAAGTACCCGTCGCCGATGAAGTTCACCGAAGGATCTCGCATCGGGATGTTGGATGCCACGGTGCCCTGCACGCCCGTTGCCAGGAGGTAGGTGAGCCCGCGGCCAATGCTCATCATGCCGAGCGTCGTGATGAACGCGTTGACCTTGATCTTCGTGATGACCGTTCCGTTGAGGAGCCCGAGGGCAAAACCCAGGCCGAAGCCCGCGGCAACGCACAGCCACGGGTAGACCCCGGCGTACATCAGGCGCGCGGTGAACATGCCGGTGACGGCGAGAAGGGACCCGACGGACAGGTCGATGCCGCCGGTGATGATGACCATGGTGACGCCGATGCACATGATCGCAATGGTCGACATCCCGCGCAGCACGTTGAAGATGTTCAGAGGCTTGAGGAAGTACGGGCTGAGGAGACTCATCACCAGGATGAGCGCCAGGAGGGCCAGGAAGACCCCCATTTCGCGATTCTCAAGGGCCCGCCGGACATACTGGAGGGCAGGTTTCCCGGTGGCTTTCGATGCGGTCTCCAACGGTGGTGCTCCTTTCGATTTCCGTGTCCGCAGCGAGAAAAGCGGTCGAGGCGCTCGAAGTGATGCACGTTGCGTGCCAATGGCACCCAGGCGGGCCGGCCTGACAGCTGGCGCGATATTCTCTTGCGCTAAGATGAATTAGGAGCCGGCGCGGAGCGGGAGGCGCCCCGGGGCGCCGGCCGGGCGCATCATGATCGAGGATGGTTTTGCCCGTCCATTCCCGCTCGTGGGGAGAGATTTGCCCACGCGACGCCGGGGCGGAAACCCGCCCGGCCCCCCGTCGGCAATGGCGGCGTTTTGCCCCTGCAAAGCCGGGGCGGAGGGGTGAGTGCGGAGAGTCGACTCATCGTCTATAATCCTTCTTCATGCGCCGCGAGATCCTGGTTGTGGATGACGACGAAGCCGTCTGCGAATCCCTGTCGGAGCTCTTCCGAGGCAAGGGATTTGCGGTTACCGTTGTCACCGACCCCCTGCGCGCGGTCGCAGCGGTAGATCCCCGATCGACGGGCCTCGCGCTCGTGGATCTGCGCATGCCCGGCATCGGCGGAATCGAGCTTCTCCAAACGATGAAGTCACGGTTCCCGGACCTTCCCGTGGTGATCATCTCGGGTTTCGCGACCGTGGAGACCTCCGTGGCTGCCATGAAGTACGGCGCGGCGGACGTGTTTACCAAGCCCATCCGTTCCTCCGCCCTGCTGGCGCAGATCCAGCGGATCCTCTCCGAGCGGCCCGAGCGGGAAGCACGGGAAGAGGACGAGACGATCATCAGCACCGACCCCGCGATGGAGGAGGCGCTGACGCTCGTGAGGCGGGCCGCGCCCACCGAAGCGCCCATCCTCATCCGCGGCGAGACCGGCACGGGGAAGGAGCTGGTGGCGCGGCTGATCCACCGGGAGAGCGGTCGCAGCGAAGGACCGTGGGTGGAAGTCAACTGCGCTGCCATGCCGGAAACGCTTCTGGAAAACGAGATGTTCGGCCACGAGCGCGGAGCGTTCACGGACGCGCGCGGGCGCAAGCAGGGGCTTCTGGAGGTTGCTGACGGCGGGACAATCTTCCTGGATGAGATCGGCGAGATGAGCCTTGCCACCCAGGCCAAGATGCTGCGGGTCCTGCAGGAGAAGCGCTTTACCCGCCTGGGGGGTGTCGAGACGGTCCGCACGAGCTGCCGGGTGGTGGCCGCGACGAACCGCGACGTGGAGGCTGCCATCCGCGCCGGAGTCTTCCGGGAGGACCTGTACTACCGGCTTGCTGTCGTGGAGGTCCGCATCCCTCCGCTTCGCGAACGGCCCGGGGACATCATGCCGCTGGCCGCCCACTTCCTGCGCCGGTTCGCCGGAGAGTACGGACGGGAAGGCCTGGGCCTGACGGACGACGTGGCCGGCGTCCTTTCCGAGCACACGTGGCCGGGGAACGTCCGCGAGCTGAAGAACCTCATCGAGCGTGCGGTGATCTTCTGCGAAGGCGGTCCCATTGAACGCGCTCACCTCTCGCCGCAGTACCGGGGTCTCGCCGGTGATGCGCTGCCGGACCGGTTCGCTTCGTCAGCCCGCCAGATCATTTCGGAGGCTATCACCCGGGCAGGCGGCTCGAAGACGGAAGCGGCGCGGATCCTCCACATCGACCGCAAGACGCTGTACAACCGCATGAAGAAGCTCGGGATGGGATAGCGGAGAGGCGGACGGTGCCGGAACGACCAAAGCTCCTGGAGCTGCGCAACATCCACGTGTCCTACGGCAGTGTCACCGCCCTGGACGGGGTGGACTTCGACCTGTACGCCGGGGAGATCCACGCCCTCGTGGGCGAGCACCGGGCCGGCAAGTCCACGCTCGTGAAAATCCTCAGCGGCGCGGCGCGCATCGAGGAAGGGACAATCATCCTGGACGGCCGCCGGGCCGGCGCGCCGACGCCCAAGAGCGCCATTGCCGACGGAATCGGGATCGTCTACCAGGACCTCTCCATCATCCCCCACCTGGACACGGTGGAAAACGTCTTCAGCGGCCGCATGATCCGCCGCTGGCCCCGGAGGCTGGACCACCGGGAGATGGAGAGGCGGACCGCGGAGATTCTCGGGAAGCTGGAATGCACGTTCGACCTGCGCGTTCCCCTGGCCAAGCTCAAGAGAGCACACCAGCACATGGTGGAGTACGCCCGCGCCCTTGCCCGGGGCCCGAAGATCCTCATCCTGGACGAGCTGTCCAACAAGCTCACCCCCGTGGAGATGAAGACGATCTACCGTTCGCTGTTCGACCTGCGGGACCGCGGGTGCGGGATCATCTACATCAGCCACGACATGGACGAGGTCCTCAGCCTCGCGGACCGGGTGACGATCCTGCGGGGCGGGCACCGCCGTCTCACCACGGAAACCCGGGGACTGGACCGGCTGCGCCTGTTCGAGCTCACGTACTCCTTCAGCGTGGAGGAGCTGGCCAACACGCGCGAGGTCACGATGCTGCAGAGGCTCACCAGGGATCTGCAGAACATCATCCAGGTGTTCCCGGTGGGCATCGTCCTCGTGGACAGGGCCGGCGCCATCCAGCTGTACAACATGGCGGCCCACGAGCTGTGCCTCCTCGACGAGTCCGGGGTGGATCACCCCTTCGCGGAGGTGCTCGTCAACATCGCGGCCGAGCGCGCCGCCGCGGACGCCCTGCGGGGAGACGTGACGGCGTGGGGCAGACCGCAGGAGCTGAAGCTGAAATCCGGCAAGACCCTGCGGATCAGCGCCACCCCGGTGAGCGAGCGCGGCGGAGAGATCGCGGGGTCGATCCTCGTGATCGAAGACGTGTCCCTGAGCCGGTACATGAACGACGTTGTGCTGGAGAACGCGAAGATGTCCACGGTGGCGCAGCTTGCCGTGGGAGTCGCGCACGAGATGAACAACCCGCTGTTCGTGATCCAGAACTACCTGGAGGTGATCCGCACGAAGTCCGTGGACGGGGAGATCAACGAGCGGCTCTCCCGCATCGAGCGGGAGGTCTCCCGAATCTCGGAGATCGTTTCCAGCCTCCTGTCCTTCTCCCGCATGGTCTCCGTGCCCCGGGGGGAGGTGGACGTGCGGGAGGTCGTGGAGAATGCCGTCATCCTCCTCCAGCACTCCTTCCGGGAGAAGTCGGTGTCCGTCGACCTGGACCTCGACCCCGAGAGCGTGCCCGCCCGGGGAGACGAGAACCGGCTGACGCAGGTCGTGCTCAACCTCGCCTCCAACGCGGTGGATGCGGTCCTCAGCGGCGGGAGGATCTCCATTGCCGTGAAGCGCGCGCCGGAGAACTGGGCGGAGGTGAAGATCGGGGATGACGGCTGCGGCATCCCACCCGACATCCGCGAACGCGTCTTCGACCCGTTCTTCACGACCAAGCTGAGCCGCAAGAACACCGGCCTGGGGCTTTCGATCTGCCGCAACATCCTCGAGGAGCACGGCGGAAGCATCGCTTTCAGGAGCGAGCCCGGGCGGGGAACGGTCTTCACGGTCCGCCTGCCCCTGGCTGTCAGCTGACTTTCAGAAGAACCTTTCCCGTGGTCTTGCGGGCCTCCAGGTACCGGTGGGCTTCCGCAGCCTCCGCGAGGGGGAAGATCCTGTCGATGCGCAGCTCCAGTCTCCCGGCGGCCACCCATCCCAGCACGTCCCCGGAACGCCTCACCAGCTCGTCGCGGTCAGAGATGTAGTACCCGAGGCTGGGCCGGGTGAGGAACAGGGAGCCCTTGCGGTTCAGGATCAGCGGATCGAACGGCGCCACCGGCCCGCTGGACTGGCCGAACAGAACGAGGGTGCCGCGGGGCCGCAGGCACCCGAGGCTCTTCTCGAACGTCGCCTGCCCCACCGAATCGTAGACCACGTCCACGCCCCGGCCGGCGCTGAGCCGGCGTGTCTCGGCCTCGAAATCTTCTTTCACGTAAAGGATGACGTGCTCGGCGCCTGCCGAGCGCGCCAGGGCGGCTTTCTCCTCCGTGGACGCAGTCGCTATGACCCGGGCTCCCCGGAGACGAGCAACCTGGACCAGGAGCCTTCCCGTGCCGCCGGCGGCCGCATGAACGAGTGCCGTGTGCTGGGGACCCAGGGCGAAGGTGCTTGCGGCAAGGTAGTGCGCCGTCATTCCCTGGAGCATCGCGGCCGCCGCTTGCTTCGTCTCCAGGCCATCCGGAACACGGATGAGCATGGCGCCGCGCACCACGGCGTACTCCGCGTAGGAACCGGTCTGCATGGCCCAGGCCGCCCGGTCCCCGGGCCTGACCTCGGTGACGCCGGTGCCGACCTCGTCGACGATGCCCGCGCCCTCATCACCCAGGATCCGGGGGAGCTGGCCCTTGTACAGCCCCCGCCGGCCGTACACGTCGATGAAGTTCACCCCGGCATACTCGATCCTGATCCGCGCCTCCCCGGGCCCGGGCTCGGGAATGCTCGCGTCTTCGAGCTTCAGCACGTCGGGCCCGCCGTTCTCCTGCATGACGATGGCTTTCATTGCTCCCTCCCCGTGACCCCCAGTATACACCCCGTCTCGGCCCGGCTCACCCCCGCGGTTCCCGCGGGAGAGCTTTCCGTGTTATAAGTCCGCATGAATCCGAAAGCCGGCGGCCGCTCGGCGCTCTTCATCGCCCTGACGATTTCCCTCGTCCTCTGGGCATCCGCCTTTGCCGGCATCAGGCTCGGCCTCCGCGGCTTTGGACCGGGCCAGCTCGCCCTCCTTCGCTTCGCCGTTGCCTCCATCGCCCTTCTTGTCTACGCGCTGATCACGCACCTGCCCCTGCCGGCTCCCCGTGACATCCCGATGCTGTTCGTCATGGGTTTCCTCGGGTTCACCGTCTATCACGTGGGCCTGAACGCCGGGGAGGTCGTCGTCCCCGCGGGCGCCGCGAGTTTCATCGTTGCCTCGGTCCCCGTGTTCTCCACTCTGCTCGCCGTCATCTTCCTCCGTGAACGCCTGACGGCCCTCGGGTGGCTCGGAGCCTTCGTCAGCTTCGGCGGCGTGGCCATCATCTCCCTGGGCACCGGGACAGGCCTGAAGTTCGAGCCCGCGGCTCTCTTCATCGTCCTTGCCGCGTTCGGCGAGAGCCTCTACTTCGTGATCCAGAAACCGTACCTGTCGCGCTATACCGGGCTTCAGCTCACCACGTACACGATCTGGACGGGCACCTTTTTCATGCTCATCTACCTGCCCGGGCTGATCTCGCAGCTTGGAAAGGCGAGCATCGAGTCCACGCTTGCCGTCGTCTACCTCGGGATCTTCCCGGCGGCCATCGGCTACGTCCTGTGGTCAGTCGCGCTGTCGCGGGCGGACGTTTCGCGCGTGACGAGCACCCTCAACCTTTCACCGATCCTCTCGCTGATCATCGCTTTGCTCGTGCTCGGGGAAGTGCCGAGCCCGCTTTCCGTCCTGGGCGGTCTGATCACGGTGGCCGGCGTCATCATGCTGAACACCCTGGGAAAGAAGACGCCGGGTGCGCGGCAGAGGCAGGCGCAAATCGAGTGAGCCGCGGACGGTCCCCGACCCTTCGGCAGTCGCTGACATACGCGCCCGTCGAGCTCGCATTCGGCACGAGCGGCCTGCGGGGACTCGTTTCGGACATCACGGATCTCGAAGCGTACGCCGCGGTCCGGGGTTTTCTCGACTTCCTGGGGAGCATCGGAGAGCTCCGGGCCGGCGGCCCCGTCTGCCTGGGCGGGGACCTCAGACCGAGCACGGAGGCCATTCTCGGCGCGGCCTTCCGCGCCGTCACGGACGCCGGCGCCTCACCCGTTCATTTCGGCCGGGTGCCTTCCCCGGCCCTTCTTCTCTCCGCGATGAAGCGCGGCGCTCCGGGGATCATGGTCACCGGGAGCCACATCCCCTTTGACCGAAACGGAATCAAGCTCACAAAAAAGGCCGGAGAAGTCCTGAAAGACGACGAGAAGCCGATCCAGGACGCGATCAAGGCCGTCAGGGAGAGGGAGTACAGCAGGCCGATCGCCGAGTCACCGTTCGACGAGAGAGGATCCCTCAGGCCGGAGCACGGAGCGCTGCTGCCAGCGGCGTCTGCGGATGCGGCTGACGAGTACGTTCGCCGCTACACGAGCGCTTTCCCCCAGGGCTCTCTCACCGGGATCCGAGTCCTTGTGTACCAGCATTCCTCCGTATCCCGCGACATTCTCGTCCACGTGCTGGAGGAGCTGGGAGCGCGGGTCGTCCCCGCGGGACGGAGCGACGAGTTCGTCGCGGTCGACACCGAGGCCGTGGACGCGCGGATGATCAGCGCCATCCAGGCTCTCGTGGATGCGAACAGCGGCGCCTCGATAGACGCCGTGGTGTCCACCGACGGCGACGGCGACCGGCCCCTCGTGCTGGGCGTCGAGTCAGGCCGGGTCCGGTTCTTTCCGGGAGACCTCCTGGGAATCGTGACGGCGGATTTCCTGCGGGCGCGGGAGATCGCGGTTCCCATCAGCGTGAGCGATGCGGTAGATGCGCACTTCGCGCCCCGGGGCATACGGCCCGTGAAGACGCGGATCGGCTCTCCCTGGGTCATCGCCGCCATGCGCCAGGTGGGATGGGAGGCGAACGGCGGCTTTCTCACGGCCGAGCCTCTGGCTGTGCCGGGCGGAGGAATCCTGGAGGCCCTGCCGAGCAGGGACGCGTTCCTGCCGATCCTGGCTGTTCTTTGCGCGGGGCCGGGCTCCGGCGTCCGGCTGGGGGATCTTTTTTTCCGGCTGCCGCCGCGGTTCGGAAGATCCGCGCTCGTCCGGCCGTTTCCCCGGGACCGCGCGCAGGCCCTCATCCGCGCTTTCTCTCCCCGCGATGGATCCGTCACGGATGCGCGCCAGCCGTTTGGCCGTGAGGTTGCCATGATCCGGGACAGCATCGAGCGCTGCTTCGCGAAGCGTGACGGCTTCGGACCCGTCTCCTGGATCAACTGGCTGGACGGCGTGCGGATCGGATTCGAGAACGGGGACATCGTCCACATCCGAGCCTCCGGCAACGCGCCCGAGCTGCGCATCTACGCGGTCGCGGATACAGAAGACCGGGCAGAGCTGATCGCCGGAAGCGCCGTGTCGCCGGAAGGGATCGTCAGCCGGCTGGAAGCAGAAACGGTCCAGATGGACGCGGTGGGGTCTTTCAAGGCATCGCCCGGCCCCATCTTCCTTGAAGGCGCCGTCCAGGCGTACCCCTGGGGCGGGCTGACGTACATACCAGCGCTCCTGGGACGGGACAACCCCCGGGGACTCCCGCACGCGGAGCTCTGGTTCGGCGCGCACCCGCTTGCCCCGTCACGCGCCGTGATCGGCGACGCGCGGATCGGCCTGGATCGCCTCGTGGCAGCGGCCGGCGGAGAGATCCTCGGGGCCGATGCAGAGCGGTTCGGAGGCAGGCTTCCGTTTCTCCTGAAAGTCCTGGATGCCCGTGAAATGCTCTCCATCCAGGCGCACCCCAGCCGGCAGCAGGCCGCGGCGGGCTATGCCCGGGAGAATGCCGCGGGAATACCCTTCGATGCTCCGCGGCGCACCTATCGTGACGACAATCACAAGCCGGAAGTGCACGCCTGCCTGAGCGAGTTCTGGATGCTCCACGGCTTTCGGCCGTTGGAGGAGATCGAAGCGATTCTCGAAGGTTCCTTCGAGCTCGGCCGTCTCATGCCGGGATTCAGCGCGCCGAGTCAGCCGGGCGCGCGCCCGGAGGCGCTGCGCGCGCTGTACACGCGCGTCATGACCATGCCGCAGACGGAGGTGGATGCGACGCTGGGGCCTCTCGTCGCCCGGCTGGAGCGCCGGGAAAGAGACGACGGCCTGGACAAGGACACCGCGGACTTCTGGGCGCTGCGCGCTGCCCGGGACATGCCTCTCCCGGGCGGATCCGTGGACCGGGGAATCTTCTCCATCTACCTGATGAACCTCCTCCATCTGCATCCCGGGCAGGGAACGTACCAGCCCGCGGGAGTCCTTCACGCGTATCTCGAGGGAACGAACGTGGAGCTCATGGCGAACTCCGACAATGTGCTGCGCGGGGGGCTCACGACCAAGACCGTGGACACGGAAGAGCTCCTGCGGGTCGTGACATTCACGGACGGCCATCCACCGGTGCTCGCCGCCCGTATGAA
This sequence comes from Spirochaetia bacterium, assembly GCA_035542415.1. Lineage (GTDB taxonomy): Bacteria > Spirochaetota > Spirochaetia > SZUA-6 > Fen-1364 > Fen-1364. The sequence continues at coordinate 9,272 of DATKLM010000117.1, forward strand.
AGGGGAAGGCGTTTCCTTCTACGAGACGCCCTCGGAGGAGTTCGTGCTCGAACGGATCGATCTGGCAGAGGGCCGGCCCGTCACGGAGAACGCGGCGCACGGAGCGCAGTGCCTCCTGGTCATCGAGGGCGCCGGCGCGCTGATTTCGAAGGGAAGGACGATGGACCTGAATCGAGGATCAGCCGTCCTGGTGCCGGCCGGCACGCCGTACCGCCTGCAGACGGCCTCCGGCGCCCTGGCCTTCCGAGCGGCCATACCGGCTGTCGCGCCGGCGGCTGTCCCGTGAGCGGCCTCTCTGTCGTTTTGCGGGAAGCCCGCAAGTACTTCGGGCTGTCGCGCATGAGCCACACCGTTCTCGATGTTCCGTATCTCGCCATCGGCGCGCTTCTCTCCCGGGGCGGGCTGCCGCCGGCGCGCACGATCGTCCTGGGCCTCCTCGCCGCATGCGCCGGCCTCACGGCAATTTTCGGCCTCAACGACGTCATGGACCGCAGGGTCGATGCGCAGAAGATGGCCAGCCTGGCCGCCTCTCCCGGGGGATCGCAGTCGCAGTTCGACCTGGACTCCCTCGGCCTCCGCCATCCCCTGGCGCAGGGCAAGCTTTCCTTCGGCGCGAGCGTCGCCTGGGTCATCTCCTGGGGCGCGCTCTCGTTCGTCCTCGCTTTCCTCGTGAGGCCGGCCTGCGCGTGGCTTCTTCTCGCGGCTGCCGGTTTCGAGGTGGTCTACTGCATGCTCCTGAAGGTCACGCCGGCAAAGACGGTCTTCACGGGCTTCAACGTGGCCGTCGGCGGCCTGGCGGCGCTCTACGCGGTGACCGCCGTTCCGCCGGCCGGCCTGCTTGCACTCTTCTTCCTCTGGGCATTCACATGGGAAATCGGGTGCCGCAACATCGCCAACGACTGGACGGACGTCGAGGAAGACGCGGTCCTCGGCATCAGGACGATCCCGGCGAGGTTCGGCAAGAAAGCGGGCGCCCGGGTCTCGTTCTCCATCATGATGGTGACCGTGGCGTGCAGCCTGCTCTTCCCGCTCGTCTCTCCGCTGCGGTACGGGGCGGTCTACGAGGCGGGAGCGCTCGCAGCGGCCGCCTGGTTCCTGGTTCTGCCGTCCGTGGCATGGCAGCGCGCCCTGGACCGAAAGTCCGCGCTGACCTTCTTCAACCGCGCCTGCCTGTATCCGCTGTCCCTGTTCGTCGTGGTGCTGGCGATCGTCGTGATCTGAAAGCCTTACTCGTACTGCCGGCCAAAGCGCTCCGCCGCCATCGCGTGCAGCTTCTTCACGTCTTCCGCCCGGTCGCGGCTGCAGACGAGAGTGGCGTCGGGAGTATGAACGATCACCAGGTCGTCGCAGCCCAGCGCCGCAACGAGGTGCCCGGGATCGCTGGAGGCGACGAGGGTTTCGCGGCAGTCCAGGAGGATACTCCTGCCGGCGGAGATGGAGTTGGCGGCGTCGTCCGCCCGGCAGGTCTCGGAGAATGCCGGCCAGGACCCGATGTCCAGCCAGGAGAGCTCCATGGGCAGGGCCGCGACCGTCACCAGCGGATCACGAGCCGCCCTCTCCATTACCGCGAAGTCCACGCTGATCTTTTTCAGGGACGGGTAGACGGACGCCATCACTCCGCCGAACGCCGGAGTGCCCCAGGCGTCGCCGGCGCGGCGCAGGGCGTCGAACGTCGCCGGCTCGTAGCGGCGCACGCATTCGAGGAACGTCGAGGCCTGCCACACGAACATCCCGCTGTTCCAGAGGAAGCGCTCCGGGCCGGCGGCCACCCAGGACTCCGCGGTGGCGGCGTCCGGCTTCTCCCTGAACTGCTGGACGATCCGGGCGCCCCCTGTCTCTGCCAGCGGCGCGCCGAGACTGAGGTAGCCGTAGCTGGTGGACGGGGAGCGCGGCGTGATGCCGAACGTCACGAGGGTGCTTTCCCGGCGTTCGGCCAGCTCATAGCCTGCGGCCACGACGGCGCGGAACCTGTCCGCCGGCTCGATGAGGTGATCCGCCGTGAACACCGCGATCGTCGCATACGGGTCCTGCCGCGCCACCACGGCAGCCGTGTACGCCAGGGCGTTCAGCGTGTCACGTCCGACCGGCTCACCGAGAAATCCACCGGGCGCCAGGCCCGGAAGATGCTCGGCGATCAGGGCGCGGTGGGCGTCCGCCGCGCAGACCAGGCGCCTCTCGGGATCCACGATCCCTTCCAGGCGCTCCCACGCCAGAGAGAGGAGGCTCTTTCCCCTGATGAACGGCAGCAGCTGCTTGGGGAGAGAAACCCTGCTCATCGGCCAGAGCCTCGTGCCCGAGCCGCCGGCCAGAATCACCGCAAATCGCATTCCTGCACGATAGCACGCCGGGCCGTCAGAAGAACACCTTCACGTCCAGTGTGACCCCCACGGTGGCCGGCGCGTTCCCGAACTCCGTGTCCGGCCCCCCGTGCGCCCACGTCACGGTGAGATCGACCTCGGAGTCCTTCACGAACGTCGTGATGATGCCGGCCGTCACGAAGAAGGAGGCGTCTGTCAGGCTGACGAGCCCGGAGGCGGACAGCCCGATCTTGTCGAAGACGGGATTGCCGTCATCCGTGATGGTCGGCTGCGTGACGGAGACGTAGAGGTAGTCCGAGCCCTGGCGCGCGGGCCGGAGGAGGAGCTCGGACGTCGGGTCGGGCGCGGCGCGAAGGTTCTGGTAGGCGCCGGCGAGCTGGCCCGCGCTGAGCCCTTCGGAGAGATGGTAGTACTCCGCGAGGAGCACCGTGCGGATGTCGGGCAGCGTGGCAGTGCCCCCGGTGAGGAAGCTGTAGTACGGGCTGCCGGCGCCGGGGGCGGCCGCGAGATAGCGGGCCTTGTCGTACAGGCTCCCTTCAAACCAGAGCTGCAGCGTGTCCCACCCCGGGACATCATAGAGGGGCGCGACAGACGTGTTGAGTGCGGCAGTCCACGACTCGCTCTGGCTCCAGTACCCGGAGAGCGCCACGTCCGTGTTCGGAATGACGGATGTCGAAAGCCGGGACCCCACGCCGGTCTGTCCCAGCGCGTCGTACAGCACGCCAAAAGTCATGAGGGACACCGGCTTCGAGATCACCTCCACCTTGAGCGCGGTCACTCCTTCCCTCACGGCACGCAGCGCCGTGGGGTCCTTCGGCGGGTTCACCGGGTCGGAGGGATTGTAGACAAAGCCCGCTCCCCACTTCAGCCGCTGCTTTCCCAGCCGCAGGTACAGCAGGTCGCCGAAGTTCAGATCGGCGTACAGCTCGTTCACGAGAAGGCTGAGCGTCTCGATCTTCGCGCCGTTCGCATGATCGAGAACGTTGTTTTCCTGGAACGTGAAATCGAACAGCCCCAGGGTGGTGTACTGGCGGGAAAAGACCATCTTCCCGTCGATCAGCCCGCCTGCGGTCACCTCGGAGAACGGCGAAATGCCCTGGAAGACGGAGCTCTGGTTCCGCAGGCTCGAGACGGCCTGTGCATCCACGTTGCCGCTCATCTTGAAGCCGGACTGGTCCTGGGCAGGGAGCGGGGCAACCGCGAGAAGGACGGCGGCCGCCGCGGCTGCGCCCGCAAACGCCCTGGCAACGAGCTCTTTCATGATCAGAAGTTGTAGGGAAACAGCCGGCCAGACTCCAGGTATTCCTTCGTGAAGAACTGCTCCGGAACGCTGGAAAGCGGCGTGATGTCGTAGATCCGCAGCCGGCTCGTATCCTGGGGCTTCAGCGCGTCAACGTACGTCATCTCCATGGCGGCAATGCGGCCGTCCTTCATCTCCGTGCTCGTGACGGTGTAGTACTTCAGCACCTTTTCGGAGACCGCGTAGAAAGCCTTCTTCAGCGGGATGCGGGAGATCTTCTCCGCCCAGAGGTGCACGATGCTGTACGCAAGCTTCCGGTTCTTCGCCCGCAGCTCGAACTGGTAGCACGCCTTGCCGTCGACCGTCTCTTCACCGACGTACGCCACCGAGTAGTCCAGGTTCGTGTTGAATCTCGTGAGGTCGAGATTGGAGGTTTCCCCGCCGCGGGAGTTCGCGGTGGCCGACGTCTTCACCACCTTGTTCGTCGTGGCGAACCTCTGCCAGAAAACGTCTTCCGATCGCAGGAGCGCGAAGTTCTTCTGGGAGGCCGGGGCCGTGGCGACCCAGACCACCTTGTTGTCCCGTCGGATGAAGAACCCTTCCGTGGCGCGGTCGTCACCGCTGGCAAAGGTATCCACCACCGCCATACGGGCCTTGCAGTTCACGGGCAGCGACACGGCGTCGACGGAGTCGATGTACGCGGCGACGTCCCCCTCGGGAAAGCTCTCCGCGGCCACGGGCGCCGCGGCGAGGGGCAGGGCCGCGGCCGCCGCAAGAGCGGCAAAGACAAGAAGCTTCATGGACAACCTCCGGCAGCTTTATCGATTCGCCATCTGGGCCGCGGCCTGCTTTTCGGTCTCGCGGCCCACAGTGCGAAACGTCGTGAGAAACAGCACGCCCAGGAGCAGGGCGAGCGGGACAAAGAGGCTCGCGGCGTTCACCGTCAGGGCCATGCGCGTCATCCCGAACATGTACTGGAGCATGAGAAGGGGCGGACGCACGGTGGCAGCGCCGAAGTACCAGCCGACTGCGACGACGAAAACGGCCCCCAGCAGATAGCCCATGAGAAGCGAGACCAGCGATTCCCCGAAGAAGAGGTTGCGCACCGTGCCGCGCCGGAATCCAAGGGCGCGCAGCGTCCCGATCTCATCCCGCCGGTCGAAGATGTTCGTCAGGATGACGGAACGGATCCCGATGAGCAGCGCAAGGAAGATGATCATCGCCATGAAGCCGAACAGCAGGATGTTGCTGGTGCCCAGGCTGAGGAGGAAGCGGACGAAATTGTCGTCCCGGTAGCCCTGAACCTTGAAGTCAGGGGCACGGGTCTTCAGGTCACGCACCATGCCCGCGATGGCGCCCTCGTCTTTCACGTACGCCTTGTAGAAGGGGAAAGCGTCCCCGAGCTCCGACATCGTGATGTAGTCCTGCGCCCGAACCGTGATCCCGTCGTCCCACCAGGGGGCCGATGGCCGGTAGATTCCCATGACGATGAAATCCATTGCGTTTCGCGCGCCGAAGGCGGACGGGATGAACGCGGTGATGCTGTCTCCCGTCTTCAGCTTGTACTTGGCAGCGAGAACCGTGGTGATCAGGAGACCGTACTCGTCCGCCGCGCCGGGGAACCGCCCTTCCACGAGCTCCGTCTTCTGCCGGTACAGCTCGTCCTTGTCGAGATCTGTGACGGTAACCATCACGCGCTGGCGCGCCGTGCCGGCCTGGATCTCGCACCCGGTCACCGCCCAGGGGATCATGGCGATGGTCCGGGGATTGCCGGAAAGGTACGCGCGGACGTCGGCCGCCTGGCGGACGTAGCTCGGTACTTTCTCTTCCTTGAACTCGAAGTCGTCCGCCGCGGAGACCCACAGGTGACCTGTCCACTTGGCGATGGTGTCCGTGCGGATGTGCTCGGTCACGCGCACACCCAGCGCGAAGGAGAACACGAGCACGGCAGCGCTGAGGAAGCCGGCCACGATCACGAACAGCGCGCGCAGGGGCCGCCGGACGAGATTGCTCAGCATGTATCGCAGGAGCTCCATGACTGCTACCTCTTCTCCAGCGTCCGCAGGATGGACAGCCGGGCCCCCTGGAGCGCCGGCAGGAGCGGCGCAAGAACGGCAACCGCCGCGAACACGGCGGCAACCGCGAGGACCTTGCCCGCATGGAGGCTCGGGCGGAAGCCGTCCCCGATGACCCAGGCGAAGAACGTGACTGAGTTCTTCACCCCGGTGGCGTGGAACAGGGAGATCAGGCCGCCGGCGAGGAGGAACCCGACAATCGACCCGGCGGCGATGATGAGGAACCCTTCCAGCGCGAACTGCAGCGCAATGTCCGCCCGGGAGAATCCCAGCGCGCGCATCGTGCCGATCTCGCTGTAGCGCTCGATGATGGAGAACGTGGTGAGCTTCACGACGAGGAGCACGCAGATGGCCAGGAGGACCGCCTCCACGGCCTTCATCATCACGTCGAACCCGAGAACGATCTCCGCGAAGATCGGCGCGTACTCCCGCCAGGAGACGACCTTGAGCCGGGGATGGTTCTGGCGCAGGAAGGCGTCGATCCGGGGAAGGACACGGCCCGCGCTCCGCGCATCACGGAGGAAGCCGACCACTTCGGAGGCCAGGGGGCGCGTGTAGCCAACCATGCTCCGGTAGCCGTCCAGGTCGAAAAACACCGCGCTGAGCCCCATGACGTCCCGAGGCATGGTGCGGTAGTCGATGCCGCCCTTCACGGTGACGAAACGGTCCACGAACTCGCCGTCGCGGTTGGGAACGAGGAAGACGTACCTCTTCCCGACGTCGACGATCTTGTCGCGCTGGTACTCGTACCAGGACGCGGCGCAGGCGTCGGTCTCCCCGGCGGCCAGCGGAGTGCCGCGCTGGTAGTACAGGTCGGTGAAGTTGCGGTTGTACGCGGCCATGTCCATGGCCACACCCCGAAAGCCGCGCTCGGAGTCGTTGGCAGCGTAGAGCAGCCCGCCGAACACGATACGCTCCTGGGACCCGCTCACCTCGGGAATGCCGGAGAGGAATTGCTTGACGGAGGCGATCTCGTCGGGCTGCAGCATTTCCTCGGGCTCGTAGTGATAGAAGCCGAAGGAGCTTCCCATCTCGATATCCCGATGCACGACCATGAAGTGTCCCGAGAACGACCGGCCGAACATGTCCGACTGCTTGCGGGACACGTCCTCGATCAGGTTCTCGAAGAGAAAGGTCAGGAAGGAGCCGAACAGCGCGATGAGGAGAATGATCCGCGTCCTCCAGCCGTGGCGCGCGAGGTTCCTCAGGCAGAGGAGAAGCCGCTCCTTCATGCCGCTTCCACCTGGCCGTCATGCAGCCTGATGACCCGCGCCGCCCTCTGCATGATGACCGGGTCGTGGGAGGAGAAGATGAAGGTCGTTCCCCGCTCCCGGTTGATCCGCTCCATCAGGTCGAGAACCTCGCCTCCCGTCGCGGAGTCCAGGTTCGCCGTGGGCTCGTCCGCGAGCACGATTTTCGGATGCGTCACAAGCGCTCGGGCAATTGCCACCCTCTGGCGCTGGCCGCCGGAGAGCTCGAAGGGCTTGTGCCGCATGTGCTCTTCCAGGCCCACCGCTTCCACGAGCTCCATGACCCGCTGCCGCTTCTGCTCCCGCGACAGGTCCGTGTGCAGGAGAAGGGGAAGGTGGATGTTCTCGAACACGTCGAGCACCGGCAGGAGGTTGAAGGACTGGAAGATGAAGCCGAGGGTCCGGCTGCGATAGCGGGTGCGCGTCTTTTCAGGGAGGGCCTGGATGTCTTCCCCCGCAATCCGGATCACGCCCGCGCTCGGGGCGTCGATCAGGCCGATCATGTTGAGAAGCGTGGTCTTGCCGCTTCCCGACGGGCCGGCAACGCACACAAAGGAGCCGCTCCTGATCTCCAGGTCGATCTCCTTGAGCGCCCGGACGACCGTCCGCCCGAGATGGTAGTTCTTGCTCAGCTTCGAGATCGTGATTCCGTTTTTCTCCATCGCCCGATTCTCCATGCCGTTGGTACGAGATGCATGTATAACACCCGAAGGAGAACAGCGTGTTACTGAGAGGGCGAGGGGAAAGAGAGCCGGGGACGGCGCGGTCAGTCCCGGGCCCGTGTCTCTCCAGCAGTCCGGCGGGCCGCCGCAACGGCGCTTTCCACGTCCCGCATGGTCGTTTCCGGGCTCATGAAGACCATGCGGAGGTATCTCCGGCCGTTGAACTCCGCCGTGGAAAGGTAGGGGCTTCCGCGCTGGATGAGCGCGTCGCGGACGGAAAGCTGCAGCTCGTCGCCTCCCCTGATGCGAAAGCACAGGATGTTCGACTCGGGAGGCACGGCGCATTCGAAGTCCGGCAGGGAGCTGATGTACCGATGCGCTTCCTGCGCAAGGGCGATCCGTCCGTCCACGTAGTCCGCCAGTCCTTTCTCCCCCAGGGACGCAAGGACGGCGAAGAACCGCAGGCCGAGCCCGGCCTTCGTGCATTCCACGGTCCGGTGAATGAAGTCGAAGCCGGGCTGCTCCTTGTCGTGAAACAGGTAGCTCGCCTCCTGGCGGAATGCGCCGTCCAGCGTTCGGGCATCCCGCACGAGCACCGCCGCGCAGAGCGTCGGCGTGCGCATCAGCTTGTGCGCATCCCAGACCAGGGAGTCCGCCATGGCCGCGCCGTCCAGCAGCGACCGATGCTTCTCACTGAGGAGGGCGCTTGCCCCGTGGGCGCCATCCACGTGCAGCCACACGCCACGCTCCCGGCAGGCTGCCGCAATTTCCGCCAGCGAGTCGTACAATCCAACGGCGGTGCTGCAGGCGTTCGCAACGAGCGCCAGCGGCCGTCTCCCGTCGGACTCCACCCTGTGGAACGTCTCCGGGAGCCGGTCGGGCACGATCCTGCCCTCCTCGTTTACGGCAAGCTCATAGACCGAAGCGCTTCCGATTCCCATGATGCCCGCGGCGCGCGCGATGGAGTAGTGGGACTCCACCGGCGCGAGCAGAGCAAGGTCCGGCGGTGTGCCCTTCTCCCAGGTCTCCGGAGCCAGGCTCCCCCGCGCGGCGAGAAGCGCGGTAAGGTTTGCCAGCGAGCCGCCGTGGGTAAGCGCGCCGCCGGCGTGCTGAGCGTCCCCAGCATCCTCCCGGGGAGAAGGCATGGGCTTCCAGCCGATCTTCCTGATCATCCAGTTCAGCACGAAGAACTCGATGGCCGCGGCCGCCGGACCCATCTCGTAGATGGCCATGGCGTTGTTCGTGAGGCCGTCGATCAGTGACGCCAGGGCCCCCGTGGGATGCGGCGCGGCGACCTGGTGAGCAAGGTACAAGGGATGATGGAGGCGCGTCGCGGTAGCCAGGTACCGCTGCACGAAACGGGCCAGGCGCCGGCCCCCGAGTCCCCCTTCCCGCGCAAGGCGCTCCAGTTCCAGGTTCTCCACGATGTCCTCGATGGGCTCCTGGCGGATCACGGGGGCTTCTCCGGCGATGGAGGTGCGATAGAACCGGTTGAGCTGCCGCGTCACGATCCGGGCGTCGGATGCGAAGCTCATGGAGCACGCCCCTGGGCCGGGCCGGGCTCCGAAGGGGCAGGTGCCGCGCGGGCCGGTGCCGCGTGGACCGGTGCCGCCCGGCCGTTGACGGCCAGGATCGGCACTGCGATTGAGCAGACCAGCGCCGAGAGCATCATCACCGTGCCGATTCCGCCGGCAAGCAGCGATTGTCCCGCCTCCAGGACCGTGCCGCGGTTTCCCTCCAGTCGCAGGATGACCGGCAGCAGCAGGGACGCCAATGAAATCCCGAGGGTCATGGCGAGATTTCGACCCGCCGCGGAGACGCTCGAGGCGATGGCGATCTGGCTGCGGGGAAGCGCGTTCATGATCTCCGTGTTGTTCGGGCTCTGGAACAGCGCGCTTCCCAGGGCGAGGATGACGAAGATGCCCGCCATGGCTGCGAAGCTGAACCGTCCGCGCGCCAGGATGCCCAGGAGAAGAAGAGACACGGAGACGATCGAGATGCCAATCGTCCCGTAGTGGGAGAAACGACGGCGGTCGTACAGCCATCCGCTGGCCGGTGAGGCGATGACCATGACGACCGGCATGATCAAAAAAACGAGGCCGACCTGCATGGGACGGAAGCCCATGACTCCCTGGAAGTAGAATGGCCCGACGATGTTGATCATGAAGTTGGAGACGAAGAATAGCATCATGGCCGCCATGGGAAGCATGAATGCCCGGTTCCCCAACAGGCGCAGGTCCAGGAGAGGATGGGCGGCCGCGCGCTCGCGCAGGATGAAGGCGCCGGTCGAAAGGAGAAAGACGCCGGCGAGAACCAGCGCCGCGGCTGCTGTCCTGTTCGTCGACTCCACCAGGGAGAGGAAAAGCATGAGCGAAAGGAGGGAAACGGCAAGGGTGCCGGCGCCGGCCCAGTCCATGTCCAGCGTCCGGGTCCGCTCTTCGCGGACACGGAGAAAGAACACCGCGAAGGTGACGAGGACGATCCCGATGGGGACGTTGATGTAGAAGATTGATCGCCAGCCCAGAGTGTCCACAAGAAAGCCTCCCAGGACCGGGCCCAGGATGCTTGCAACTGCCACCGTGGATCCCAGGTAGCCCATGGCCCGGCCCCGCTCTTCCGGCGGAAACGACGTGAAAAGGATGGCGCCGCTGATGCTGAAGACCATGGCTCCGCCGACTGCCTGGATCACGCGGAAGACCACGAGCTCGGCAAGCGTCGCGGACAGGCCGCACGCAAGCGATGCGAGAGTGAACACGCTGAACCCCGCGATGAACAGGGGGACCTTGCCCGTGAAATCGGAAAGCCTCCCGAAGAACAGCAGCAGGGCCGTCAGGGTGAGCATGTAGCCGGTGATCGACCACTGGGAAAGCCCGATGTCCACGCCGAAAGCAGCGGTGATGGTCGGAAGGGCGATGTTCACGACGATGCCGTCCAGGACGGACATGAGGATTCCGGTGAGAACGATGACCATGATGACGTACTTATGAGAATGCCGGGGAATCTTCTGGGAGCCCATCGGTCCTCCTGTGGGGATGGGAACTATAGCCGGAACGGGGCCTCTAGGCAAACCACTCGTGCGCGGAAGTGATTCCTTCGAGGCGGATCCGGGCGAGCTCGCGGCGCGCGTCGAGTTCCATCTGGTAGGCAGCAGCGACGATCTGCCGCAGGGCGGGCGAAGGAGCGGCGCTGGCGGTGAGCTGAATGAGCATCTCCGCCTGCCGGATGGTTGCCTGCGGAGAGTACAGACCGCGGAATGCGATCGGGGCGCGGGGAGACGCCAGCGGAGGAGATGCTGACGGCGCGGGCGCGGTGGAGCGTGATGCACGAGGCCCCGGGAAAGCAGTGACGGAAGCGGGCGCAGACCGAACCCAAGCGGCCTGCAGGGCAGGCCGGAGAACTCCGCGGACCCCCTGGAGGAGGATTGCCGAGCTGTCGAGAGGACTCACTGGATTCCCTCCCTGCTATCCATGCCTTCTCGACGCTCATTATACACCCGGCGTCACCTCGATCCGCAATCCCCTGCCTCCCCTTTGACAAGGGGGGGAAACCTCGGCGTCATAGCAGTCATGAAAGATCCGCGCTCCGACCGCGCCCGCCCGGAGGAGCCCCCGGCAGCGCTTCCCCGGGGCCTTCGCCGCTTTCTCTACGTGACGGCATGCGTCACGGGCGCCGCCGTCATGATCGTCGAAATCCTCGGGGCGAAGATGCTTGCCCCGTATTTCGGAACCTCCCATTTCGTGTGGACGGCGCAGATCGCCGTGACCCTCGCAGCGCTCGCCATTGGCTACTACCTGGGAGGGCGCGCCGCAGACGCGTCCGCGAGAGTCGGCAGACTCTTTGTCGCGCTTACGGCCGCGGGGATCTGGCTGGTCGCCACTGTTGCCGCCCGGGACTGGCTTGCCTCCAGCTTCCTGTCCCTGCCGCTTCCCCTCGGCTCGCTCCTCGCCGCGGTGTGTCTCTTTTTCGTCCCGCTTTCCCTTCTGGCCACCACGGGGCCGTTCCTGGTGCGGATCGTCGCCCAGTCACTTTCCGGCGTCGGCGGGACGGCCGGGCGCATATCGTTCACGAGCACGCTGGGAAGCTTCGTGGGGACAGCCGCCATCGGGTACCTTCTGATTCCGCTCCTGCCGAACTCGTGGACCATGGACGGCACCGCCGGCGCCCTGTTTCTCGTCTCGGCACTCTACGTCGTGACCTGGGGCCGCAGGAGAGGATCGAAGACCGGCATCGTTCTTTGCATCGCTGCCGCCGGCGCGCTCGGCTGGTTCGGCCTGACGGTGGACGGTCCCCGGCTGCCCTCGGACACGGAACTCTACAGGGGGAACTCCGCCTTTGGCGTGCTCCAGGTCCTCCAGCCGGGGCACGGGACCAATCGAATCTATCTCACCGACTACCTGGTCCAGAACGTCTACGACACGGTAAGCCGCTCGAGCCCGGTCATGTTCACGTACATGCTGGAAGGCCTGGCTCGAGCGTATGCTCCGCGTCTGGAGGACGTGTTGTGCATCGGGGTGGGCATCGGCATCGTGCCGCGAGATCTTGCGGCGCAGGGCGCGAGGGTGGACGCCGTGGAGATCAATGCATCCTCGATCGAGGTCGCCCGAAGGTACTTCGGCCTGGACACCGGCGAATTCCAGCTCACCATCGGCGACGGCAGGTGGTTCCTCAACAGCACAAGGCGCAGCTACGACGCCGTGATCATCGACGCGTTTGTCGGTGATGGAAGCCCCTCCCACCTCATGAGCCGGGAGGCGTTCCAGGAGGTGCGCCGCATATTGAAGAGGGACGGCGTGCTCGTCATCAACACGTTCGTGGACTTCAACTCCCCCGGAGACTTCGCCGGCGCCTCGCTGTTCCGCACGCTCCAGGCGGTCTTTTCCAGCGTCCGCGCGCATGGCGCGCCGGCAACAAACACCCTGTTCGTGGCCTCGGACCGCTCGCCTCTCACGATCCTGCATGAGCCCCGGTACGCGGACGTGCATCCCGATGCCATCGCGGACGTCCGCGCCGCGTTCGCCCGATCGTGGGTGCCTGACGCTTCCCGCGGGATCGTCCTGACGGACGACTACAATCCCCTGGAGTACTTCGATGCGGCCAACCGCGAGAGGTATCGCCGGGACATGGCCATGACCATGAAGACCCGGTAGATCTTCCCCCGGCAGTTCAGCGCACGCTCTCCACGGTGTCCCTTGCCGGGTCGAAGCAGATGAACCGCTTGAACGACTGAAGGAACATGAACGGCAGGCCCACGGGCACCACGATCCCGAAGCAGAGGCTCATGAGAAGAGGAATGGGGAAAAACGACGCGAGCACTCCCGCCAGGGCGAACGCAATGGGCGTCAGTCCCTGGGTCACGGTACCCATGAGGGAAAACACCTTGCCGCGCATGCCCGGCGGCACGGCAAGCTGCATGACCGAGTTGATGAAGACGTTCAGGACCGCGTTGGCCAGGCCCGACAGCGCAAGGAGCGTCACCGCAACGGGGAAGGACTGCATGAACGGGAAAGCGCACATGCACACGAACGACATGATGCCGCACACCTGGAACAGGACAAAGCGGCGCGCCGGGGGGATTTTCACCGCGGCGGTCAGAGACATGCCGAGGAACATCCCGCCGGTGAACAGGGCCATCGCGATCCCGTACTTCGCGGGTCCGAGAGCCGGATTTCTCTGATAGAACGGCAGGAACAGCATGAAGGCCATGTTCGCGAAGAAGTTGATCACCGCGGCGATCAGGATGAGATAGCGCAGACCCCGGATCTTCCAGACGAACGAAAAGCCGCTTTTCAGGTCCTTGCCGAAATGCATTCCTTCCTGCGCATGGTGGACCGCCGGGAACCTTGCAAACAGGAGGTTTGCTCCGGAGAACAGGTAGGACACGCCGTTGAAAAGGAAGAGAAACGGGGCGCCGAGCAGCTGAAAGAGGAAGCCGCCGGCCGAATTGCCGACGATGCTCCCGCCGGTGTGGAGCATGCTGAGCACGGAGTTCGCCCGCACCACTTTCCGCGGAGCCGTGATGTCGGGGATCACTGAGCCGACCGCGGGAGAGAAGAACGCGCCGCAGATGCCCAGGATGACCCCGGCGGCAAACACCATCCAGATCTGCAGGACACCGACGATTGCCGCGGCGCCGACGGCGGATACGACCACCCCGCGCGCGACGTCCATCAAGATCATGAGCCTCCGGCGGTCGCTTCGGTCGATCACGACGCCGGCAAACGGCGACACGAGGATCCGCGGAAGCGTCGACGCGGCCAGAAGCGTGCCCATGAGAGCCGTGGATCCCGTGACCGCCAGCACCCAGAACCCCAGCGCGATCTCGTAGACAACGTCCCCGAGGATGGAGACGAGCTGCCCCTGCCACAGGAGCAGGAAGTTGCGAGTCCAGAGCCTCTCGGCGCGAGGAGTCTTTTCCAGCGGATCCGGCACTACCCCGTCTTCTCTTCCAGAAGGGCCCGAACCTGCTCGCGGTTGTTCCACAGCGCGCAGCCCATGGACGTCTCTTCGAACATCGCATGGTTGGCCCGCATGACCGACAGGAACCTTGACCGCAGGGCTTCCTTGAGCGGCGTCACCTTCAGGCTGGCGTCCGAGTAGGGGGCAAACGGGCAGGGCTCCAGGTCTCCGCGAGCGCTGATATGCACGAAGCCGCGGCCGGCGGCGAGACATCCGCCCTGCTCTTCCTCGTCCCACGGCACGGCGATGAACACGGCCTTGTGTCTTTTCCTGAGGTCGGCGACAAGACCTTTCATCTCCTCCCTCTGCTCGTCACTGATGACCCAGCCCTCCGTGCCTTCGCGGATCGGCGTGTACTCGAGGAAGAGGAACAGGCGGCAGCCTTCGTGAATGGCGTTTTGCACGAAGCCGGGGTCCGTGACGGTGCGGAAATTCTCCCGGGTGATCGTCAGGGAGAGGCTGAAGAAGATGCCGCGGGACTTCAGGTCCGCCATCCGGAGCTGCAGCCTCTCGTGAACCCCGGCGCCGCGGCGCCCGTCCGTCTCCGCCTGGTTTCCCTCGATGCTCAGCGCCGGCACGATGTTCCTCAGGTCGACCAGGCGATCCATGAGGGCGTCGTCCAGGAGGAGCCCGTTCGTCGCAATCAGGAAGATGATGTGCGGGTAGTCCCGGGCGATGTCGATGATCTCCGGCCGAACGAGCGGCTCCCCGCCGGCAATCACGAAAAACGAGATGCCGATCTCGTCCGCCTGCCGCACGATGCCGCGAAGCTCATCGGGGGACAGCTCCTCCGGAGTGTCGCCGCGGATGGCCTGCGCGTAGCAGCCCTTGCACCGGAGGTTGCACCTGTTGGTGATGCTGAAGATGGCGATGGGGGGAACGTGCACCCCCTCGCGGGCCAAGCGGGCGCGGCGGCGGGCGGCCCCCGCCTGCCAGAAGATGGTCCGTGCGAAAAAAAGCGCCTGGCTCGGATGCCGGAGGCTCACGCGAACGAACTCGGAGAAGAAGACGCGGATGCCAAGGTTGAGGCGCGATACGGCGGACATTCCACTGCCCATGATGCGAGGATCTCCTGTTTTAAAAGGTAGGGAACGCGCC
>DATKLM010000118.1:0-26764 GCA_035542415.1 Spirochaetia bacterium
AATCCTTTCCCACTCGGGCTCGTCGCCGACCTTATTCTCCAGTTCCTTGGGAATCCGCATGCCGCGGGAAGTGAGAAATTCCAAAAGGTCTTCCGCATAGACGCGGTACTGTCCGCCGGGGGTCATGAACGCCTTGAGGAAACCATTTTTGATCCAGTTGATGGCAGTCTGGTTCACGACACCGCAGATATCTGCAACTTCAAGCGCGGAGTAGATCCGTACCTTCTTTTCCTTCTTTGCCATATCTGCTATCCTTTCAATAATGTTGACACATATTGTCAATTCTCTATACTGTTCAGTATACCAATTATATCCATAATGTCAATGGAAAATTTCGTCGATGGATACGGCGATTATAAGCTCCTTCGAGAGAGAGGGTACCCGGAAAAAGCCTCGCTGAAAATAGTGGGAGACAGATATAGGCTTTCCCGCATGGAGCGCAACGCGCTCTTCAGGGGTGTGATTGCGCACCCTGCCTGCGAGGAGAGAAAGTCGAAGATCGTGAACGCCGATGACATTCGGGACCAGAGTATCGGCATCGACTGGTACAACGTGCTCATCACCGTGGAGAGTTATCTCCGGGGCATGCCGGTATTCATCTCCGATGACGGAATGACGAGGGACTCGTCCGCGACCCACGGAAGCTACCGCACGGCGACGGTCACGGAACGGGCGCAGGATGCGATCTTTGACACGCTGCGCTCGCTGGCGCCCGCCCGCATCGACGTCTTCGTGGATTCGCCGATTGCCTTTTCGGCCCGGATGGCGGAAGCGGTACGGGCGCGGCTTGACGATGCGGCGCCTGCCGTCTCCGTGACGCTCGAGCATTCCGCGGACTACCCGCTGAAGAGCTACCACGGGATCGTGGCCTCGTCTGACTCGGTGGTCCTGGACTCCGCGGCCCGCGTCTGCGACCTCCCCCGCCTGTCTCTCCTGCACAGCTTCCAGTTTATTCCGCCGGCTCTTCCCGATCTTCCGGTCCCAGCTCCCTGAGCACACGGGAGATGACCCGGGAGCGGAACCCGCGCCCGACGAGGCGGCGGACAGCGGCGCGCCGGGAAAGGCCCTTCGCGCAGCGCCGGGCCCGCTCCTGCTCTTCCTCCTCGGGGAACATCCGCGCCAGGGTTTCTTCAGCGATCGTCCGGGGCACGCCCCGCGACAGGAGCCCGCGGTAGAGCGACTTCCATCCCTCGGTGCGCGAGGCAAGGCGCGAGCGCGTCCAGTCCTCCGCGAAGACGCGGTCATCCAGGTAGCCGAGCTCTCCCATCCGGGCAAGAGCAGCCCGCACCGCGTCCGGCCCGAAGGAACGGGCCCGCAGCTTGCGCGCCAGGCCGCGCCGCGTATGCGCCGCCCGCGAGATCAGCCGGAGCGCCGCAGAGCGCGCCCGCAGGATCTCCGAGCGGGCCTGCAGCGCCGCGACGCGCTCGCCATCGATGGACTGCCCTGCGGCGAGCTTCCCCCGCGCGGCGACCTCGGCCTGAAGCGAAAAAAAAGAGCCGTCGGAGAGGTGGATCCGAACCACCTCGCCAGCGGCTCCCGTAAGCTCGATGGAGACGATTGAGCGCTCAGGCTCCGGCGCGTTAGCGCTTGGAGAACTGGAAGCGGCGTCGGGCACCGGCCTGACCGTACTTCTTCCGCTCCACCATGCGCGGATCCCGGGTGAGGAATCCGTTGGCGCGCAGCGCGGTGTGGTTGGAGGCGTCGTACGCGTTGAGCGCCCGCGCTATGCCGTGCCGGCAGGCCTCGATCTGGGACGACACCCCGCCTCCCCGGACCCTGATCATCACGTCGAACTTTCCGGTGTTGCTGGTGACATCAAGGGGGCTCAGGACGCTCTGCGCCGTGGGAAGACCGGCAAAGTACTCCATCACCGGCTTGTCGTTCACCGTGATCGTCCCGGCTCCGTCGCGCAGGAACACGCGCGCAATCGAGGTCTTTCGCTTGCCGGTCGCAACGGCAAGATTCTTTACTGCCACGAGCTCACTCTCCTCTTCAGCTGATGTCGAGCTTGATCGGCTTCTGCGCCGTGTGCGGATGCTCCGGTCCCGCGTACACCTTCAGGTGCTTGAAGATCTTCCTCCCCAGGGCGCCCTTGGGGAGCATTCCCTGGATGGCCTTCTCCAGCGGGTATTCGGGCTTGCGGGCGAACACCGTCTCGAACGGCTCCGCGCGGAATCCTCCCGGGTATCCCGAGTGCCGGTAATACATCTTCTGCGACGGCTTTCTTCCGGTGACGTGCACCTTGCCCGCGTTGACGATGATGACGGAATCCCCCATGTCCCAGTGCGGAGTGAACGTGGGCTTGTTCTTGCCGCGGAGGATGGCAACGACGCGGGAGGCGAGCCGACCGAGGGTCTTGCCTTCAGCGTCGATGAGGTACCACGCGCGCGCCGCCTCATCCGGCTTGACGAATATGGTTTTCATCTTTTTTCAACCCTTCCGTGAAAACTGCGGCGCACCGGCCGCAGGGAGGCTAAATTTACATATCAAGGAAAGAATGTCAAGCGGGACCCGGGCGCCCCGGCGCCGCCTGAGACAGAGAAAGACCCGTGAACTCGGTCCGCGCCGGGGCCGGCTCGCTTCCGGCCGTACGGGAGTACCCGTTCGGCGGCGGGTACGCCGTCCCTGGCCTCGCTCGCCCTCGCCGTCCCCGCTGCGCTCCGCGCGGCTGGGCTAGGATTTCTTCGCTTCCGCCTTCTTCTCCTCTTTCTCCTCTTGTTCTTCCTTCTTTGCTTCTCTCTTGTCCCGGATGTCGGCGATTCCGACGAAGAAGGCGATGAGGCCGACGAAGACCGCGAGAATGGGGACTCCGCCCTTCAGGAACTGGATGACCTCCGACCACCACTGGAGACCCCAGGAAACCGGGAGCACCGAATAGATGGCGAACAGGATGAGCAGGATCCCGACAGAGAGAGCGATCATGGAGCGCCTCCGGATGTTTTAGTTGCTTCCTGCGAAAGGATAGCGAAATCTCCGATGCTGTCAATACGCGGCGCCTCCCGGTCGTCCCGGACCCCTTCTTGCGTGTGAGGGCGAAATGAGGTATTGTGGGTCCCTGCCCCAGACATCGCGCCATTCGATGGAACCGGCCGTGAGAGGAGCCCAGAGCGGCGAAGGGCGGGAGGGTCGGCGGGCAGGAAATCACCCAGTGAAGGGAGCAACCCATGAAGGTACGAATCGACCCTGACCTGTGCACGGCCTGCGGCCTGTGCACCGACGGCGTTCCCCAGGTTTTCAAGATGGGAAAGGACGCCGCGGAGGTCATCAATCCCGCCGTGCCGGCGAACCTGGAAAACGCGGTGAAAGACGCGGCCACGGACTGCCCGGCGGAAGCGATCATCATCGAGTAGACGTACCAGAGCACTTCATGACGACGAGGCCCGGGTGCATCCCGGGCTTTTTTTATTCGCGGGTGGGCGGCTCCCCGGCCGTCTCTCCGCGCAGAACCTCCCGGGAGAAGAGCTCCAGCCACACATCCAGCCGCGGCGGCCGGGCGCCGAAACCGGCGAGCTCGCTTTCCGGCACGAGCGCCGAACGCAGCCGGCCCAGGGACTCCGCCGCCACGTCATAGGGAGTGCGGGCAATCTGCGACTCGTGCGCGCGGATGGCCTGCAGTTTGCGCTCGAAGGAGATGCGCGGCACCGTCACGATGGCATTGAAGTCCCCCCGGTTGAACACGGCCCAGGGCCCCTCGTAGTTCCAGACTTCGACGACCTTCTGCGTTCCCGCCAGGTAGCGGCGCACGGCCTCCGAGGCGATCCTTCGGCAGGCAATGTGCGCGGGGTGCGTGTCGCGCGTGTGCGGCGTGAACACCCAGTCAGCGTTGATCTCCTCCATCAAGGCAGCCAGAGGTGCGATGTCCCGTTCGGAGACGTCGTAGTTGCTGTCGTAGAAAGGCAGCCTCAGAAAGCGCGGCTCGGCACCCAGGATGCGGGATTCCTTGAGGACCTCCCCTTCCCGGATGGCGATTCTTTCGCCGCGCTGCGTTCCGTAGATGAATGAGCGATGACCGGTGCTCATGATCGCCGTGACCACCCGGTTCCGCGGGCTCAGCATCGCCATGGTGCCCCCCAGGCTGATGGGAGCATCATCGGGATGGGGGGAGACCACGAGCACGCTTCGCCCGGACGGCACGCTTTCCTCGTCCAGGATGAAGAGGCCGGCGCGGTACCCGCTGATGCGGTCCGTGGCCCCGATGAGGGAGAGCGCGCCCCTGTCCGCCACCAGGCTCACGTTCTCATGGCGCTGGAGAACGGAGATCGGCAGGCGCGGATCGAAGCTTCCCTCGGTAAGGCGCTGCACGATCTCCGCGAGGTTGCGCCCCGCAGCGAAGAGGAGGATCCGCGACGCCTTGGACAGATCGGCCAGACCGAGGGAAAACGCCCGGGGCGCCCCCCAGCGGCCGCTGTTCTCCACGTCGATGACGCCCGCCCGGGATTCCAGGTCGGAGCCGGTCACGTGAAAGCCGATGTGCCCTCGAGAATCGACGGAGAGCAGCGCGATGTCGATGCCGGCAACGCCGAGCCAGCCTTCGATCCGCGCCGCCTCGTCCGCCGGATTCTTGGCGGGATTGAAGGCAATGACGTTCTCCGACGGAATTGCGAGCGGGGCGAACAGCCGCTCCTCCAGGACGGAACGAAACGGCGCGGCAGGCGCTGCGCGGAGCAGCTCGTCGAAGACGACGAAGCGCACGCGGGAGAAGTCCACGAGCTCGGACCGGGCCCGCTCCGTGAGCAGGCGGTATGTCCCGAAGGCCGGCGTGCCCGCGAAGACCGAGACGATGAGATCCGGCTTCTCCTCCACCGCGGCGAGGATGAGCGTGACGAGCTTCTGGTCGATGTTCTGGTCGTCCCGCGCGGGGATGACGTGGATGGCCGGCATCGTCAGCGGGTCCTCTTTCGGGCGAACGCCACGAGGAACCCGAGTCCCAGGAAGAGGAGCGGAATGTTCGCCAGGAGGATCCTGATGATGGGCACCCCGGCAAGGAGCGGCTCGGGGCCCAGCAGGCCGTACGTGCGCAGCGTGGCCAGCACGATGTCCGCGTAGGAAACGATCACCCCGATGATGACAAACGTCCAGGCCATGTCGCGGGTGCGCGACCACAGGAGAATGGCGCAGAACGTGGCGAATGCGCCGAGCAGGAGGTGAGACGCGTCGACGGAGAATGCGGCAAGGTCCATGGTCAGCCTCCGGGGACCCCGGCGAAGAGCTCAGCCAGGAGCCGTGTTTCCCCGGGGGAGCACTCCCCGGGGATGATGCTCGGCCCGGGATACCCGGGCGAAAGAAGCACGCCCTCCTTCAGGAAGGCGTTGAAGACGCGGGGATACTCCGCGCGGTCGAACGCGGCGCGCACGTACGGTCCCGTCCGCTTCCAGGCGGACGAGCCGTCGACAGCCTTCTCCACGCGGACGTTGCGGAGGGACTCGCCGGCAGCGGCGAGGTCGGCGAGCGCCCGGGCGGCGCCGGCAAGGACGAAGCCCGGAAGATGGTCGCCGTCAGGAAAGCCGGCCGGCGGCTCCGCGCAGAGACACAGCGGGGCCGGCGCGCCGCAGACCGTGAGGGGCAGGGCCGGCAGCCGTGCGTCCCACGGAGCCGCCGCGGTCCCCGGTCCGTCCTGCTCCTCCAGGAACGGCCGCCACAGCGCCGCCCGGGCGCCCGCCGCGCAGGGCCCGCCAAGGGCCGGGTCGTACAGGTCACCGTCATCGATGCGGATGCCCAGGAACCAGCTCGCCGCCTCCAGCGCGCGATGCCGGGAGGAGAACAGCCGAACCGCGGGGAATGACGGAAACATTCCGTGAATCATCTTCAGGAGCCGGCCCTCCCAGACTGAAGGGAGTCCCGCGGCAAGCCCCTGGGAAAGGGCGGACTTCATCAGCGTGGTCACCCGGCCGGCGCGGTGACCGAGGAGCGCTGCTCCCCCCTCACGCCAGAGGTCGAGGTAGCGCCGGCCGCGGGAGTCGTAGAGGCGGAATCCCCGCGCGCGGCGGATGGGCGGAAGGGCTGCGGCGCGCTGGTTATCCTCCATCGAACCTCTTCGTGATGACGGCATACGCGCTGTGATTGTGAATGGACTCGAAGTTCTCCACTTCGATGGAGTAGGAGCGCAGGCCGGGAAGGGCATCAAGGCGCAGGGCCGCCTCCCGCACTACGTCTTCCACGAACCGGGGATTCTGGTAGGCGTGCTCGGTGATGTATTTCTCATCCTCTCTCTTGAGGAGGGAATACACCGGGCTGGATGCTGAGGCGGCGGCGATCTCGATCAGGTCCTCGATCCAGATGAACTTCGTCATCCCGACGCTGATGGCCACGGTGCCCCGCTGGTTGTGCGCGGACACGCGGGATATCTCGCGGGAGCACGGGCAGAGGGTGTGGACGGGCACTTCCACGCGCGTGGAAATCTCCAGGTGCTTCGCGTACGTCGCGGAGATCACGCAGTCGTAGGACATGGTGGATTCCAGCGCGGAGACCGGAGCCCGCGTGCGCTGGAAAAAGGGAAATGCGATCTCGACGTGGGATTCTTCCGCGTTGAGCGCCTTCTTGATCTCCAGAAGGATGAGGTCGAGCGTGTGATAGCTCACCTCGCTCTTGAACCGGTCCAGGACCTCGATGAACCGGCTCATGTGCGTTCCCCGGTAGCTGTGGGGAAGGTTGACGGAGAGCGTGAGGCTTGCCACGGTGTCCTGCGTCTCCCGGCTCTTGTCGCGGACCGTGATGGGATAGCGGATGTTGCGGATTCCCACCTTCTGGATGGGCATGTTCCTGTGATCCGGGCCGCTCTGCACGTCCTTCATGATGCCGTCCTTGCCGACGCCGAGTACGGCGTCTGCCTGAAATGACGCCGAGTACGGCGTCTGCCCTATTCGCCGAGACTGATCCGCTCCAGTCGCGTGTATTTCGGGAGGAACCGCGCCACCCTCCCCGACTGGAAGCGGACCTGCACCAGGAGGGTTCCCTCATTATACCATGCGCGCTCGACCACGCCGGGGCCGTACTCGTCGTGAAAAACTCCGGATCCCACGGGGTACTCCGCCCCGCCTGCCCCGGCGTCCTCTCCCACGCGCTCAGCGCCATCCTCGGGGATCTCGTCGAGAAACCGGGAAGGGGACATATCAGCCCAGCGTCCGAAGATGCGCCGCCTGCGGCACCAGGTGAGCACGAGCCTCTCGCGGGCCCGGGTAATTCCGACGTAGAAGAGCCGCCGCTCTTCCTCCATTTCCTCCGGCGCGCCCCACGAGCTGGACTCGTGCGGAAAGATCCCCTCTTCCATCCCGGTGATGATGACCCGGTCGAACTCCAGCCCCTTGGTGTTGTGCAGCGTGATGAGGCTCACGCGGGCAGTCGGATCCCCGGTGGACGGATCATCAGCGGGGCTGGCCAGCGCGATGTCTTCCAGGTAGCGCGCCAGCGCATCCTGGCCGGTGCCGTAGTCCGCCATGGCGGTGACCATTTCCTCCAGGTTGCCCGACTTCGACGTGTCGTCCGACCGGTCGCGGCTGCGATACATGTCGTGCAGCCCGGTTCGGGACAGGAGCAGCCGGCCCACCTCAGAGAGACGGGTCCGGGGAAGCTCCGCCGCCACCTCGTCGAGCGCTGCGAGGAACTCGGTGAGTCCCGCCCGTGCCCGCGGGGGAAGCGCGGATCGCTCGTGACGGCACGCATCCAGCAGGGTCCCGCTCCCGGTGCGCCACGCTTCCACGAGCTTCTCCACGCTGGCGGGACCCAGACCGCGCACCGGCTTGTTCACGACGCGCCGGAAGCCCACTTCGTCGTTGGGGTTCTGGAGAAGCCCGAGGTATGCCACGGCATCCTTCACCTCCTCACGATCGTAGAAGCGGCGCGCGCCGATGAGCCGGAACCTGATCCGCTTCCTGAGGAAGTGCTCTTCGAAATGGCGCGACTGGGCGTTCATCCGGTAGAGGATGGCCGTGGTCCCCTCGAAGTCGTCCGCGGCCAGCCTGCCGCAGAGCTCGGCCTCGTCGTCCTGGTCTTCCAGCGCGCAGACGGTGGGGATCTGGCCGGCCGGCTTTTCCGTCCAGAGCGTCTTGCCGAGCCTCCCCTTGTTGTTGCTCACGACGGCGGTGGCGACGTCCAGGATGGACTGCGTGGAGCGATAGTTGCGCTCCAGCCGGACGATCTTCGTTCCGGGGAAGACGTCGGGGAAGGACAGGATGTTCCCCACCTCCGCGCCGCGAAAGCGGTAGATGGACTGGTCGTCATCTCCCACGACGCAGAGATACGTTTCGGGCCGCCACAGCTCCTTCAGCAGCTCGAACTGGGCGATGTTGGAATCCTGGTACTCGTCCACGAGAACGACGCTGAACCTCTGGCGGGTCCGGTCTCTCACGTCCGGGTTGTTCCTCAGGAGCCGGATGGGAAGGAGGATCAGGTCTCCGAAATCGACATTGCCGCTCTTTCGCAGGGCTTTTTCGTACGCGCGGTAGACCTCGGGATCGCACCCGGCGCGCGCAATCTCCTCCGACGGGGCGTCCGCCGAGACCGCGACGTCCTTGACCCTGCTGATCTCGTCGCACATCGCGCGGAGGGAGCCCTTGTCCTCACCGAGGGACGCGCCTCGCCCGGTGTCCGCGAGGCAGCTCTTCAGAAGGGAGACCGAATCGTCCTGGTCGTAGATGGAGAAGTGCGGGCTGAGACCGGCCCGGGCCGCGTTGACGCGCAGGAACCACGCGCCGAAGGAGTGGAAGGTCCTGACCATGACCTCCTCCGCGCGCGGAACGATGGCCAGGACGCGCTCCTTCATCTCCTGGGCGGCCTTGTTCGTGAACGTCACCGCGAGGATGGACCGGGGGCTCGTGCCCATGCGGTCAACGAGGTAGGCAATCTTGGTTGTGATCACCCGTGTCTTGCCCGAGCCGGCGCCGGCCAGGATGAGGAGCGGCCCTCCCTGGTGCACGACCGCCTCCTTCTGTTCGGGATTGAGCGCCTGGAGGTACGCCGGGTCGCTCACAGGGCGTCCCCCTCGAGGTCCACGCCGTTGCGCCGGGTGATACGCACGCGCACGCGGGTTCCGGGCGCGGCGGTCCCGTTCACGACAACGAGCCCGTCCACGTCGGGCGCCTGCAGGTAGGCCCGCCCCAGGCACATGCGCTCACCTTCAACCGTTTCCTCCACGAGCACGTCCAGCGTGCTCCCGACCCGGGAATCGAGAAAGCGCTCCGTGATGGGAACCTGTCTGATCTCGATCTGCTCCCGCCTGCGCCGGGCGGCCTGCGCCGGCACGCGACCGGTCATGCCCCAGGCCGGCGTGTCCTCCTCACGCGAGTACGTGAACGCGCCCAGCCAGTCCGGCCGCGCCTGCTGCTGGAAATCCAGAAGCGCCTGGAAGTCCGCCTCCGATTCCCCCGGGAAGCCCAGGAGGAACGTGGACCTGATCACGGCTTCGGGAAGCCTCTCGCGGATTCTCGACAGCAGCTCGAGGTTCCGCGCCGGGTCCCCGAGCCGGCCCATGGCGCGCAGGATGGGCGGTGAGGCGTGCTGGAACGGAACGTCGAAGTACGGCAGAAAGCGCGAGTCTCCCTGGATGACGTCGAGGATGCGCGCGTCGAACCTGTCGGGATGGATGTACAGGAGACGCACCCAGAAGTCCCCGCGCAGCGCGCTGAGCCGGGACAGCAGGTCCGCGAGCTCGGGCGCCCCGCGGTCCCGCCCGAACGAGCCAAGATCCTGCGCGATGAGAATCACCTCGGAGATTCCGCGGTCCAGGAGGCCCCGGATCTCCTCCACAATGGACGGGACGTCGCGGCTCCTCAGGTCCCCCCGGATCAGGGGGATGGCGCAGTACGTACAGCGGTTTGAGCACCCGTCCGCAACACGGACGTAGGCGCTGCCGGGAAACGACAGGAGCCTTGTGCGGTCCTGGCGCACCGGAGACGGCGCCGGGGAAGGGGCGCTGCCCGGCCGGCGGCCCTCCACGAGGTCCACGATGGCCGACGGGTCGCGGTTTCCCAGAAAACCGTCGATCTCGGGAAGCTGGCTGCCCAGATCGGACCCGTAGCGTTCCGTGAGGCATCCCACCATGATCACCTTCTTGCCCGGGTGGCGCGCCTTGAGCTCGAGACCGGTCTCGATGGACTCCTTCTTGGCGTCGGAGATGAAGCCGCACGTGTTGACGATGAGAACCTCCGCCGCCTCGGGGCTGTCCGCGAGCTTCCAGCCCGTTCTCTCCAGCGCGGCGATCATCAGCTCGGAGTCTACCTGGTTCTTCGCGCAGCCGAGACTTTCGACGTGAAAGGAGCGGGGGGATTTCCCGCGGCCGGGGCCGCGGCGCACCGCGTTGGGCCTAGTAGAGCGCGGTGATCTCGAGGACATACCCGGTCGCGGCAGGGTCCTTGCGCCAGGCGATCTTCCGGGTGGCGACTTCTCCGAGGGCGCCGAGCTCGAAGTCCTTGTTGTCCACTCTCATGCGGGTCGAGCCGGCGTTGGACAGCCAGATCGTGACCTGCCGGTGCACCGACTCGATGCTGAACTGCTCCCCCTTCTGGAAGAAACGGTCCTCACGGTCCTTGTCGTCCACCAGGAACCGGAAGAGGCAGTCGTTCTTGAAGGTGAAACCGAGAGTGAAGACGCCGGAATCCGGGGTCTTCATGATGGCGACGGGGGAGAAATCAGCCCCGCGCACCGGTGGAGTGACCGCGGCAACGGGAGCAGTCGATGCGGCCGGGGCGGAGGTACCGGCGCCGGCTGGCCCGGCGGCGCCCGGGGCCGTGGCACCCTGGGTTGTCGTTCCCCCGGGAGATACGCCTGCGGGAGCGCCCGTGGACGTGCCCGTGCCGGCAGCAGCCGCGGCGGCGGCAGCGGCGTCCGCGGCCTGGCCCGTGGTCCGGTAGAGGCCGAGATTCACGCGCTTCTGCGGGGAGGTGCGGTCGACGTCGTTCCAGACGATCTTGATGTCCGGGTGAGAGTCCCCCTGGAGATCGATGTACCTCTCCTTGCCCAGCCCGAGGTCTACAGTGCCTCCCGGCACTTTGAGAGTCAGGTTGTCTCCCACGGCGCTCACCTGGATCTGGTAGTCCTTGCCGGAGAGCGGCACGGAGATGACGTCACCGACGGCGAACCACTTCGTCCGGACCTCGTCCTGGAAGACGAACTGCTCCCGCTCTCCCGCGGCGGTCCTCTGAACGCCCGCAACGGGCCCCGCGCCGCGCGAGGCGGCCCGGTAGACGAGGTAGCCGGTGGCAAGAAGGACGAGCGCTGCCGCAACGGCCGCCAGCACGACGAGCAGCGGCGGGTACTTCGGCTTTGATTCCAGGAGCTCATTCATGGGGAGGGGCTGCTCCTGGATCTTGATGTTGCGGTAGGCCCCGATGAGCTCTTCCGCGTTCAGCCCCAGGTAGTCCGAGTAGTTGCGGAGGAAACCCATCACGTAGGTTTCCCCGGGGAAGACGGAGAAGTCCTCATCCTCCAGCGCCTTGAGGAACCTCTTGGCGACGTGGGTGTCCCGCGCGATCTGGTCCAGGGTCAGGTTGTTGCGCTCACGGGCGCCCTTCAGCCTCTCGCCAATGGATTCCATAGGCCTCACTCTTCCGGATCGAACAGCCAGTCCGAGATGACGTTCGCGTAGGCTGGCGGGTCGTACTTGAACCGTTCATCCGGCACGCCCTGGTTGACCCGGATGTTCGCGATGTCCATGGTGATCTTGTCCCCGTTGACCTGCGTGCCTTCGATCCGCCGGATCAGGTTGTCCTTCACCGAGATGATGAGCTGGCTGAAGCCCGTGGTGCCGTGAGAGCTCAGCTTGAGCTTGGTGACCATTTCCCGCGAGCCGTCCTCCAGGGGAACCGGCGCCGGGCCGGTCAGGTAGGCCACGGAGTAGTTCTTCTGCAGCAGGGACAGCCCCTGGCTCGTCGTCAGGCCCTCGATCTGGGCCGCGCTCTTCTTCTTGTACTTCTGCTCCAGGACGACCTCGTACTGCGGCGAGAAGAACGTGAGCTTCTCCCCGTCGAAGACGACGACCTGCCCCTTGGGATCATCGAAGTCGATCCGCAGGTACAGCGGAGACTTGTAGGAGAGCTTGCCGTGGGACGTTGTTTTCCCCTGGACGATCGTGACGGCCGCCTCGTAGTCCTTCACGCTGCCAAAGGCGCTGGAGAGCGCGGCGAAAAACTTCTCCGCGGACACCATCTCCTGCGCAAAGACGGCGACCGGAAGGAGGAGGACCAGGAGGAGTATGGGAACAAGGGCTTTTCTGCTCACATCATGCACCAGTGGACGAAAAACATACTAATGATGGAAAGCGCTTTGTCAAGGTAGACGGCGTGCCGAATGCGCCTCCGGTGCACGGGACGAGCCGCCGTCACCCGGTCGGACGCGCACACGAGCCCGTTGTCAGTGAGGCGCGGCGTCGATGGCGCGGGAGAGCAGCCACTTCAGGCTGTCCTCCGACAGCTTGAGAAACTCTCCGCAGTCCGGGCAGAAGAACCTCATGTCGCGGATGTGCTGGGATGCGCAGCCCACGCAGTAGATCTTCCCGCAGCGCGGACACCGGCCGGCCGGCGCGTCCGCCGGCGGCTCTCCCCGCACTCTGATCCCCGGCTGGGGCTCCAGGTTCCGCGGCGCCCACCAGGAGCGGCCGCAGCCGGCGCAGGAAAGGGAAATCTCCCTCTGGGACTGGGCGCGCTCCAGGACCTTGCGCGCGCGCTCGTGCCCCGGCGTGCGGGCGAGCACGGATTCGAGGATCTCCTTCGCCTTGTCCCACGCGTTTCTCTGCAGGTGGAGCATGGCCAGGTTCACGGAGAGCTCGGCGTTCCCGGGGTCCCTCTGCAGGCCGGCGGTGAACGCGAGCTCGGCCCGGGGCAGCTCTCCCTTGAGGACTGCAACGTTCCCCAGGAGGTTATATACCGAGGCCGAGGGATGGTCCTGCTCCACCTGGGCGAGCAGCTCCTCTGCCCGGTGCACCATGTCGATCTCGATGCACGCTGCCGCGCAGTTCTCCTTGTACACCGGGCTTTCCGGGTCGCGGCGGATGGCTTCCTCGTACTCCGCGACCGCCTGCGCGTAGTCCCCCGCGTCCGCGCGGAGGTTCCCCCGCTGGTTCGCGATGCGCGCGTCCGGTCCGACGGAGGCATCGAGGCCGTCCAGCAGCGCGAAGGCTTCCTCGTCCTGCTCTTCGGCGAAAAGCGCCTCGGAGAGATTGATTGCGATGTCGATCTCCGTCGGCGCGGCCGCGGCCGCCTTGCGAAGCAGAACCACGGCACCGGCACTGTCGCCGGCCTCCAGCCTGATCATGCCAGCCAGGTTGTTTGTCCACGGGTCGTCCGGAGAAAGGGTGAGCGCGCGCTCCAGCACCGGCCCGGCGTCGCGGCCCAGCAGGTGCAGCGTTTCGGCGAGCCGGAACTGGTACAGGGGGAACGCCGGCTCGGCGGCCGCCGCCCTTTCGAAAAGCGGCAGCGCTTCCTCCTTCCTCTCCCGGGCGCTCAGGATGATGCCCAGCAGGTAGCAGACGGAGCTGTCCGCTGATCCCTCCGCGACGAGGGCGCTGAAGATGCGCTCTGCCTCCTCGGTCTTTCCCTCCCGGTAGAGCATCCGTCCTTCGAGCGACCGGGCTTCCGGATTGGAGGCGTCCAGCGCGTGGAGCCGGGGCAGGAGCAGGGAAAGCTCGTCGAAGGTCTCCTCCGCGAACAGCTGGCGGGCCGCCCGCAGGTACAGCGCTGCAGCCTCCGGCCCGCGCCCGTCCTTTTCCAGGCTGCGGGCCGCGTTGTTCAGGAACGGAGGCATGTCGGGCTGGATCTCGACCGCTTTCAGGTACGCCTCCGCCGCCTTGGACCAGTTGCCCAGCGCATACTCCGCGTTGCCCAGCAGGTTCCAGGCCGCCGGACCGGGAGCGAGCTCGGAACGGCCCAGCACGTCCAGCAGCGAGTCACGCGCCTCCACGACGCGATTCGACAGGTAGAGGATGTTCGGCCTTTCCAGGCGCGCCTCGCGATGGCCGGGCTCCAGGCGCAGGACCGTGTCCAGCTCGGCCAGGGCCTCGGCGTACAGAGAGGCGCGCGCGTAGCACTCTGCCAGGAGGAAATGCTCCTGCGCGGTCCCTTCCCGGTCCTTGAGAGCCCTCTTCAGCTGGATGATGGCCGCGCTGGCATTGCCCATCTGGAACAGCGTCTCTGCCAGTCGGACGCGCGCGGGAGGAGAGACCGGGAAGTAATACGTCCACCGCAGGTGCTCCCGCTCCACCTCCACGGCGCGCGCGTTCACGGCGAGCCTCCGCAGGCGGAAGCTGCTCTTCCCCGCGCCGGCAAAGTTCTGCGCGGCGAATCCCATGCCGCCGGAGGGAATGACCTCGTCATCCGCCTCCCCCACCCACTCGTCGTCCACGATGAAGGAGAAGTGTGACCCGTGCGCTACCACGACGAGCCGGCGCGCCGGCCCGTCCGGCTCGGGCAGGCGCGTCCACTCGACGAGGTGCTGGGGATGGTTGTTGAACAGCAGGTCGAAGCGCCAGTTTCCGCGGGAGGACATGAGGAAGAAGTAGAAGTTCTCGTCGTTCACGTGGCGCAGAACGACCCCGGCAGCGGAGTGCCCGTTGGACGGATCGAGCTCGATGTCCGCTTCCAGCACGAAGTCGGAGAACCGCTGCTCGGAGGACATCGTCTCCCACGCGAAATAGCTCGCCTTGGAGAGATCCAGGCGGTACGCCCCCCGTTCGTAACGGGCGGCGTACCACTCCTCGTCGGCCGGCGGGAGGATCTTCCTCTCCAGCCAGCGGAAGGATGTGGAGATCCTCTCCGGCGGTGTTCGCGGGCGGAAAAGCGACAGCATCAGCGTGCGTCTCAGTACACGAGGATGGTGGCCGTGAACTCCAGGGGCTCGACCCCGGTGTTCTCGATGGCGTGGCCCCCTCCGCCGCCGGTGAGGACCGCGTCTCCGGGCCCGACGGGAGAGGTCTGATCTCCCTCCGTGACCATGCCCGAGCCGCTGAGGATGTAGAAGACCTCTTCCTCTCCGTCGTGGAGGTGATAGCCGATGGAGCTGCCAGGTGGGAGACGCAGGCGGGCGAGCAGGCGCACCTTGCCGCGCAGCTCCTCGCGGCGGAAGATGTGGAGGATTTCCACGGCTCCTTTTCCGTCGCGCATGCGTTCACGCACTTCTTTTTCCATCTCGGATTTTCTGCGGATCATGACCTTGTCTCCCGGGGGAGGATAGCAGTGGCGCGGAGAAAAGGGAAGGGATCCGGCGCTCCCGCGGCCGGTCAGTCCTCCGACGGGGTCTCCGTCTCCTCTGCGTCGTCGGCATCGGAGCTCTCAAACTCGCGGATGCGGTCGCGAAGCGACGCCGCCTTCTCGTAGTCTTCCTCGTCGATGGCCGTCTTCAGCTCGCCCTTCAGCACCTCCACCGGCGAGTCCTTCTTCTCATGGATCTGCTTCAGCGTGGCCTTGAGGTAGTTCAGCGAGCGCACGCGCTCGAACTGGAACGCCGGCGTATCGATTTCATGCATGCCCTCGATAGTATTGATGGCGCTCGTGATGATGTCCTCCGCGGCGTCCTTCATCTCCTTGTGCAGGGAGATCATCGCGCGAGAGATGGCGTTCATCCGCAGCACGTAGGGCTTGTACTGGAGCAGCTCCTTGCGGTCATCCTCGCTCTCCCCGTACTTCTCCACGAGAGTGAACAGCGCGAGGTTGTGGTCGGTATCCCGGCTCGTTCGGACGAAGTCGCCGATCTGGAACAGCACGAGGTAGCGGAAGTAGTACAGGACCCCTTCGCCCTGCAGGTGACCGAAGTCGTCGTGGGTGATGGTGAAGCCTTCATCCGTGCCGCGCGCGGATCGGTAGTTCTCCAGGCGCGCCTGGAACTCCTCCACGACGCTCTCACGCCCGAAGGGATGCTTGCCGTCCGGGCGTCCGTCCAGCTCGTACTGCTCGATGCCCATGGGCTGGCGCACCTGGAGCACCTGGCGGCCGTCGTCAGCCTGGATGATCCGGATCTGGTTGTCGGAGTCGAACTCCCATTCCCGCAGGATGTCCGTAATGTCCGTGCTCATGGTTCCCGCTCCCTAGTCACCATCAGCAATGTACCCCCGGGCGTCAGGTTCGGCAATGGCGCCGGGCTCGCACGAACCGTCCGGAGGCCCTATTTCCCGCCGTTTACCGCGTTGATGACCTCTCCCCTGGTGAGGAAAGCGCCGATCTGCCGGGCGATCATGATCGAAACATTGACCTGCGCCTCCCCGGTGGACGCTCCGATGTGCGGCGTGGCAACCACGCGCGGATGCTTCGCCAGGGTCCAGTCCTCCGGCGGCTCCCTGTCATACACGTCCACGCCCGCTCCCCGGACCGTTCCGTTCTCCAGAGCCGCAACGAGGTCCTTCTCCACGACGATCCCGCCGCGGGCGCAGTTGATGATGAACACTCCCTTCTTCATGGAGGCGAACGCCTTGGCGCCGAGGAGGCCCTTCGTTTCCGCCGTCTTGGGCGCATGGACGGAGATGAAGTCCGAGCCCGCAATCACCTCGTCGAATGTCGCGGCGCGGAACCCCAGGGACGCCGTCTTCTCCGCGGACACGAACGGATCATACGCGATGACCGTCATCCCGAGGCCGAGCGCCCGCTTTCCGACGATGCTGCCCACGTTGCCGATGCCGACGAGCCCGAGGGTCTTGCCCAGGAGCTCGATGCCGCCGCTGAAGCTCTTCTTGTCCCAGGTGCCTGCCTTCATGGAGGCGTCCGCCCGCGGGATTTCACGCGCCAGGGCGAACATCATGGCCACGGCCAGCTCCGCCGCGGCCTCCGCGTTTCCGCCGGGCGTGTTCAGCACCAGGATCCCCCGCTCGGATGCCGCGGGGACGTCGATGTTGTCCACCCCGGCGCCCGCGCGGCCGATCACCTTCAGGTGCTTTCCCGCCGCGATGATCTCCCGGGTGGCCTGCGTGGCAGACCGCACGACGAGCCCGACGCTGTCTCCGAGCTCGGCCGTGAGCTTGTCCGGGGCAAGCCCCGTCTTCACCACGAGCTCGAGATCGGGGAACTTCGCGAACTCGGCCATTCCTTCTTTTGCAATGGAATCTGCGATGAAAACCTTCTTCTTTTCCATGGTCCAGATATAGACTCCCCGGCCGGGTTTTGCAATAGTGCTTTCATGAAGCCCGATGTCACGGTCATTTCTCTCGGCGGCTCGATCATCGCTCCGAAGGGGGTGGACACGGCGTTCCTCACGAGCTTCACCGGGCTCGTGGACCGCTACCTCCGCGCGGAGGAGAGCCGGAAGCTCATCATCGTCTGCGGGGGAGGGAGCCTGGCCCGGGACTACCAGGCCGCGCTGCGGGCAGCCTCGCCCGGCGCGGCGCCGGAGGACCTGGACTGGGTCGGGGTCGCGGCAACGCGGGTGAACGGCGAGCTGGTGAGGCGGATCCTGCGCCCGTGGTGCGTGGAGGACCTGGTCACGGACCCGACAGCCGTCTCGGTCTTCACCGGCCGGGTGATGGTGGCCGCGGGCTGGAAGCCGGGCTTCTCCACGGACAACGATGCGGTGGTGCTCGCGCAGAGGTTCTCTGCGACGCGCCTCATCAACCTGTCGAACATCGCCCGTGTCTACTCCGCGGATCCGCGGCAGGACCCTGCCGCGCGGCCCCTGGACGCCGTCTCATGGAAGGACATGCTCGCCATCGTCGGCTCGGAATGGGTTCCGGGCAAGAACACGCCGTTCGACGCTACGGCGGCGCGGGCGGCGGCGTCATCCCGGCTCCGTGTCGTGTTTGCCGAGGGCAGGGACCTTCAGAACCTGGAACGGATCCTCAACGGTGAAAGCTTCACGGGGACGACGATCGGACCGGACTGAAGCGCGGCTGTGGCCGCGCGGGCTAGGCGGACTCAATCTCCCGGATGCGGTCGCGGAGGCGCGCGGCTTCCTCGTAGTTCTCTTCTTCAATAGCGGCCTGCAGGCGCTTGCGGAGGCTCGCCATCTCGTCTTCCGGCACGAGCGGGGCCACTTCGGCAACGGTCGGGGTCTCTGTCTCCTCGGTCGTCTCCGCTGCCGGCTGCTCCTGGCGAAGCTCGCGGTTCTTTTCCTCCACCATCTTCACGGAGATGCCGGCTTCGTCCACGACTGCCTCGTCGATGTAGATGGGGCATTTCACGCGCACGGCGAGGGCAAGACAGTCCGACGGGCGTGCATCCACGGCGATCTCGGAGCCGGAAGAATCCAGGATGAGCTTTGCGTAGTACGTGCCTTCCTTGAGCGCCGTGATCTCCACGCGGTTGACGGAGGACTCCAGGCTCTCCAGCACGGTGATGAACAGGTCATGGGTGAGCGGACGCGGCATCTTCACGCTTCCCAGCCCGATGAGGATGGACTGCGCTTCCAGGGGCGCAATGAAGATGGGCACGGCCACGTCGAGGCCGAGCGGCCTGACAAGGACGGCGTTGCCCTGCTCGGCTTTCGCGACTGTCCACACCTCGGCGGGAACCAGCATCTCTTGCTCTCTTCCGTTAATGATAGAGCAATTGCGCTGAAAGGACAATAGACGAAAGGCCCGGAGATCGTTGTATATATGGAGTGTGAGCACATCGAAGAGAAAAGATCCCTTCGGAACCGTACGAACGATCAAGACCCTCGCGGGCCGGGTCTCCCTGTACAGCCTCGCATCCCTCCAGAAACAGGGAGTGTCGCCCGTGGATCGCATGCCGTTCGCCGCACGGATCCTCGCGGAGGCCGTCCTGCGCGCCATCGACGGCACCCTCGTCACGGAAGAGGACCTGCGCACCGTCTGCGGCGCCACACAGTCGGACGCGTCGCGGCGGGAGTTTCCGTTCATGCCCGCGCGCGTGATCATGCAGGACTTCACCGGCGTGCCGGCCATCGCGGACCTCGCCGCGATGCGGGACGCCATGGCGGCGTGGGGCGGGGATCCCTCGCGGATCAACCCGGTCATCCCCGTGGACCTCGTCATCGACCATTCCGTGCAGGTGGACCGCTTCGCCTCGCGCCGTGCGCTCGCCTCGAACGGAGAGCGGGAGATCCAGCGCAATTCCGAGCGCTACCGGTTCCTGCGCTGGGGCGCCGGCGCGTTCAACGATTTCCACGTCGTGCCGCCCGCAACGGGAATCGTGCACCAGGTGAACCTCGAGCACATCGCGCGCGTCGTGCAGGTCCGTGACGGTGTCGCGTTTCCGGACACGGTGGTAGGGACAGACTCCCACACCACGATGATCAACGGGATCGGGGTGCTGGGCTGGGGGGTCGGCGGGATCGAGGCGGAAGCGGCCCTCCTTGGCCAGCCGCTGTTCATGCTCGTGCCCCCGGTGGTCGGAGTGCGCCTCAGCGGCAGTCTCCGCCCGGAAGCCACGGCAACGGATCTCGTCCTCACCCTGACGGAAATGCTTCGCGCGCGCGGCGTCGTGGAGAAGATCGTGGAGTTCTTCGGCCCGGGACTCGAAACGCTCACCGTTGCGGACCGCGCGACCGTGGCCAACATGTCCCCGGAGTACGGGGCTACCGCCGGCTTCTTCCCGGTGGACGGAAAGACCCTGGCGTATCTGCGTGAAACCGGCCGCGCCGCGGAGATGGTGGACCTGGTGGAGCGCTACTGCAAGGAGCAGCAGATCTTCCGGCAGGAGTCCGCCCTCGACATCGCCTATGATGAGGTCTTCGAGCTGGACATCTCCACCGTAGAGCCTTCGATTGCCGGGCCGCGCAGGCCGCAGGACCGCATACCGCTGTCCCGGGCAAAGAGCTCCTGGCGCGAGGCGTATCCGGGCGCTGGAGCCCGTGCCGCGGAGGTGGACATCGGAGACGGAAAGGAGATTCTGAGGGACGGGTCTGTCGTCATCGCCGCAATCACGAGCTGCACGAACACGTCGAACCCGGCTGTCATGATCGGAGCAGGTCTACTGGCCCGCAACGCGGTCCAGCTCGGCCTGCGCGTGCCGGCGCGCGTCAAGACGAGCCTCGCGCCCGGCTCCCGCGTGGTCACGCGGTATCTCGACCGGGCGGGACTCACGCCCTACCTCGAAGCGCTGGGGTTCCACGTCGTCGGTTACGGCTGCACCACGTGCATCGGCAACTCCGGCCCGCTGCCAGAGCCGGTCAGCGCCGCGATCCGGCAGAACGATCTGGTGGCGGCGGCGGTCCTCTCGGGCAACCGGAATTTCGAGGGCCGCATTCATCCGGAGGTGCGCGCGAATTACCTTGCCTCGCCGCCGCTCGTCGTGGCATATGCTCTGGCCGGGACGATGGACATCGACCTGCAGACCGAGCCCCTCGGGATGGACCGCGGCGGGCGCCCGGTCTTTCTCCGCGAGATCTGGCCCTCGCGCGAAGAGATCGATTCTGTCGTCAGGACCGCGCTTTCCCCGGAGATGTTCCGTGACGTGTACGCCTCTGTCTTCACCGGGGACGAGGCGTGGCAGACGATCGACGCGCCCGGAGGCGGCCGCTTCGCCTGGGATGAAAAGTCCACGTATATCCGGCGGCCACCTTTCTTCGATGAGCTCCCGCGGCAGGCGCCGGAGGTCCATGCCGTCCGCGGCGCCCGGGTCCTTGCCCTCCTGGGGGATTCGGTGACGACAGATCACATCTCGCCGGCCGGAGACATTGCGGAGCATGGTCCGGCGGGCGCCTGGCTTACCGGCAGCAGCGTCAGCCGCGCGGACTTCAACACGTACGGATCCCGCCGCGGCAACCACGAGGTGATGATCCGCGGCACCTTCGCGAACATCAGGATCCGAAATGCCCTTGTGCCCGGCGTGGAGGGCGGCTTCACTCTCCACCTGCCGGAGGCTGTCCGGATGCCGATCTACGACGCTGCCATGCGCTACCGCGCTGAGGGAGTGCCGCTCCTTGTCATCGCCGGAGAGGAGTACGGCACCGGGAGCTCCCGGGACTGGGCGGCTAAAGGCACGCTCCTTCTGGGCATCCGGGCCGTGATCGCGGTGAGCTTCGAGCGGATCCACCGGTCGAACCTCGTGGGCATGGGCGTGCTGCCGCTGCAGTTCATGCCCGGGGAAAGCGCGGCCAGCATCGGGCTTTCCGGGAAGGAAGAATACGCGGTCGATGCCCCGCGGGGCCCCAGGCAGGTCATGGTGGTCCATGCCCGGGCAGAGGATGGCTCGGAGAAGGAGTTCAAGGTCGTCTCGAGGATCGACACAGACGTCGAGATGAGCTACTACAGCAACGGAGGGATCCTCCCTGCTGTTCTTCGGGGATTCATCAAAACGTAGAAATATAGTTAGAAAAAGAAGTTAGAAAACAATTGACAAATACAAAAATTGTGGTAGCCTGATTATGCTCTGGCGTACCAGCCGGGAGCATAAGTACCAAAACGGAGGTGCGAAATGAAGAGGCTGACGCTTTTGTTCTGCGTGGCAGCGATCCTGGCGCTGGCCGTGGTCGGGTCCGCCTACGCGCAGAAGGGGGTCTTCATGGGAACCGCGATCCGGTCCCTCGAGAACCCGTATCACCTCGTCTGGTCGCGTGGCGGGCAGGCATACGCGGACTCCGTCGGCGGAATCCACGTTGTCCAGACATGCGAGGGCTCCAGCGAGAAGCAGCTCAACGACATCAAGGCGCTGATCGCCAAGGCGGGAAAGAACGCGGTGTTCTGCATCGACCCCAACGAAGCGCCCAACGCAGTGCCCATCGCCAAGGCGCTCGAGGCGGCGGGCGTCTACTACGTCACCTGGTGGAACAAGCCGGACAACATCAAGGCCTGGAACTTCCCCCATTGGGTTGCCCACATCGCGTTTGACGGGATTTCCACGGGCGAGTTCACCGCGACCGAGCTGATCAAGTCCATGGGCGGCAAGGGCAAGATCGTCGCCATCCAGGGAATGCTCGCGAACACGACGGCCATCGACAGGTTCCAGGGCCTCAAGAACGTGCTGGCCAAGAACCCGGACGTCGAGCTCGTTGCCCAGGACACGGGCGAATGGGACCGCAACAAGGCGTTCGACAAGATGAAGAGCTTCCTCTCCGCGAATCCGGACGTCGGCGGCGTCTGGTGTGCGAACGACAACATGGCCCTGGGCGCGCTGGAAGCCCTCCGCGCGGCCGGCCTGGCGGGAAAGGTTCTCGTCACCGGCGCCGACGGCATCACCGAGATGCTCAACGCCATCGACAAGGGTGAAGCGGCGGCTACCGTGCTGAACGACTCCTTCTGGCAGGGCGGGATCGGGCTCTCCCTGGCCATCGCGGCCAAGACGGGCAAGATCAACCTGAAGACCACCCCGAAGGACCATCGGCAGTACTACGTGCAGGCCATCTATATCAACCAGGACAACATCAAGAAGGTCATCGCCGAGCACGTCACCGGGACTCCGAAGTACGACTGGAACGATCTGTACGCCAACTACCTGCGGCCCATGCCCTGAGCAGCGCGGCCGGAGGACATGATCGTCTTTGATCGACCGAGCCCGCCCCGCATGCGCGGGGCGGGCATTTCAGAAACGCCCTCACGGAGACTCAGCAGATGAGCGGACAGGCGGCAGCGGGACGGCGGGCCGGTTTTTCCATTCGCCGCGCGGGGCAGAAGGCGCTGGATGTCATTTCCCGGGGGGTCGTGGGGCAGGTCGCCGCGCTGGCGATCGTGCTCGTGATCTTTGCCGCCGGCACGGAAGGGACGTACCTCTCCCTGAAGAACATCCTGACCATACTCAGCCTCGCCGGCATTCCCATGATCATCTGTCTGGCCATCCACCAGGTGGTCGTCATCGGCGGCATGGACCTGTCCACGGAGGGCGTCATCTCTCTGTGCGCCGTGATTTCCGGTTTCCTGATCAAGAACAACTTCACGGGTTACAACATCGGGTTCTGGGCGGTGCCGATCTCCATGACCCTCGGCGGGCTCACCGGCCTGGTGAGCGGTCTCCTGAATACGCGGGTGAAGATGCCATCCTTCATCGCCACGCTGGGCATGTGGTGGGCGGCCCAGGGGCTCTCCGTCATCATCGGCCGCGGCAACGCCGTCAAGATGCTGGACCAGCGGTTCCAGAACATCACCAACGGAGACATCCTCGGCATTCCGAACCTCATCCTCATGGCGGTTGCCATCTTCGCCATCCTGCTCGTGATCCAGCGGATGACGAAGCTCGGCAAGTATATCTACGCCATCGGAGGAGACGAGCAGCTCGCGCGGCAGGCCGGCATCAAGGTGGACCGGATCAAGGTCATCGTCTTCGTGATCACCGGGGTGATCTACGGCCTGGCGGCCATTCTTCTTCTCTCCCGGGTGGCGAGCTCCAACCCGCGAACCGGCAACGGCCAGCTCTTTCCCGCCATGACCGCGGTGGCCGTGGGGGGCGTCTCTCTCTCCGGGGGGATCGGAGGGGCTCTCAACGCCCTGTTCGGCGCACTGATCGTCACGGCGCTGAACAACGGCATGGTCCTGATGAAGATCAGCCCGTACATCCAGAGCGCGGTGAACGGCGTCGTTCTCATCCTTGCGGTCGCCGTGACCATCGACCGCAGGAAGATCGGTATCATCAAGTAGGGAGATGCTCAGCGCCATGGATGCGACTGTGCTCGAAATGAAAGGCATCACGAAGAAATTCCCCGGCGTCGTCGCCCTGAAAGGCGTGGACATGTCCCTGCGCGCCGGGGAGATCCTCGGCCTGGTCGGAGAGAACGGCGCGGGGAAGTCCACGCTGATGAAGATCATGATCGGCCTGCACAGCCCGGACGAAGGGGAGATCGTCCTGAGGGGCGAGGCGACCCGGCTCGACGGACCCGACAGCGCCATCAGGGCCGGGATCGGCATGGTCTTCCAGGACGGAAGCCTGATCCCCAACCTCTCCGTGATGGAGAATCTCTTCCTGCGGCACGAGGACGGGTTTCGGCGCTTCGGCCTGCTGTCCTCCGGCGCCATGGCAAAGAAGGCCCACGAGGAGCTCGACGGCGTCGGGCTCGGCCGGCTCAATCCCCGTACACGCACGGGAGACCTCTCGGCCGCCGAGAAGCAGATGGTGGAGATCGCCCGCCTGCTGTGGCTTTCCGAGTTGTACGGCGTGCGGAACCCCATCCTCATCCTCGACGAGCCGACCACCGTTCTGCAGGAGCAGGAGGCGAAAATCCTCTTCGAGATCCTGCGCCAGTTGAAGAAGAAGTCTTCCATCATCTTCATCTCCCACCGCCTGGAAGAAGTGGTCATGCTGTCGGACCGCATCGTCGTCCTGAAGGACGGGGAACGGATGGCGGAAATCGAGCGCGACCAGGCGGAGGTCCGAAGGATCGAGAAGCTCATGGTGGGCCACGAGCTCGCGGAGGAGCACTACCGGGAGTCACTCCAGACGCCGCCGGGGGACGAGGTGGTCCTGAAGGTGGAGGGCCTTTCCATGGACGGCCGGTTCCAGGACTTCAACCTGGAGCTTCACAAGGGAGAGATCGTGAGCCTCGTCGGCCTCCTCGGATCGGGCAAGGAAGAGGTGTGCCGCGTTCTGGGCGGGTCAGAGCAGCCCGGCGCGGGGACCGTCTTCGTTGACGGAAGGCGCGTGAGCTTCTCATCGCCCAAGGACGCCATCGCGGTGGGAATCGGCTGCGTGCCCATCGACCGCAGGAACGAGGGACTGGCCACATCCCTCGACGTCGCGGACAACATCAACCTGCTGGTCCTGAGACAGCTCGTCAGCGGCGTCTTCCTCAATCCCCGGCTGGAACGGTCCAACGCCGAGCGGTGGGTGAAGGAGTGCCTGGTCAAGACGCCGTCTCTGCAGACATCCTGCGCCAACCTCAGCGGCGGCAATCAGCAGAAGGTCGTCATTGCGAAGTGGCTCGCGGCGAACGTGAAGATCATGATCCTCGATCATCCGACGCGCGGCATTGATGTCGGCGCCAAGGACGAGATCTACCGCCGCATCCGGGAGCTGGCCGCTTCCGGGGTGAGCCTCCTCATGATGTGCGACACGCTGGAAGAGGACATCGGCCTGTGCAACCGGATGGTCGTCATGAAGGACGGGAAGATTGTACGCGACATCCCCTGCCCCAAGGGAGCCAAGCCCACGCCGCTGGACATCATCGGGTACATCGTATGAAAAAGACATTCACCATCCGGCCCATCTACATTTCCCTCGGGCTCTTCGTGGCCATTGTCGCGTTCTTCGGCATCGTGAATCCCAGCTTCATCTCCGCGTACAACGCCGTCACGGTTCTGAATGCCGCGATCATCCTCCTCGCCGTGGGAGCCGGCCAGGCCTTCGTCATCCTGACGGGAGGGATCGACCTTTCCGTGGGAAGCATCATGTCGCTCGTCTCCATCGTGTTCATGCTGTCCGTGGGCCCGATCGGCGCCTGGGCATACCTCCTGGTCATCGTGATCGGGACTGCGTCGGGCCTTCTCAATGGCCTGATCGTGTCCAAGCTGCGGATCCCGTCGTTCATCGCCACGCTGGGCACGCAGGGGATCCTCCTCAGCCTGGCGTATCTCCTGTCAGCGGAGCCCCTGACGGCACCGGACGAGGCGTACGGGCTGCTGGACCTCGTCAACGGCGCCATCGGCCCGATCCAGGCGGTGTGGATCAGCGGCGTGGTGATCTACCTGGTCTTCTACTACATCCAGCGCTTCACGCAGCTGGGCCGTTCCATCATCTACATCGGGGCGAACGAGCGGATGTCGTACCTCTCGGGGCTCAAGATCGATCGCGCCCGCATCTTCGCCTTCGCCTTCTCGGGATTCGGCGCGGCGGTCGCCGGCGTGATCCTGGCGGCCACGCTGTACTCGGGCTATCCGACGATGGGCGGCGTCTACGTGCTCAACTCCATTGCGACGGTGGTGGTCGGGGGGACGGCCATGACCGGCGGGGCCGGCGGCGTGCTGAACACGCTGGTCGGCGCCCTCATCATGGGCGTGCTCAACAATGGACTCACCGTCATCGGCATTGACGTGTACGCCCAGCAGGTGTTCCTGGGCGTTCTCATCATCATTGCGGTCGCGGTGACGTTCGACCGGAACAAGATCGCCATCATCAAGTGACGGGGCTCTATCCGTAGACGTGCTGCGGCGCGATGCCGAACGAGGGCGAGGCCGCTTTTTCCAGGATCACCTCGGTAATGGACTGGTTGAGCCGGCGGGTGTTGTCGAAATAGTCGGACCGTATCCGCCCCGCCTGCGCTGCCACGTTGCGCTTCTGGGCGTCCGGCTCGTGGGGCTTGTCCAGATCCGCGATGCCGCCCAGCACGTCCAGGATCCCCCGGTTCAGGGGCCAGTCCTGGTCATGCGACTTATCGAGAAATTTCCCCAGAGAGTTCACCTGCGCGATGCTTACCGGGAACATCTCGTACCCTTCGACAGCGGAAGAGTAGACCTTGGAGAGAAGGCCGAAGAAAACCCGCAGTGATTTCTCGTAGATCTCGTTCGCCTTCAGCGAAGCGAACGTGTCGAACACCGCCTTCACCATGTAGGGGTTGGGGACCACGCAGTCCAGGAAATGCTCCGGCTCGCGGCCTTCGAGCAGCGCTTCGATGGCGTACTGGTTGTTGCTCGCGAGCATCATGATGTACAGCGGGTAGTTGTCACTGGTGATCCCCAGGCGGCGGAGAAAGCTCGCGTAGGCCCACAGGGCATTTGCCGCCGCGGGCGTCCGGCCCTCCAGGATCTCGGTGATGGTGCGGTGCTTCAGGTAGTCAACGGCTTCTTCGGTGATGCTGCCCGTCTTCAGGTCTTCCCTGATCTTCTGGATGTCCATGCGCTTTCCCCTCCGCAATAACCGCGGGACGATGGCCGTCCCGCGGTCATGAGAACCTCTGTTCAGCCCGACTTCTTGCGCGATCCGCCCCCGACGGCTTCCTTCTTGGCCGCCGGCTGCGCGGACGCCGACTGTTCCTTGGT
>DATKLM010000119.1:0-8055 GCA_035542415.1 Spirochaetia bacterium
CGTCCCCGTTTTCCACGAGGTTGCGGTGAGAGAGCATGACTCCCTTGGGAGTTCCTGTCGTGCCGGAGGTGAAGATGAGGGCCGCCAGGGAATCCGGCTCCACGGAAACCCGGCGATAGAGATCCCGGCCCTCCTGACGCAGGCACCTCCCCTGCTCCAGAAGTGAGGAGAAGGAAACCTCGGAGCCCGCCGGGGTGTCGAACATCACCACGGTGTCGATGAGCCCGGCAGCAGCCTTCTCCACTTTCTCACGGTACTCCGCGGAGGTGAAAACGGTGCGGGCGCCGCCTCCGCGCACGATGGCGGAAAGCTCCTCGGCCTTCAGGAGGATGTCGTAGGGAACGATCACGCCCCCGGCGCAGGTGACGGCAAGGTACGTGATGACCCATTCGCTTCGGTTTTCCGAGATGAGGCCCACCCGGTCCCCGGAGCGCATGCCCCGCTCCAGGAGGGCCGTCCCGAGGGACCTGACGGCGTCCTGGAGCTCTCCATAAGACAGCGTGGCGTACCCGTCTCCGTTCTTCATCACGAGGGCGGGCTGAACGAGCATGTCGGCGGCAAAGCCTTCCACCATTTCGCGGATGGAGTGGAGGTTCCGCGATTCCATGACCCGGTTGACTTCCTTCATTTGTCGGCCACCTCGAGCCTCCCGAACACGGCCGTGGCGCGCACCTCCAGGGCGGGTGATCCGTCCCGGTAGGACGGTGA
Source organism: Spirochaetia bacterium (assembly GCA_035542415.1). Lineage (GTDB taxonomy): Bacteria > Spirochaetota > Spirochaetia > SZUA-6 > Fen-1364 > Fen-1364. The sequence continues at coordinate 709 of DATKLM010000119.1, forward strand.
CGTGTAGACGGTGTCTCCGAACGCCACGCTGCGGCCGCCGGGCGCCTCCACCGTGCCGAACGCGGAGGACATGTCGATGCGCAGCGGCTGCGCCGGGTTCACGCGCAGGACGCCGCTTCCGAAGACGACGTTCACCTCGGTGCGCACGCTGGCACCCGCGATGCTGACGCCGGTGAGGTCCACGGTGCCCCGGCCGAGAATGATGTTGTAGTCACGGTTCCAGCCGGGGGCGTACCGCAGGTGGCTCTCGGAGAAAATCGCAGCCCGGCCCGGCCGGCCGAACGGCCCCCCCACGAGCACGCGGATCCCGATGTAGACGAACAGGGCGGCGATGATGATGCGGAACACGGGAATCTGCGCGGGAATGAGCCTCCTCAGGAGAAACCAGACGCCCACGAGAATGAGGACGATTCCCCAGAAGATCCCGTCGAAGTATGAGAGCATGATTCATTGAGCGCCCCCGTTCAGGCGCTGTCAAGGAGACGAGGTTCCGCCGCAACGCCGTGGAATCAGGGCTCGCCGCGCGCGCGCCGCACCTCCGTTCTAATCGCGTTCTGCAGCCATTCCATCTCCCGGCTCGTCAGGCCCTGGCCGAAAATCACCGTACGTCCGCCCAGCTCCATCCACAATCCGCCCCGGCGCAGGCGCGACGCAAAGAACCCCATCCGTTGGTTGTACCGGCGCGCTTCTTCCCGGGTCACCACGCCCACCCGGCCGACTTGGGACAGAGGCACGGCCCGGCGCCATTTCAGAAAGAGGACCCGGCGGGCGAAGACGAGCTCGTCGCCCTCGATGGAGATCTCGACGCGGCCGAAGAGCTTGCGGATGAACCGCGAGGAGACCCAGAGCACGCTGCCCCAGAGCGAGAGCGTAAAGAAAACGGCAGCGACGGCCTCCCCCGCGGCAAACGACGCGTAGGTCCAGAAGGCAACGAGGCCGACCCAGATCATGCCGAATCCCGCGATTCGAGGGTTCAGGCCCGCCCGCTCGGGAATCGAGATCCGAAGGCCGCCGCGGGTCTTTGCGGAGATTCGAGAGCCGCGCAGGGGAACAAGATGCTTCTCGTCTCTCTCGTCGATGCCGGGGGGCTCGTCGCGTTCCAGGAGAGCAATGGCTTCCCCGACAGGAAGCGTGCGCCGCGCCTCGTCCGGTTCCAGCCAGTTCCCGAGCACGCGAATGAGACTTGGGGAGGAGAGCTCCTGGACGGAGCGGAAATCGATCTTCATGTTCGTTGTCGGAAGGTCGGCCGGATTGAGATGCGTCAGAAGGAACAGGAGGGTTGCGGCGACGGCAAAGAGGTCCGAGCGGACCGTGGCCCGTCCGACGAACTGCTCCAGCGGCGTGTAGCCGGGAGTCCCGATGATCGTCGAGCCGGAGGATCCGATGCGGATGGCATCCTGGACCCCGCCGAAATCCACGACGAACACCTCGCCGTCGGGACGGATGATGATGTTGCGCGGATTGATGTCCCGGTGGATGACCGGCGGCCGCACGGTATGGATGTACTCGACGATGGAAAGCAGCCGGGCGCCCAGCGCGCGGATCTCGTCCTCCGTCGCGCGCCAGCCGTCGTTCACCCGGGTCTGGAGGCACTCGCCCTCGACGTACTGGCGCACGAGGATGTAGCGGGTGGCTCCGTCGATCTCCGCGTGAAAAGAATCGACGTATGCGGGAATCCGCGGATGGTGCAGGGACCGCAGCACGGCAGCCTCCCGTTCGAACAGCTCCACCGTCTTCCAGTCCTGGAGCCGCTCGAAGTGAAGGACCTTGAGAACAGCGTCCGTGCCGGTCCGCGCATCACGGACCAGGTACGTCGCGCCTGCGCCGCCCCTGCCCAGCTCTCTTGCGATCTCGTACCTGCCGCAGACGAGATCGCCCGGGTTCACACCTTCTCCTCCCGGAGCCAGCAGCGCAGCGCCTCCCGGTTGGAGGCGTTCAGGGGGTCCTCCTCGTCATCGTAGAGCCGGTGGATCCTTTCCTTGAACCGCTCCACGATGCGCCGGCGCACGAGCTTGAGGGAGGCGTTCATCGTGCCGTTCTCCTCGGTGAACCCTTCGGGAAGAAGCGCGAAGGTCTTGGGCGTCCAGGCGGTGACGAACGTGGAGGTGAGCGCCGGATCCTTGCGGTAGCGCAGGAGGGAGAGCCGGATCTCCTCGATCACGGCGTCCAGCTCCTGCTCGCGCACCGGCGCCCCGTCTCGAGCGCCGACTGCCTCGCGAACCCGCGCGCGCTCGGGCACGATGAGCGCCACGGTGAACGGGTCCTGCTGGTTGTAGAGCATGACCTGCGATATGAGGGGGACGTTGTCCACCAGATGCTGCTCCAGGGCCTCCGGAGAGTACTTCTCCCCGTTCTCTCCCACGAGGAGGCTCTTGATCCGGCCCACGACGTAGAGGAATCCGTCCTCGTCGAGATAGCCCAGGTCACCGGTGTGGAACCACCCGTCCACGATCGCCTCCCGGGTCGCAGCCTCGTTCCGCCAGTAGCCCAGCATGACGCACGCGCCCCGCACGCAGATCTCCCCGGTCTCTCCCGCGGGCAGCGGTTCCCCGCTCTCCCCTTCGATGCGGACCTCGGCCCACGGGAAAGGCCTTCCCGAGGATCCGATCTTGAAGCCCCGCCGCTGGTTGGTGTTGGAGGAGATGATGGGGCTCGTCTCCGAGAGGCCGTACCCCTGGTAGACGGGGATTCCCAGGGCATTGAACCAGCGCACGTGTTCGATGGAGCACGCAGAGCCGCCGGAAACCATGAAGACGAGCCTTCCTCCCAGGGACTGGCGGATCCGTCCCGATATGAGAGAGCGCAGGACGAGGTAGGCCGGCCGCGCGGCAAGGGACACCGGATCCCTGCGGATGCGATGGGCAGTGCCGTTGAGCCGGGTGCCCAGCGCGATGGTCGCGGCGAACAGCGCCGCGCTGAGCCCTCCTTTCTGCTTCACCTGGTTGGAGATGTTCTTTCGGAAGTTTTCCACGAGGGCGGGAACCACGAGGAGGTAGGTCGGCCCGATCTCCTTCATGTTGCGCGGAATGTTCCTGATGGTTCCCAGCTCCGTGGAGCCCGGCTCCACGGCCGCGATGAGGCTCGCCTTTTTCAGGAAGCAGTACAGCCCTGCCGTGTGGGCGAAGGAGTGGTCCCAGGGCAGGATAAGGAGCATGGCGATCGGCGGGGGGAGCGGGAACATGAGGTCCGCCTCAGAAGCATTGACCCAGTAGTTGAGGTGTGACAGGAGGATGCCCTTGGGTTCCGCGGTCGTCCCGGAGGTATACGTGAGCGTCGCCGGATCGTTTTCCCCGATTCCCTCCTCCATGGCTGCCAGGACGTCGGCATGGGTCCCGGCGAACGCGCGTCCGGCCTGCAGCACATCTTCCCAGGACCACGCGCGCCCGGCGCGGCGGAGCGCCTCCAGCTCGTCCGGCACGGCGTCGAGGAGAAGGATCCCCTCCAGGTCAGGCAGCTCGTCGAGGACCGCGGAGATCTTCCCGGCGTGCCGAGTCGACGCAATGGCGAAACGCGACTGGGAATGCGACACGCGAAAGAGGATCTCGCTCTTTTCCTGGATCTTGACGGAAATGGGAACGCAGATCCCGCCGGCCGCCAGGATTCCCATCTCGGCAGAAACCCAGGCGTTCCGGCCCTCGGAAAGAAGAGTGACCCGCTCCCCCTTGCGGAACCCGCGGGAGAGGAGAAATCCCGCGACGCCGCGGGCCTCATCCGCGATTTCCTGGAACGTCGCCTCCACCCAACCCTCGGGGTGCCGCTCCGTCGTCCAGGGCTCCCGGGGATGGGCCCGGGCGCTGTCCCGGAGAAGGCGAAGGACGGTTCTTCTCTCCATGGATGAAGATCGTAGCAGAGTTCAGGGACCGGGTCAAAGAACCCGGGCGCGCACCCACGGATAGGCTTCAGCGAAGCTCGCGAACTTCAGGTCGGCGAGATCGCCGCTCTGCCGGGAGGCGAGCTCGGAGACGAACGCCACCGGAATGCCCGCGCGCCGGGCGGCCTCGATGCCGGCGGGGGAGTCCTCGAAGACGATGGCTTCCCGCTCGCTCGCCCCGAGGGCGTGCAGCGCCTTCAGGAAGCCCTCGGGATCCGGCTTGCCTTTCGTGCAGTCTTCATCGCTCAGGATCAGGTCCACGCTGTCCTCGGGAAGCCCTGCGTTGGCCAGCATCATTTCCAGCTCGGCCCGCGTGGAACCGCTGACGATGGCCTGGGGGACCGGCAGGGAGAGCATCCGGTCGAAGCCCGTCCCGACCCTGAGCGAGCGGTTCTGGAAGTACTCCCGCTTGATTGCCAGGAACCGCTCCCAGACCTCGTCCATGGTGTGGCGGAAGCCGCGGTGCTCGGCCAGCCAGTCAAAGACCCCGCTCCAGGAAAATCCGTACAGCAGGTCCTGCTCCGCGGGGCTCAGGGGGAGGGAATACTCCTTCAGGAGCAGGTCGGAGAACAGCGCGTCATTGATGCGCTCGCTCTCCACGATTGTATCGTCAAAGTCGTAGATGACGGCGCGGATCCGTTCGGGTTCCATGGCGGGCGGAGTATAGGGCACACCGGGGCGGGCCTCAAGCGCCGCAGGGGAGTACCATCGCAGCACTGGACTTTTGGCTGACGGACTGTGAATTTTTGACAGAAGTGATACATTTCCGGTGAAAAGGAAGTTGACATGCGCCTCAAGAACTACAACGAGGATCTTGTGCTGGATACGGTGAAAATTGTCCTGAGAGATCGACAGGACGTCCGTCCAACCCGCTCGTTCATCCTCGATGTGGCCGCATACGCGCTCAACCGCATCCCGCCGAAATACATCACGAGTGAGCGCGGGTTCACGCGGCAGTTCGTGCAGGTCTCGGGAAACGGCGACGGTGAGGGCGAACGGCTCATCAACATCATCGAGCTGATTACCCTCGTCAACCGGGCAATCGACGTGGTTGCCCGACGCCGCCGGGAGGCCGCCCCGGCGCGCGGGCCCGCTGTTTCCGCCCCGGAGCCGCCGGACGGCGCGCGGATCACCTACTTCTACAACATGCCGCACATCTTCGGGCGCGTGGTGGACGCTGATGACGGAAAGCCCGTGATCTCCGCGGAGGCCACGCTCTGGATCAATGACCACGTGTCAGAACCCGCCGAGGCCGGCTGGCGCAATCCCTACAAGACCAACGAACAGACCTCCGGCTACTTCAGTTTCTGGCCCCGGGTCGAGGTCGGCGCGCAGGACAGCCTGCGCGTCCAGATGAGGATCGGTTTCGCGCATGACCGCTACAAGCCGCTCACGTTCCGCAAGATCCTGAAGGTGCCCGGAGAGTTCTTCGTGTACGACTACATCCGCGGAAGCAAGCTCCTGGACGTCGGCACGCTTTCCCTGGAGCGCGCCTGACCGCCGTCTCCTTCGCGGTACCTGAGCTTCACGGCAGATCTTCGAGCGCGGCGAGGTCCAGAATCATGCGGACGCTTTTCAGCTCGCTTCCGTACCTGCTGTCGGTCTCGAACGCGACCGGAGTGAAGCCGAACCTCTCGTACAGGTGCATGGACTGAGGCAGCCCCGTTACGGTCCAGAGATAGCATTTCGCGTATCGTTCCCGTGCGAACCGCAGGGCCCGTACGAGCAGCTGCCTGCCGATTCCCCGGCCCTGGCAGCGAGGGTCCAGGAGAAACCAGCGCAGCCGCGCTTCCTCTGAGCCTGTCTCGGGGCGAAGGATCGCGATACAGCCCACGATCACGCCGTTCACCGAAGCCGAAAGAAGAAGGTCCCGCTCCGGATCGTAGCCTTCGACGAAGTCGCAGATCTCACGGGCCATCTGGCTCTCGAACTCCGCGCCAACTCCCCACTCGTGCGCATAGAAGACCCCGTGGAGCTCGGTGATCCTGCCAATGACTCCCGGCCGGTATCCCTCGGCGAACGTCACCTGCGCCGCGTCACTCATGAGGATTTCCTCCCGGGAGCATATTCCTGTGCGGTGCTCCACAGTGTTTCGAAAGCGAGATTCAGAGCCTCCACCATTCCAACGTGATGGGTGATGATTGCGGTGAAGCTCGGCGTTCCGCCCACCGGGTCCTGCAGGGAGAGGAGCGCCTTCTTTCCATCAAAGGCATGCATTTTCACCGGAAGGTGGCCGCACACGCGGATCTCCTGGCCCAGCTCTCCGCACGCCCGGGCGAGATCGGCCACCTCGGGCTGACGGAGCGCGGATTCCTCGTAGATCGATCGATAGCGTAACCCGCGTTTCAGGGGCTCGTGAATGAACTGGATGTTCTGCTCGCGGGAAAGGACAAGCGGCAGCTTGACGAATGAATTGGCATGTGATGTGGCAGCCGCGGCCAGCTCGAGGGATCGCCGGGCAATGCTGTTCGAGGTGCGCAGAACCTCCAGGTACTGGAAAGGATCGCTTTCACGCTGCCCCTCGCGGTAGATGGGTGCGAGCGCGTCAATGGTCTCGGCAACCTGGCTTTCGATTCGAGCGAGCTCGTCGTGGAGCTCCCGATCCTTGCTCTTGAGGTGGTGTCTCAGGGCCACGGCCGGGTCCACGCTCCCGTAGAGGCGGGGGCGAGTGCTTTTCACCGTGCAGAATCCCTTCTCTTCGAGAGAGGTGAGCACGTCGTAGATACGTTGACGCGGAATCCGCGCCCGCTGAGCGAGGCTCGCCGGAGCATAGTCGCCTCTCTCCAATAAAGAAACGTAGACTGCTGCTTCATATCTATTCAGGCCGACGGCCATGAGGAATTGAATCGACTTCTCGTTCACAATCCCATTATAACACCACTGTTTAGTGGTGTCAATATGCGTCATCAGCTTTCGTCAACTTTCCCCGAGCCAGTCCCAGAGTCGCCGTCGAACAGCGCGTTTGCGGCTTGCCTTCGTCGAACGCCGGCGCTACCTTTTCCTCATCCCTGAAAGTCAGATGGAGGGCACGCTATGGAACCGCGGAAGATCACGTCGGACGCGCTGAAGCGTGTGTTCGCCGATCTGCGGTCGGGTGACGAGAAGGCAATCGGCACGTGGCTCTTCAAGGGCTATCGTGTGCAGGTCAGCCGCTACCAGTCCTCTGGCACCGAGCGTTCGGCCCTGCTGTACCGCAAGAGGCGGGACCAGGGTCTGTGCGTTCGCTGCGGCGCCCGCGTCACACGCAGGAATCCGCTCACCGGCACGCTGTACAGGCTGTGCGACGATCATAGAAGAGAAATAGACAGGAAGTAGGGCCGGGGCCTACCGAAGCAGGGACTGGTCGGGGACGGGCTGCGGAGAGCTCCGCGGGAGAACGGCTGGCCCGGGCGCGGCGGGAATCGCGGCAGCCGGGGGGATGTCCAGCAGGGGCTGGGGAGGCGCAGCCACGGCCGGGCCCGGCTCGTTGGGCTCCG
>DATKLM010000120.1:0-2350 GCA_035542415.1 Spirochaetia bacterium
CGTCGGCGTCAAATACCTGATCACAGACGCCATCGCCATCCGCGCCGCGCTCGGACTTGCCAACGTGGCCGCGAGCGGAGGATCGGCGACGTACTACGACCTGGGAGCTGGTTTCGAGTATCACTTCGGCGGCAAGGGCGGCGTGTCGCCGTATGCGGGAGCCGAGGTGAGCTACAGCGGAGAGTCCATCTCCACGGGGGGAACCACCCCATCCGAGTTCGGACTGGCCGGCGTCGTCGGCGGCGAGTATTTCTTCTCCAACAATTTCTCCTGGGCAGGCGAGGCGCGGCTGGGTTTTGACTCCGCCACAAGCGCAGGGGGAGTCACCACGACGTCCATCGGCACGATTTTCGGCTTCTCTACGTTCCTGACCTGGTACCTCAACTAGGCGCCCTGCCCGCTTTCAGGAGGTGATGGAAAGCCATGATAGGGTGGGTCACGATCATCCTCGGTCCTGAGTACCGCATCACTCTCCGAATGGCCTCGCGCATGCCCGGGGCGTAGCAGTGCACCGGGCACGCGCTGCAGGCCGGCTTCCCGTCCCCGAACCTGCATGCGTCCAGCCTCCCCGCGGCGTGGTCCGCCAGTGCGCGGCACTCCGGGCACAGCGTGTTGCGGCAGCCATGCAGGTTGGCGCAGTACAGCTGGATCATCGCCCGGACCGTCTTGTGCTCGCGAAGGAGCGCCTTCGAGCGCGATCTCATGCTACTGCCGCCCGATGAGGCTGTTGATGGAAATCACGACCTTGCCGTCGCGCACGATCAGCAGGCACACGCCGCTGCCCGGATCGTAGAAGTCGAATGCCTGCTCGACGGCATGGAAGGGGTAGGTGGCCTTCACGGCGCCGGCGGGGCTCACGTACGCTTCCTTGAGCGCACCGTTCTCCGCGATCGCTACAACGGCATGCTTCTCACCGGAGGCCTGGGCCCCCTCCAACGTCTCCATGAGGACCCGGTCAGCCATGACGGAGCGCGTGATCCGCCAGTCCAGCTCCTGCTCCTCCGGTCCCATCTCCTTGTAAACGAGATCCATTGCGGCATACCCCGCCGAAGTATAGTGCCCGTGTGGACTGTCGGCAAGGCAAAGAGGCGCGAATACCGCCGGAGGCCTTGATCGGCGCGTCCCCGTTCCCTACACTGGCCGCATGAAGCTCCTTTCCGGATCGAACAAGATCTTTGTGCTCGATACGAATGTCATGCTCTACGACCACAACTGCATCAACTCCTTCCAGGAGCACAACGTGGTCATCCCCATCACCGTTCTGGAGGAGATCGACAAGTTCAAGAAGGGAAACGAGATCATCAATTTCAACGCCCGCGAGTTCTCCCGCAAGCTCGATGCCATGGGCGGCGACAAGCTGCTCAACGAGGGGATCACGCTGTCCAGCGGCGGGATCGTCGTCGTGGAGACGAACGTGAAGAGGGATGCCCTCCTCGGGGAGATTTTCTGGGAGGACAAGCCGGACCATCGCATCATTTCCCTCGCCTTCAATCTCGCCAAGGAATACGGGAAGGACCGCGTGATCCTCGTTTCGAAGGACATCAATGTCCGCATGAAGGCGAAGAGCATCGGGATCAGGGCGGAGGACTACGAGACGGGGAAGATCCCCAACATCGACGAGTTGTACAAGGGCAAGGTGATTCTTGAGGACGTGGACGCGGCTCTCATCGACGAGCTGTTCCAGGAGGGCCTGGTGGCCGGTGAGAAGGTGCCCACGGAGCGCGCCCCGTTTCCCAACGAGTACTTTATCATCCGCAACCAGAGCAAGAGCACGCTCGCCATCTATGACGCGGAGGAGAAGGCGTTCCGGCACATTCAGAAGCGGCGCGCGTACGGCATCGATCCGCGCAACGCGGAGCAGACGTTCTCTCTGGACGCGCTGTTCAATGAGGACATTCCCCTCGTGACCCTCGCGGGGAAGGCGGGGACGGGGAAGACCCTGATGGCCCTGGCGGCCGCGCTGGAGAAGCGCTCCAGCTACAAGCAGATCTACCTTGCGCGGCCCATCGTCCCTCTTTCCAACCGGGACATCGGGTTCCTCCCCGGGGACATCAAGAGCAAGCTGGACCCCTTCATGCAGCCGCTGTTCGACAACCTGACGCTGATCCAGAACCAGTTCGATGAAACCGCGCCGGAGTACAAGCGCATCCACGACCTCGTGGAGAACGGCAAGCTCGTGATCACGCCGCTCGCGTACATCAGGGGCAGGCATCTTTCCAAGATCTACTTCATCATCGATGAGGCGCAGAACCTCACGCCCCATGAAGTGAAGACCATCATCACGCGGGCCGGTGAGGGCACGAAGGTGATCTTCACCGGGGATCCCTACCAGATCGACACGCCCTATCTT
>DATKLM010000121.1:0-18249 GCA_035542415.1 Spirochaetia bacterium
CAGCGTGATCGTCGAGGTCCCCGCCGTGAAGGTGAAGGTCGCACTGGAGGAATCCCAGGCTCCCGCAATCGTGTGCGTCAGCCCCGCTCCCGCAAGCCACGTGCCCCGCGTCATCGTCAGCGCGTTGGTCACCGTCCACCCACCCGTGGAACTCACCGTGTCCACCTGCGCTGCCTTGTTGATCACCAGATTGTAGAACGTCAGCCCGCTCACACTGGCCGCAGTGGCCCCGTTCAGCGTCACTGTACTGTTCGCCGGCGTGAAGCTCCCCGGGGTGAAGTCCGCCCCAACGTTGATCGCCTCACTGGCGGTGGCCACCAGTGACCCCCCTCCGCTCAGCGAGCCGCTCACCGTCAGGGTTTCCCCATTCGTGCTCCACGTGCCCGCCGTCAGCGTCAACGCTGCCATGTTGGCCACACCGTTGACCCCGGCGGCCTGCTGGTAGGTCTTGCCCCCCGCGTTCAGCACCACCGTGGAGAAGCTCTGGGCGTTGCTGGTCACCGTGAAGGGCCCCGCCCCGCTGGCCCCCGTGAAGGTCACCGTGCTGGTCGCCGGGGTGAAGCTCGTCACGTTCCAGTTCCCCCCCACGCTGATGGCCTCAGACGCCGTGGCTGTCAGGGCCGCCGTCCCTGCCCCCGTCAGGTTTCCGCCGACGCCCAGGCTGTGACCGCTGGTTGAAACGGCGGCCCCGGTGTTGATCGTGAGGTTGACGATGGAGGCATTCGTGGTGAGCGTCGCCGGCTGCGCTCCCGCGTTCGCGATGATGGCGCTGTCGGAGGCGTTGGGAGCATAGCCGCCGTTCCAGTTGCCGCCGTTGTTCCAGTCCGTATTTGCCCCGCCCGTCCAGGTAAGTGTCGCGGGCGGGAAAATCCACCCTGGCGCGGGTGGGGCAATCGTATTGTTGCCGTTGTCCTTGCTCGCGTTCGCCGCAATCGTGTTGGACCCGGTGACCTGGCTGTCCTGCACGAGCGCGTAGTTCACGGCTGAGGCTGCGCTGGGATTGATGATCCATTGAGATGGGGACGACGTGCTCACGAGGCTGATGAGAGACCCGGCAATTCCGGTGATCGTGAAGGTTCCGGAGATCGTCTGGGTGGTGCCGTTGGTGAACTGGATCGTCTTGCCGGCCTGGGCGCAGCCGAAGTTGTAGAATGTCGTGCTGCCGGAGATGACCGTCGTGCCCGCGCCGGTGAAGGTCACCGTTCCCGAGCGGGCGTTGAAGCTTCCGCCGCTGACGCTCCAGTTCCCCGCGACGTTCACCGCGTAGTTGTTCAGCGTGGTGACGTCCAGCGTTCCGGAGCTGATCGTCAGGGTGCCGCCGACTGTCAGCGCACCATTCAGGCTCACCGTGGAGGGTCCTGTATTGGCGATGGCCAGGTTCTGGATCGTCGAGCCGGTCGGAGTGAAGGCCTGCGCTGCCGTTCCGTTGAATGTGAGCAGCCCCGTGGACGTGAATGCCCCTCCCGTCCGGGTGAAGTCCCCGCCGACGCTCACGCCGTTCGCCGCGGCAGCAAGCGTTCCCGCGGTCAGCGTCAGTGTTCCCCCCATGGAAAGGGCACCGCCGAGGGTCACCGGCCCCGTCGCGTTGATCGTGACGCTGCCGAACGTGCTGCCGGTCGGATTGAACGCCTGCGGAACCGTGCCGTTGAGCGTCAGCAGGCCCGTGGAGGTGAACGTGCCGCCGGTGCTCGCGAAATCCCCGGAAAGGGTTACCGGATTGGCGCCGCTGGAAAGCGCGCCCGCGGCCAAGGTCAGGGTACCGGGGATCGTCAGCGATGTCGCGGCGGCGAATGTTCCGCTTCCGTTGATCCTGAGGTTCTGGTACGACCCGCCCCATGCCAGGGCCGAACCGACGCCATAGTATTCCACGGTGCTCGCCGCACCGTTGATCTTCGTTCCCGCAATGGTCTGCGCCCCTCCTGCAATGCGGAGCGTCCCGTTGTTCGTGAACGTGGCGGCGCCCGTGACCGCGAACGTGGAAAGGTCGAGCGTCGAGCCGGCCGCAACCAGAACGCTCGCGGCGGAGGCGGCCGCGTTCAGCTTCCAGATGCCCGCCGCTCCGGTGAAAGACAGCGCCGCGTACGAGTTGCCCGCGGCGAGCTTGCCGGGCACGGCGGAGTAGTCCGCCGTGCCCCGGTAGGTGACGTTGCCGGCCGAGCCGCTGAACCCCGCGCCGCCGTTGATGGATTCAGCGCCCAGCAGGAAGATCGTGCCGCTGTTGGTGAGGGTTCCGCTGAGCGTGAGATTGCTGCCGTTGAGATCGACGGAGGCGCTGCTGTAGATCTGCAGGTTCTTGGCGCTCGTCGGAGCGGCAAGCTGGGGATACGTCGACGTGCCGGTCGTCGCGATGACCGCCGTGTCAGCCGCCCCGGGCGGGCCGTACGGCGACCAGTTCGTCGGGGCGGTCCAGCTCGTCGTCGTGCCGACCCACGTATAGGTGGTGGACTGGTAGTACAGCGCGGCAACCTGGCCGGCGCTCAGGGCCACGTTGTAGATCCGCACGTCGTCGATCTGCCCGACGAACTGGCGTCCGGTGTTCTGCGCGTTCTCCGCGATGTAGACATTGAAGGCATCCGTCGCAATTGATCCGGTCGCCGCCACGGACGTATCGAGAGCGCCGTCGACATAGATGTATTTCGTTGCGCCGTCGTACACCCCCACGACGTGGTGCCAGGTCCCGTCGATGATGGTCCTCGTTCCGGCCAGGTCGACGTTCGTGAGGCCGTTCGTGGAGAAGCAGATGCCGCTGGCGTTTCCGCCTCCGGTGCTGTTTCGCTGCAGCCTCCATGCGCTCGTGCCCTTCGTCACGACGGCCTGCCACGCCACGGTCCAGGCAGCGGCGTTGACCCAGGCGGCAACCGTGATGGGGCCGGTGATGTTGTACGGGGCCGTGTTCGTGACGTTCACGTACGAGGTGCCGCCGAAGCTCAGGGCGCCCCCGACGCGCCCGGCAACCCAGGTCGGGGCGTTCACCAGCGTCCCGGTGCTGGCGCTCACGGAGGAATCCAGAGCGCTGGTGCCCGCTCCATCGTCGAGCTTCCACCAGCCGACGAGCCCGGAGTACGGCGAATACGCCTGGACGTCGAAAGCCCCGCTCTGCCCCTGGATGGTCCCGCTGCTGACGACGATGGTGACGTTCGTGGCCGTGGCGGTGATCATGACGTTTTCGGTGTCCACGCCTCCCACGAAGCTCGCGCTCACCACCGGAGTGATGGTGCCCGTGCGGTCGGTGATGGCCACCGTTCCGGTGAATCCCGGCACCGTCGCGTTGGACGCATCCTGCGCCGTGATCGTGATGGAGAACGGGACGCCGGCCGTCTGCGGCGTCGTGATCGCGGAGATGGCGAAGTGGTGCAACTGCCCCGCCGTGTTGAACTGCCAGTTCGCGTTGTTGTTTCCGCCGTTCGTGCTGTTGTTCGCGACGATGACCGAGCTTGCGACGCTGTCCTTGACGAATGCGTAGCTCACCGACGAGCCCGCCGGCGAGATGGTCCACTGACTGCCGTCCGTGACGCTCCGCAGGCTCACCTGTCCCGCGAGCGAGCCGGTGACCGTGAAGGTGCTCGTCACCGACTGCGTCACCCCGTCCTGGAAAAGGACGGTCTTGCCCGCGGTCACGATCTTCAGGTTATAGAAGCTCCGGGTTCCCAGGATTTCCCCGTTCCAGGCTGAATTGACAAACTCCACCGTGCTTCCGGTCCCCGCTGTGAAGCTCCCGGGATTGAACGTCTTCGCGATCTGGATCAGCCCGTTCGTGGCGGTCACGGTGCTCACCGTCATGCTGCCCTGTACGACGAGCGTTCCGCTGCCCACCAGCACGGTGCCCGTCCCGGTCACGTCGCCCTGGACCGTCAGGGTATGGCCGTTCAGGCTCAGCGTCGCACCGTTTGCCAGCGCGAGGTTTCCCGCTACCGTGATGTTGGTGGTCAGGTTGGCGGGAATTCCGTCCACGGTGAGGTTGTCGTAGTCCACCGTCCCGAAGCTTCGAATGTTCGCGGCCGTGGTATGGTACACCACGGTCCCGGCGGTGGTGTCCATCACGCTGATGGAGTCAGTGCTCGACCCCGCGCTGCCGGTGAAGTAGATCGTCCCCTGGTTGGACAGGCCGTTGGAATCCGCGATGGACAGCGTGAATCCGGCGAGGTCCAGGCTGCGCCCGGGCTGGATGGTCAACCGCTTCACGGTGATGGCCTGGTCGAGCGCCGGACCGCCTGCGGGAGTGCCGATGACGACCTGCTTCGTGTTGTCGTTCGGGACCGAGGCCGGGTTCCAGCTTCCGGGCACCGACCAGGGCGTGCCGGTGCCGCCGGTCCACGTCCACAGAGCGGAAGGGGCTCCGAAGGCGATATTGGTCCCCGGCGAGTTCTGGTTTGTCCACTCGGCCTTGACCCAGTCCGCGGTGCGCGACACCGTCGATATCCGCGCTTCGTCGATGCTGCCCGGGAAATACCCGTCCGCGCCGTTCGCCCAGGCGGTGAGTTTGTAGCCGCCGATTCGCCAGTACCCTGTCTCCACTTCGGCGCTGGAGTTAGCGACAGGACCGAACGCCGTTCCATCCACGTAGAGGGTGACGGTGCTGGCTCCGTTGTTTCGGACGCCCACGAGGTAGTGCCAGGTGCCGAGGGCCAGTGCCGCCCCGGAAGTCGCGCTGTCGTTTGTTCCGCTGTAGCAGCCGAAGTACACGAACCCGTTGGTTCCGATGTAGAGCTGGCGGTCATAGTTGGCGCTCGCGGTGCCGGTCGGGTTGATCTCGAAGCCCATGACCTTGCGGCCCGAATTGCTCGCCGTGTTGATCCAGGCAGAAATCGTGAAGTCCTGCGGGTTGTTGATGGCCAAGGAGGTGGTGATCTGGTTGGAGGTGCCGTTGAACGACTGTCCGCCGGCGATCTTGCCTGCCGCGGCCGTCGGCGCGCCGGTGATGGTCACCGTTCCGCTCGCGCCGTTGCTGCCCGCCGGCGAGCTGTCCTTGTACAGCGAACCGCCGCCTCCGCCGGATTCCTCCAGGTGCCAGACCCCGGAGAAGCCGTTGCTCCACGTGCCGGGGACGTTCTGCTGGGCCGCCGCGCTGGGATTTCCATAGTACATGTCCACCGGCGTGTCCATGTATGACGAGATGGCAGGTATGTTCACCCAGGCGACAACGGTGCCGGATGTCTTGTCGAAGCTCACCAGCTCGTGGCTGAGCTGCTGGCCGTTGATGACCCACGTAATGTCTCCGCCGCCGCCCTGCGCGTTGGCGGCCAGGTCGGGGTCGATGAAGCTCAGAAGGACCGGCATGCTGGCCAGGTCGCTGTCGTTGCGGGGGATGTTGGTCAGCCCGACCTTGTCGGCGTTCAGGGTCAGGGTCTTGCGATAGTTCCAGCTCCCGTTCCACCAGGAGGAGTACGCCGGCGTTTCCGCCCCGAGGCTCTTGATGAAGTTGCCGGCGCCCACGGCGGTATTGCTCTGGTTGTTGTACTCGGTGGCGATCCAGTTCGGAGAGCGGTCGATGTTCGAGAGCCGCACCTCCCCCATCGATCCGGTGAACTGGAACGTGGTCAGGTTCCATGAAGCGGTCCCCATGACCAGGTTGTTGGGGCTTGCGCCAACCGGGTTGGCGGTGGCGTTCACGCTGTTGACCTGCGCGCCGTTGATGTATCCGATCAACTTGCCGCTGGTCGCCCAGGTCATGACAAGGTACGTCCACGCGCCCGCGGATATGTTCCCCGTCGTGAAGGTAACGACGGGGCTGCTGGCGCTGTCAATGACCTCCGGATAGATTCCGAATGTCCCGGAGGTCTGCCCGGCCAGATTGTAGCCTGCCGTGGGCGGGTTCATCTTCGAAACGAGCTTCTGGTTCCCACTTGCCGAGGTGAAGTTGACCCAGGCGGACACCGTCATCCTGGTTGTCGGGTTCAGGGTCGCGTTCGTGGGCACCGAGACGTAGTGGGTCCCGTCGAAGGAGACAGCTCGTCCGGTCTGGCCGGCCCCGAGGTTGCCGGCCACCATTCCGTTGCTGGTTCCACTATTGCCGTTGCTCGTGCTGTCCGTGAGAGTGCCCGCGGGGCTCGTGTTCAGGTGCTGCACCATCATGAAGTTGCTGTCCCAGACGGCGGATGAGTTCGGGGGAGTGGCGATATTCGGGTTACCGTAGTAGAGATACAGGAGCGTGTCGGCGCCGTTCTGCAGGATCGGAACCTTCACCCACGCCCAGAAATCTCCGGCATTGTAGTACTCCACCTCGTGGGAGAGCACGTTGCCGCTTGCGTCCGTGAACATCGTGTCATAGGCGTTTGCATTCAGGACGTGGCCGGCCGGGAGGCCGACGTGAACCAGGACCGGAAAATTCGTCTGGGTCCCCACCACGAGGGAACCGTTGATCGTCACGGCCACCTTGTACTGGAAATACTCGAACTGCTGACTTTTCATTTTGATGAACTTCGTGTTGTCCACCGTGCCCGGGGTCGCGGGGGCCCCCTGGGCAGAGGCCGCCTGCGTCTGGTATTCGGTCGCGATCCAGTCGTCCGAGCGCGACGCGCTGGAGAACCGCACTTCGTCGAGAGCTCCGTTGAAATCGTATGCGACGCCGCCGTTTCCGTGCGTCCCGATGAAGGTATTGGCTCCGAGGGAGTACGAAGGGCTGCCGGTGAAACTCGCCGTGCCCTTCAGGACGCCGTCGATGTAGAGGTACGAACGTTGCGTGACATTGTCGAGGCGGTACGTCACCAGGTGATAGGCGCCAGTCCCCACGCCCACCCCGGCGTCCGTCTTGTGGTACGTCGTCCCGTCATAGAAGAAACCATCGACGTGGCCCGAAATCGTGGGATCATTGAGCCGGAGGCCGAGACTGTCGCCGATGGAAAAGACCTCGGACCCGTTCGTGTTTGCCGCGGTGAGGTTCACCCACGCGCTGATGGTCGCGCTGGACGGCTGGCCCATCCGGCCGGTCACGGTGATGTAGTCCGGGTCGGCCGGGTTGAAGGACTGGCCATAGCCGGAGAGGGCGGTCGCAGTCCTCGTTGGTGCGTGGTTGGTGCTGACCGTCCCTCCCAGCCCGGCGTTTGCGTTGCTCGTGCTGTCAGCGTACGTCCCATTGGCCCCGTTTTCCTTGAGGTGATAGACGGACCCGTACGAGGAATCCCAGACCTGTGTTGGCTGCTGCTGGCTTCCCGCGTTCGGATTGCCGTAGTACATGTAGATGATGGTGGCCACGGTGTGGCTGAAAACAGGAATCTGCACCCAGGCCGTCAGGTCGGTGCCGCCGCTTGAGTAGTTTTCGATCTCGTGGGGAAGCTTCGTGACCCCGTCAGAGGCGGTAAAGACGATGTCGTTCCCGCTGGTCTGGGCCTTCGCAAAAAGCTCGTTCGCCGGGTTCGTGACCTTGACGAGGAAGGGGAACCTGACGAGGTCCGTCCCCAGGCCATAGGCGTTGCTGCTGATCGTGATCTGCTGTCGGGACGTCCATGCCTGGTTGTACCAGGACTGGGCAAGGAGTCCCGGGACCGAGCCTGCGGCAAGAAGCGCAACAACAGCGAGGATTCGAAGGCGTCGCGTCGAGCGGAGATGGATGCCCAGGCGGCGGTTTGTACGTCTCAATCCTCGATCTCCCGGACTCGGCACGGCCGGCGACCATTTTCATTTCGCCGGCATTCAGAGACTCCCCGAGATCCCCGGATGCAGAGGCGCTGCCACAGGCAAAAACCGCCTCAGTAAAGAAATATATCACTCATCTGGAAAGTGACATTTCTCCGCAATCTTACGTGAAGAGAGTGCCTCGGGCAATCAAAATCGAGACGCTTCGGCTTATCCTTGCCCGGCGAGCTCGTTCACCTGGCGTGCATCCGGGAGGGCGCTCATGACCCCCTTCTCTCGAGCGGTGATAGCGCCTGCCGCATTGGCCCAGCGAAGGGAACGCCGCAGCATCTCCTCGTCGGGGTCCTTCCTCGACCGCGCGGGGATGGAGATGAGCCTGACCAGGAGTGCCGCCATGAATGCATCACCGCACCCCGTGGCGTCCACAGCCTGGACGGTGAAGCCGGGAACCTCGCCGGTGCTCCTGGCTGACGCCCAGGCACTTCCCCGCGGCCCAATAGTGGCGACGCAGAGGGACGGCCCCCGGTTCACAATTGCTCGGCACCCATGGACCGCGTCATCTGTTCCCGCAAGAAGAACGAGCTCTGCCTCGTTGACCTTGACGACGTCGGCAAGTCCGAGAGCCTGCGCGATTTCGGCTTTGGCATGCTGCTCGCCGTCCCAGAGCCCGGGACGGTAGTTCACGTCGAAGGAGACGATAGCCCCCGCCTTGCCGGCAAACCGCGCGGCCTCCAGGGTGGCGCTGCGGCAGGGTTCCGCGGCAAGGCTTACGGATCCGAAATGGAAGACGGCCGTCTCCGCGAGCAGATCGAGATCCAGCTCGGCCGGCTCGAGGAGCATGTCCGCGCCCGGATTTCTATAGAAGAGCATCTCCGTGCGGTTGGGATCCGGAAGCGTCATGAAGTTCAGCGTGGTGCGATAGCGGGAGTCGAAACGCATAGCGCGCGTGTCCACGCCGTAGCCCTGGAGAACCTTCTCCAGCCGCCGGCCGAAGGGGTCTTCGCCGGCCTTCCCGATGAAGGCCGAGCGGGCGCCCAGCCGGGCAGCGGCAACGGCGACGTTCGCCGGGGCGCCGCCCGCCACGGGGAGGAACGCGGACACGGTGAAGAAGTCCTTGCCTGCTTCGGATGCAAACATGTCGAGAATGATTTCCCCGAGGCACACAATGTCCATGCCTGCGCTTATACGCCCGCTGCAGGCTCAGGTCAAGTCAAGGGGACATTATCCGAGCATGCCGTTCCCACGGTCAGACAAGGCTACCGGAAATCGCGCTTCGCGCGATCTGCCTTTGGACCAACGAGCCCAGGGTGGCAACTGCCTCTTCGATCTGACGCGGACCACGCTGCCGCGTTGAGGCGGAGTCATAGTCTCCGATCACGGCGACCCGGGTCCGGCGCATGAGCCATCGTACGGAATCGCCGGATGACGTCAATCCGGCGCCCCGCGACGAGCCATGTCCCCAGGAGAATGATCCCCGCCCCGAGGATCATGCTTGCCGTGACCGCTTCCCGGATGAGGAGGGACGCCCACAGCATGGCGAACACGGGAATCAGAAACGTCACGGTGAGCGCCTTTGTCGGCCCCACGTCGGCAATGAGCCTGTAGTAGATCACGTAGGCCACGCCGCTGCACAGGAGCGCCAGGGAGACAACGGCAAGAGCGACCGTCGGTGTGACGGCAGCAGGGGCCGGCGGAAAGGCAACGACGAAGGGCAGGAGAACGATCCCGCCGAAAAGCTGGCTTCCGCCGGCAATCCCCAGGGGCCGGACCCCGGCAGCCCGCTTCCTGATGTACACGCCGGCAAGTCCGTAGCACATCGGCGCCAGGATGCATGCCCCGATGGCGAGCGCCGTGCTCAGGGAGAGCTCCAGGCCGCTCAGGCTGCTCATCGTCACCACGCCGGCGACTCCCAGGACGAGCCCCGCAATCTTGCGGGGCGTGAGGTTCTCGTTCAGCCAGGCGGCGGCGAAAACGGCGCCGAACATCGGCGACATCGAGTTGAAGATCGCTTCCATGGAGGCCGGCAGCACGAGGGCGGCCGCGGCGTACAGGACGAACGGGATGGCGGAGTTCAGAAGCCCGATCACCAGGTAGACGCGGGCGTTCTTCTTCCACTCTGCCCGGAAGCCCGTGACGGCGAAGAAGAGGACGAGCGCGAGCCCCGCAAAGAGCATCCGCGTGTCGGCAACCGCGACCGGGCCGATGAGCGGGGCGAGGTACCTGATGAACATGAAGGAGCTTCCCCAGATCGCGGCGAGCGCGAGAAGCAGCATGACGTCGAGTACTGGCATGCGTCCAGGGTAGCGGCGCCGGAAGGCCGGCGCCACCCGGTTCTTGCGGTGCTCAGGCTTGCGCGACGAGGCCTCTTTTCGCGTTCAGCACGGAAACTTCCGCATGGCCGTTCTGGCCGATCTTGAACTGCGAGGTCAGCTTCTGGAGCTCCTGCGCCATTGTGGCCAGCTGCTCAGTGGCCGCGGACATCTCCTCAGCCGCCGACGCAGCGGTCTGCGTGACCTCGTTGACATTTTCCACGGCCTTGGAGACCTGCTTCGCGTTCGTCGTCTGCTCTTCGGTCGCCGCGGAAATGCTCTGGCTCATCTCGCTGACGCTGCCCAGGGCCTTGGACAGCTCCTTGACCGATTCGACCTGCTGGGCCATGGACTGCGACAGCCCCCCGATCATCTCCTTCACCTTCTGGGACGCGGCCCGGATCTGCTCCATCGCGAGCTGCGAGCCTTTCGCCGTCTCGACGCCCTTCGTGACGTTTTTGACGCTCTCGCGGATGAGGGCTTCGATCTCCTTCGTGGAGGAGGAGCTCCTCTCGGCGAGCTTGCTCACCTCGTCCGCCACCACCGCGAAGCCCCGGCCGTGCTCGCCGGCGCGGGCCGCCTCGATGGACGCGTTCAGAGCCAGAAGGTTGGTCTGGTCGGCGATGTCCGAGATCACTGTCACGATGCCGCCGATCTTCTCCGAGCTGCCGGCGATGAGGTTGATACCGTCTACCACTTCGGAGACCGCTTTCGCGCCCTCGAGGGCGTTCTCCACCGACTTGCTGGACAGGCCCGCGATTTCCGTCAGGTTCTTCGACACTTCCTCGATGGACTGGTGGACCTGCGCCATCGAGCTCGAACCCTGCTCCGCCGCGGCGGCCTGGCTCTGGGCGTGTTCGGCCACCTGGTCTACCGAGGCGGTGAGCTCTTCAACGGAGGCGCTCGTTTCCTCGAGCGTCGACGCCTGGCTCTGGGCACCCTCGGCGAGCTTCTGCGCGCTCGCCGTGATCTGCTCGCTGGAGGAAGCGACCTGCACGGCGCTTTCCTGAATCGTTGCAACCATGTTCCGGAGCTTCACTGACATCGCATTGAGCGCCGCGGCCAGTTTCCCAACTTCGTCCTTCTGCTGGAAGGGCAACTGGTGCGTGAAGTCACCCGAAGCCACGAGCTCCGCAAAGGCAACGCCCTTTTCCAGCGGCTTCGTGATGCTGCGGGAAAAGATGAGGAAAATGATGAGGGCCACGGCGATGGCGACAGCCGCGATGACCAGAACGAGATTCCTCAGGTTGTGCGCCGGAGCGATGTACTCGACGTCCGGAAGCGTGAATCCCACGCTCCACCCCGTCGCTTTCACCGGGGCGTATCCGGCCGTCTTGGCCACCCCCCGGAACACGTAGGTGCTGACACCGGTTTCCCCGGCGACCATCTTCTTCGTGAACTCGCGCGTCCCATCCAGCTCGGCGAGGTTCGTCTTGAAAACGTTCTCCGCGACCGGGTGCGCAATGATGAGCCCTGTGCCGTCCACGACGTACGCGTAGCCCGATTTTCCGATCTTCTCGTTGAGGATGAGGGCGTTCAGGAACTCCGCGTGGAGGATCGGGACGTACGCCCCGACCACGGCCGTTCCCGAGCGGATCGGCGCGGCGACCGGCACGACGGGCTTGTTCGTCACCTTGCTGATGACGGCGGTCCCCGCGTTCGGCGTGCCGCCCAGCGCTTCCTTGATGTAGCGGCGGTCCGCGAAGGTCACCCCCACGTACGCGGGGTCGGTGGCGGCAAATGCCACGCCGTCGAGGCCGACACACATGATCGTTTCGTACTGCTCGCCGAGACCCTTCGCCGCCCTGACCTCATTGAGCCTGTCCGTGGCCCGCGCAACGATTTCCTCCCGGCTCACCGCCCCCTTGACTGCCGGCTCCCCGGCAGGTTTCCCGGCAGACAGCGCGGCATTGACGATGTCCGCCTCGAGCGCCTGCCCCTGGGCGAACTTCTGCTGCTCCAGAAAGACGTCATTGATCGACGTTGCGATCAGCCGCGCTGCCCGCCCGAGCTGTTCCGTCTCGATGTCGGTGAGCGCGACGGTGGACCGCTGGACAGCGAGGTACGTCACAACCGCGAGCGGAATGACCATCAGGAGCGTTCCCACGATGATAAGCTTTGCGCCAAACCTCATGTTCTTCAGCATACTCGACCTCCGCTTTTCGTTCGGGTTCGGAGTTGAAACATCGTTCCATAATCACATGCAACAAGCGTACCAATCCGCAAGGGCTGGGGCATGGGTATGCAGAAGGCGCAAAAATATCCAAACGATCAAATACGCAACGATGTAAATCACGAAATTCGAGATAATTGGAGGATCTCTAATTCTCTCTGGAACAAGGTGTTCCAGACGTCGGAACACATACGGAACACTCTGGGCGCGTGTTTCTATTTCACCGTGTAGGTTTCGGGAGGAAGCGGTCATGACATCACCCGCTGCGGACATCGTGCTCGTGGAAGACAACGCGCATGACGCGGAGCTCGCCCTGTACGCCCTCTCCCGGCGCAGCAGCCTGGAGAAGGTGGAGGTCCTCCGCGACGGGGCCGAGGCCCTGGAGTACTTCTTCTGCGCCGGCCGCTTCTCCTACCGGCGGCCGGACGACCTTCCCCGGCTCGTGCTCCTGGACCTCAAGCTGCCGAAGGTGGACGGCATCGAGGTGCTGCGGCGGCTGAAGTCCGATCCCCTCGTCCGCATCACTCCCATCGTGATGCTCACCTCCTCGCGGGAGGAGCGGGACATCTCGGAAAGCTTCCGTCTCGGGGCCAACAGCTACGTGGTGAAGCCGGTAGACTTCGACCTGTTCGCGCGGACGCTGCGCGAGATCGGCTCGTACTGGCTGGAGCTCAACGAGCGTGCCGCTCCGCCGGCTTCCGCAACTCCGGGAGAGGGGCAGCCATGAGCGCGGAACAGTCCCGGGGAGCGATCCCGCTCCGCGCCATGATCCTGGAGGACAACCCCGCGGACGTGGACCTCATGCTGCACGAGCTGCGCAGATCGGGCTTCGATCTGCGCTCCTGCCACGTGGACAACGAACGCGACTACCGCGCCTGCCTTGGTCCGGACCTCGACGTGATCCTGGCCGACTACCGCCTCCCGCAGTTCAACGCGCTGGAGGCGCTACGGATCCTGCAGGACCAGGGGCTCTCGGTGCCCTTCATCGTGGTCACCGGCAACATCTCTGAGGAGGCCGCGGTGTCGTGCATGAAGAGCGGCGCCACCGACTACCTCCTGAAAGATCGGCTGGCCCGCCTGGGGCCGGCCATCCGCCGGGCCCTGGAATCCCGCCGCATCCGGGACGCCAAGCTGAAAGCGGAGAAGCAGATCATCCAGCGCAACCAGGAGCTGTCTCTCCTGAACCGAATCATCGCCGCCTCCGCCAAGGCCGGCGACGAGTGGAGCTTCTTCGAGGTCGTCTGCAGGGAGACCGCCCGCGCGCTGGGCGCGTTCCTCGCCGCGGCCTTCACCCTTGACCCCAAGGGCGGAGGACCCGTGATCGTAGCGGAGCACAGCGAGGTGCCCGGCCTCAGCCTGCGAAGCATGGCCCTGCCGCCGCGATGGGGGGCAATGACGGAGATGCTCGCCTCCCTTCGGGAACCGGCAGTCATCAATAACCTCCGCGAGACCGACCCGCTTGCCATTCCGCATGCCGGGTTCATGGAGCGACGGATCGCCTCCATGGCCGTCGTCCCCCTCGTGGTGGACGGGGTGACAGTGGGCGGGCTGGGCCTGTTTGCGGACGCTCCGGGACATTTTTCCGCGGAACGGGACGCCCTGCTCCGCAGCGTGGCCGACGAGCTGTCCGGCGCGCTCGCGCGCGCACGGCTCAAGCGGGACCGCCTGCTCCTGGGCGCCGCGGTCGAGCAGACCACCGACGGCGTGATGATCCTCAGCCCCGACGGAGTAATCCGCAACGTCAACGCGGGCTTCGAACGGATGACCGGCCGCGCGCGCGCGGAGCTGATCGGGAAACCGTCCACGGTGCTCATCGACGAGGAGCCGGATCTGAACGCCGTGCGCGAAGTCCTCCAGGCCATCCGGGAGCGGCGGGACTGGCGCGGCCGCATGACGGCGAGCCGCCGGGACGGCAGCAGCTACACGGCCGACATCGCTTTCTCTCCCATCCGCGACGGCGGCGAGCAGATCGCCTACTATCTCGTGACCGCGCGGGACATCACCCAGACCCTCGAGCTGGAGAGCCGCTACCTGCAGGCCCAGAAAATGGAAGCGGTGGGCCGGCTCGCCGGCGGGGTCTCTCACGACTTCAACAACCTCCTGACGAGCATCATGGGATTCGCGGAGATACTCGCGGATCAGCTTCCCCCGGACAGTCCCGGCGGAAACGAGATCCGGCAGATCCAGACCGCCGCCGAGCGGGCGTCCGCGTTGACGCGGCAGCTCCTCGCGTTCGGCCGGAGGCAGGCCCTTGCCCCGCGCCTCGTGAGCCTCAACGAGGTGGTCTCGGAGACTGAGACGCTGCTTCGGCCTCACCTGGGAAAGAACATCGAGCTCGTCATGAAGTTCGAACCGGGCCTGCGCACGGTAATGGCGGACCCCGGACAGATCGGGCAGGTCATCATGAATCTCGCCATCAACGCGCGGGACGCCATGCCCGACGGCGGACGAATCGTCCTGACGACGGAGAACCTCGCGCTCGACGAGGCGCGTGCCCGGCAGATCCCCGACTGCCGCCCCGGTACCTACGTGGCGCTGCGGATCAGCGACACCGGCTCCGGGATAGCGCCGGAGATCCTCCCCCACATCTTCGAGCCGTTCTACACGACCAAGGGCGAAGGTAAAGGAACCGGCCTCGGCCTGGCCATCGTGTTCGGCATCGTGAAGCAGAGCGGCGGGAACATCCGCGTGACAAGCGAGGTGGGACGGGGAACGACCTTCGAGATCCTCCTCCCGGTTCTCGACCGTTAAGGCTTTCCCGCCGAGCGCGCTCCTTGCACGTCCCGCCCTCTTGTGCTACTCTGAATCATCTACCCCGTGCCAGTGAAAAAACTACTCTGAGCCGCTGTTCACAGCCGAAGGAGACAACATGGAACAGGCGTTTCGGACCCTCCTGGAGGAGTGGAGGGACGTCAAAGGGAACGTCATCCCTCTGCTCCAGAAGACCCAGGACATCTTCGGATACCTCCCCGTGGAGGCAATGAGGGAGATTGCCGCCGTGACGGGCCGCAGCCCTTCGGAGATCTACGGGGTGGCGACGTTCTACGCCCAGTTCCGCTTCACCCCCATGGGGAAGCACGTCATGAAGATCTGCCACGGCACGGCATGCCACGTGCAGGGAGCCGATTCACTCGACACGGTCATCGAAAGCAAGCTCGGCGTTGCGCCGGGGAACAACACCGCGGACGGAGAGTTCACCATCGAGCGCGTTGCCTGCCTGGGCTGCTGCTCTCTCGCACCCGTGGTCATGATTGACGGCGAGGTCTACGGCCGGCTCACCGGCGACAAGCTGGGCAGGATCGCCGCCGGGATCGGAGGCGGGAAATGAGCGCACGGCCCGAGATCGCCGTCGGCATGAGCTCCTGTGGGATTGCCGCGGGGGCCCGGACGGTCTTCGAAGCGCTGGAGCGGGACGTCAGGGAGCGCGGTCTTCCCTTCTCGGTGGTCTCCACGGGCTGCATGGGTGCCTGCCACGCGGAGCCGCTGGTGGAAGTGCGCCCGGCGGACGGGCGCAGGCTTCTCTACGGAAACGTCGACGAGACGCGGGCGCAGTCCATCGTGGAAAGCCTTGTCTCGGGGCAGCCGGTCTCGGAGCTGCTCGTGCCGGATGATTATCCCTACATCGCCCGCCAGAAGCGCATCGTCCTTTCGCGGTGCGGGGTGATCGATCCGGAGTCGATCGACCAGTACATCGCGCACGACGGTTACGCGGCGCTCCGCAAGGTCCTCTCCTCCATGACGCCGCAGGCCGTCATCGACGAGGTGAAGGCGTCCGGCATGAGGGGACGGGGCGGGGCGGGATTCTCCACGGGCATGAAGTGGACGTTTGCCCGGGATTCGAAATCCGCCACGGGAAAGAAGTACGTCGTCTGCAATGCGGACGAGGGAGATCCCGGGGCCTTCATGAACCGCTCCGTGCTGGAAGGTGATCCCCACGCGGTGCTGGAAGGAATGCTCATCTGCGCTTACGCGGTCGGTGCCGACGAGGGATACATCTACGTCCGGGCAGAGTATCCACTGGCCATCAAGAGGCTGCAGATCGCGCTGAAACAGGCAGAAGAAAAAGGGTTCCTCGGAGATTCCATCCTGGGCACTTCGTTCTCGTTCCATCTCCATATCAAGGAAGGCGCCGGTGCCTTCGTGTGCGGGGAGGAAACGGCGCTCATGGGCTCCATTGAGGGCCGGCGCGGAATGCCGCGCCTGAGGCCGCCGTTCCCGGCCGTCCGCGGTCTCTGGGATTCACCCACGAACATCAACAACGTGGAAACCTACGCCGATGTCCCCCACGTGCTCCTCATGGGCGGGGCCGCGTACGCGAAGATCGGCACGGAGAAGAGCAAGGGCACGAAGGTCTTCGCCCTTGCCGGCAAGATCAAGCGGGGCGGCATGGTCGAGGTCCCCATGGGGATCAGCATCCGCGAGGTGATCTACGACATCGGCGGGGGCATCCCGGGAAACCGCGCGTTCAAGGCCGTGCAGATGGGAGGCCCCTCGGGAGGGTGCATTCCCGCCAGCATGTCCGACGTGCTGATCGACTACGACTCCCTCACCGCCAGCGGCGCCATCATGGGGTCCGGCGGCATGGTCGTCATGGACGACACCACCTGCATGGTGGACGTGGCCCGCTACTTCCTCGGCTTCGTGCAGAGCGAATCCTGCGGAAAGTGCACGTTCTGCCGCATCGGAACCAAGAGGATGCTGGAAATCCTCACGAAGATCACCGAGGGAAAGGGCGCGGAGAAGGACATCGCCGAACTGGAGGAGCTGGCCGCCACGGTGAAGGTCACCTCGCTGTGCGGCCTGGGACAGACCGCGCCGAATCCCGTCCTCACGACGCTGCGGTACTTCCGCTCCGAGTACGACGACCACATCAGGAACCGGCGCTGCGAAGCAAAGAAGTGCAAGGCGCTGATCCGCTTCACCGTGAACGCGGAGACGTGCACGGGCTGCATGCTGTGCGCGCGGGTCTGCCCCACCAAGGCGGCGCGCGGCGAACGGAAAAAGGTCCACACGATCGACCAGGACGCCTGCATCCGGTGCGGGCTGTGCTCCGAGGCATGCCGATTCGACGCCATCGACATCACCACCGGCAGGGAATGACCATGGCCACCGACACCATAGAAATAACACTGGACGGAAAGAAGCTCCTTGTGCCCGCGGGGTCGACGATCCTCGACGTCGCCGAAGCGCAGGGTATCCGCATCCCCACGCTGTGCCACGATCGCCGGCTGGATCCGTACGCATCGTGCTGGGTGTGCATCGTGAAAGTGGAGAAGGCACGGGGATTCGTGCCCAGCTGCGGCACGCGCGTCACCCCGGGCATGGTCATTACCACGGGCGATGCCGACGTGAAGGGGGCGCGGAAGACGGCGCTTGAGCTGATCCTGTCCAGCCACTACGGAGACTGCAAGGCCCCGTGCACTCTCACCTGCCCGTCCAACATCGACATCCAGGGATACCTGGGTCTCGTAGCCAACGGGAGGCTTTCGGAGGCGGTGGAGCTGATCAGGCGGGACAATCCCATGCCGGCGGTCATCGGCCGGATCTGCCCCCGGCCCTGCGAGGAGAAGTGCCGCAGGAACCTCGTGGAGGAGCCGCTGAACATCAACGGCATCAAGAGGTTCGTCGCGGATGCGGAAGCCATGGCGGGCGGAATGCCTCCCCGGGAGAAGCCGCGGCCCAGCGGAAAGAAGGTCGCCGTGATAGGCGCCGGCCCGGCCGGGCTTTCCGCGGCGTGGTTCCTCGCCGAGAAAGGCGTCGCCGTCACCCTGTACGAGGCGATGGAAAAGGCTGGCGGCATGCTCCGATACGGGATTCCCGACTATCGTCTGCCCCCCGAGATACTGGACAGGACCATCGCGGAGATGCTCAGCCTCGGAGCCGCCCTGAAGACGGGTGTGCGCCTGGGGAAGGACGTGTCGCTGGAGACGCTGCGGAAGGAAAACGACGCCGTCGTGATCGCCATCGGCGCCTGGAAAGGCAGATCCCTGCGGATCCCCGGCGAGGACCATCCCGACGTGCTGTCCGGGATCGACTTCCTCAAGGACGTGAACTCGGGAAAACCGGTGAAGGTCGGGAAGAAAGTAGCGATCATCGGCGGCGGCAACACCGCCCTGGACGCGGCGCGCTGCTCCCTGAGGAAAGGCGCGCAGAACGTCACCATGTACTATCGAAGGACCCGGGAGGAGATGCCCG
>DATKLM010000122.1:0-22254 GCA_035542415.1 Spirochaetia bacterium
TCTGCCTTCGCCGACTCCGCGAACTCCGCTCCCACCCGGTGGTCCACCGGAAGGAGGACCTCTGCCCCGGACTTTTCTGCCTTGTCCAGGAACGAGGAAGCCGTGGAGACGAAGTCCTGCTCCACGAGCGACTTGCCGACAGAATGTCCCTGCACCTTGAGGAACGTGTACGCCATGCCTCCGCCGATGATCATGGTGTTCACGCGCGGCAGGAGGGACTCGAGGACCGCGATCTTGGTTGAAACCTTCGCGCCGCCGATCACGGCGACAAACGGCCTGGCGGGGTTCTCGAAGACACCGCCGAGGAACTTGATCTCTTTCTCCATGAGGAACCCGGCCACGCCCGGGAGGATCTTCGCCACGCCTTCCGTGGAGGCGTGCGCGCGGTGAGCGGTGCCGAAGGCGTCGTTCACGTAGACGTTTCCCAGCGCGGCCAGCTTCGCCGCAAACGCGGGATCGTTCTTTTCCTCCTCCGGGTGGAAGCGGACGTTCTCCAGCAGGACGACGTCACCGGGCTTCATTGCGTTCACGACGGCTTCCGCCCCGGGGCCTACGCAATCCGGCGCGAGCGTGACCTTCCTTCCCAGGAGCTCCGACAACCGGGCAGCCACGGGCGCCAGGCTGTTTTCCTTGTCCGGCTTCTTCGGCCTGCCGAGATGGCTCATGAGAATGAGGGAGGCGCCCGCCTGGTCGAGGATGTACTTCAGAGTGGGCAGGGCGGCGGTGATCCGCGTGTCATCAGTGATCTTGCCTTCCTTGAGCGGGACATTGAAGTCAACGCGCACAAGGACCTTCTTGCTTCGCAGATCAATGTCACGGACTGTCTTTTTCGCCATGCGTTTTCTCCTTGGGTATGCACGAAGAATGCTTCGTTCCTTGCGGAAAGACGGACTTCGCGTGGTCGTGGCAACTATAGGAAATCAGGGAAATCGTGTCAATTCACCCGGACGCCGAACGCCCTCGCCGCGGCCGTCCGTCAGCGGCCGATCCTGAGGAGCCGCGTGACGATGTTCCCGCCGCGCGGCGCCAATGTTGCCGGAGGCTTCGCGGCGGGCTTCGCCGGGGAAATCACCATGTCGCCGGCGTTCACGTAGTCGAAATACCCGCGGATCTTGACCGTTCCCTCCGAGACGCCCTCATCCGTCCCGGTCACCTGGAAATCCCCCAGCACGTCCCTTTCGTCGTAGGTCAACCCGGGTTTCTCCGCGGCCAGGCGGACTCCTCCTCGGCGGACCACGATGAGCGCGTCGCCCTTCTTCAGCCCCTGGAATGCGCCTTCATCCACGAGTCCCTGGTTGAACCTGCGCACCAGAAGCGTTCCGCGGGGCTGGAGCGTGCCGGCGACCTGCTCGGCCAGCTTCTGGAAGGAGTCCCGGACCCTGTCGTTACCGGTCCGGAAAGCGGAAAAGCTGGCGATGAGCGCGCCGGTCCGGGAGAGGAACACGTCGACGGCCGCCTGGAAGCTCCTCTCCTCTTCGTCTGCCTGCAGCACGATGAAGTAGTCGGTTCCCGCGGAGCGCGCCTGGCGGAAGGCGTCGTCGAATCCCGAGATGACAGCCCTGCCGTCGGGAACGGAGATGGAGTCATAGCGGCCGAGCATGGAGGCGAAGTACCGGGCAACGTCTTCGCTCGCAAGGGTGTGGAGGAAGCGATTGCGTTCGGGCATCGTATACACGGGCATGACGTACCGGCGGCGCTCGATGTTGTACTGGTCATAGCCCCAGGAACGGGAGATCGTATCCGCGAGCTGGCTCGTCAGTCCTTCGATCTCGTCCTGGACGAACGTGTCCTTGACGCCCAGCTTCGCGAGCACCTGAAGCTCGCTGAGGTACTTGCCCGGGAAGCCCTGGCTCCGGTAGATCCGGGCGTACGCCACGCGCGCGTCTCGTGACGTGGGGTCGAGAATCAGCGCGCGCCGGTACTCGGCCAGGGCCTTTTCCAGGAAGTTCCGGTCTTCCTGGGCCTGTCCCTGGGCAACGTGGAAAGCGCTCATCTTCCTGCGCTGCGCGTCGTCCATGGGCAGGGACTCGATGGCGGTTGCCTCCTGGGCGACGCGGGCGATTTCGTCCTCCGGCCTCGCGTCCAGCCCGGAAGCGAAGCTCGTCAGGGCTTTCGTCGCGTCCGCCGACCGGCGATACGCAATGGCAAGGGCGTACCATGCCAGCGGATCGTCCCGGTTCTTCGAGACGACCTGCTGGAGCATGTTCGTCGCGTCCTGGGGCCGGTTGGTCTGCAGGTAGATCTCTCCCAGGAGCGTCCGAGCGCGGTCCATTTCAGGCGCGAGAGTGAGAGCGATCTGTGCGTGCTTCTCCGCGGAGGCGTAGTCCCCCGTCCGGGAGAGCCAGGCCGCCGCGGCAAGCTGAACGTGCGCGTCCGACGCGTGGCTCTTCAGGGCGAGCTCGTAGTAACGGCCGGCGGATTCCTGGTCTCCGATTTCGTCGGAGAGCTGGGCAAGCGACAGGATGGCCTTCGTGCTTTCCGGTGCCAGCTTGAGGGACTGCGCGAAACCCGCAAGGGCGGTGCGGGCCCTTCCGTCGGCGATATCGGCTTCTGCCATCCCCATCCGCGCCTCGACGTTGTTCGGCTGTTCCGTGAGGACCGTACCGAACAGCGACCGCGCCGATGCCGTGTCTCCCTGCCCGATGCGGATGCGGCCGTCCAGCACGACGAGGTCAAGGTTGTTGCGGTCCCGGACACGGGCCATGGCGGCAAACCTCGCTGCTTCGTCGTATTCGCCCAGCAGGAGGAACGACTGCGCCAGGCCGATCATCGGCTCCACGTAGGCTGGATTCGCTGACAGCGCTTCCTTGAACTTCTCGATCGCCAGGGCATAGTCTTCCGTCCCTTGAGCCCGAAGACCTTCCAGGTAGGCTCCCCGCGCGTCCCCGGCAAATGCGGCCGTCCCCGCGGCCGCGATGAACGCGAGAAAAAGGGCGCGAATCACCATTTTCATTCTCGTGACGATCCCTCCGCGATGATGCTGTGCATCTTCAAGGCTGCAAGGAGCTTCCCCTGGAGCGTCATCATCGCCGCCCCCTTTCCGCGGCCGTGATCCATGCCGGCAAGGTGCAGTATCCCGTGAACAAGGAGGCGTTTCAATTCCTCCCCATCCGTGCTCCCGAACTCCCGGGCGTTTTGCTGCATGGTCGGAAGTGAAATGGCGATGTCCCCGGCCACGAGCGCCCCCTGCAGCGGCCTCGGACCCCGGCCTGTCCGCACGGAGGCGCGGGGAAAGGAGAGAACGTCGGTTGTCCGGTCCTTCCCCCGGTAGCGCTTGTTCAGCTCCGTCATGCGTTCGTCGCCGCAGAGCAGGACGGAGAGCTCCCACGCGGACGCCCCCGCTGCCTGGAGAACGTCCCCGCAGAACGATGCCAGCCGCCGCGACCACCGGGGCCGCGGCACCCCGTCCACGGCCACCTCGACGGTCTGTTCAGCCGCCGCGGGCTCCTTCATTCGCCGGCGCTCCGGGCCTCTCCGCGGCCGTCGCTTCGTTCTTCGCCTCGCGCCTGCGCCAGCTTCGGATACTCAATGCGCGTGTGGAAATACCCTTCGAGGATGTGAACGAAGCTCTTGCGGATGGATTCCAGGTCCCGCAGCGTGAGGCTGGAGTCTCCCAGCTCCCCGGAGTTGAACTTCTCCATGATCATCTCCTGGACGAAGCTCTCCAGCCGCGCCTCGGTGGGGCGCTTCAACGTGCGGGAGGCCGCTTCCACCGCGTCCGCGAGCATCAGCACGGCGGCTTCCTTCGTCTTCGGCCTGACGCCGGGGTAGGAGTAGTCCTCCCGCGAGACCCGGGGGTTCCTCCCCTCCTTGAGGGCGCGGTTGTAGAAGTACGTGATCAGTCCCCTGCCGTGATGCTGCGCGATGATGTCGATGATGGCGTGGGGAAGCTTCAGCTCCTTCGCTTTTTCGATGCCGATGCGCACGTGGCTCTTGATGACGGCTACCGAGAGGCTGGGCTTCATCTCGTCGTGCCTGTTGTAGGCCTTCTGGTTCTCGATGAAGTAGTCAGCCTGGTCGACCTTCCCGATGTCGTGGTAGTACGCGCTCACCCGGGCCAGGAGCGCATTGGCTCCGATCGCCTCGCAGGCGGTCTCGGCGAGGTTCGCCACGCTGATCGAGTGCGTATAGGTTCCCGGAGCCAGCGACAGCATCCTCTTGAAGACGGGCGAGTTGAGGTCCGAAAGCTCCATGAGCTTGAATCGCGTTGGCGCCTTGAGCAGGTGCTCGAAGACGGGCAGGAATCCGAGCGTGAGGATGCTGCAGAGGAACCCGTTGCCGAATCCCCAGAGGGCAAGGGGAAGGAACCGGCTGGGATCCTCATTGGCCAGGACTCCGAGCACCTCCAGGATCAGCACCTCCAGAAGGGACAGGAAGATTCCGGCGCGGATCAGGTCCAGGCGCTTCTCCGCGTCAAGCACGACCGCAGTCGCCGCCACGCCGCTGAGAAACGCGAAGAGGAAGCTCTGGACGCTCATGCCCGTCAGGAGGAGAAGGGAGAGGGACACGGCGAGCGTGAAGAAGAGGCCGACGGGCGTGGAGACGAGGATCGCCGTCAGCATCGACATTGCCGCGGTCGGTATGGCAGCCGCCGCGGGAACCCAGTCCGGCAGCCCCACGAACCTGACCACGAGCGCACTGACGGCGACGTGGCCCAGGCCCAGGCCCAGGAAGAGGATCACCGCGCTGCGCCGGAGGGAGACGGACGTTCCCCGCACGGAGAGGAGGTAGATGGTGAGGCCGAAGATCAGCAGAAGGAACAGGGCGCTGCCGACGATGCCGTTGACGTCGACCGTACGCGAGAACGCGCGAAGAGCCTGCAGCTTCAGCGCGATGGGAATGGTCACGACCTCTCCCCGCCGCACCAGCACCTGGCCCCGGGCGAGCTTCTCCACAACGGGGTCCACGTCCGCGCGGGCCCGCTTTCGGTGGTCCGCGGTCAGCGCAGCGTCGTAGAAGCAGTTCTTCACGGCAAACGCACGCAGGAGAGCGAGCACGTCCGCGGCCTCGTCATCGTCACGGGCACGCTCCCGAACGCGCGCTTCCATTCCGGAGACCACGCTGTCCGCCGTCAACACCTGCTCCAGGGGAACGATCTCCGACCGGGCAAGCCCCTCCTGCACGCGCCGCTGCTCGATGGCGCCCGCGGTCATGGCTTCACCCTGGTGGGCCTCGAGGTCCACGATGCCGCGGGACAGCGCGACCTCCACGACGCCCCGCGCGGCCTCCATCGTCTGGGCCAGGTCCGGGCGCCGCGCCAGGTCGTCCAGCTCCTCCCGGGAAAGACGGCCGGGGAAGTCAGCCTGGATCTTCTGGAACAGCGTTGCCGGCGAGAGCCCCTGCCCGAGGAAACGCTTTAGTGCCTCGGCGAGCCGGTCGAAGGTCTGGAGCACGTCAGCGGAGAGGTCGTCGTTGAAGGTGAAGACCGGGGGCACGAGCTTCTCGCGCGCGTCGCGCTTCATGGCCGTGGCCTTGTCGTCCACGTACGGAAAATCACGTTCCACGACGTAGTCCCGTTCCGCGGCGGTCCCGACCGCGGGCAGCGGCGCGCCCGAGCGGAAGGTCAGGCTTCCGGTCTGCGTCGCGGCGAGCACGACGGCGAACGTTGCGGCGAAAGCCACACCGACGGACACGACGGTCCAGGTCTCCACGCGGAGGCGGCGCGCAAGGCGCTCCACTCCGGCGCGGAGCGGCGCCCGGTCACTCCTCATGGGCCGTTTCGTACGCGTGGACGATTTTCCGCAC
This sequence comes from Spirochaetia bacterium, assembly GCA_035542415.1. GTDB lineage: Bacteria > Spirochaetota > Spirochaetia > SZUA-6 > Fen-1364 > Fen-1364. The sequence continues at coordinate 5,746 of DATKLM010000122.1, forward strand.
GAGGGGATTGCGGACGACGTCCCGCTCCTCGAAGAAGGTGAAGCTGATTTCCTCGATGCCGCGGAGAATGGGGATCACGGTGAGAAGCCCCGAATCCGATTTCCGCGGGAGGTCGATCTGGGTGATGTCCCCGGTGACGACGGTGCGGGAGTTCTCCCCGATGCGCGTGAGAAACATCTTCATCTGTTCCCGCGTGGTGTTCTGGGCTTCGTCGAGGATGATGAATGCCTCCGACAGAGTGCGGCCGCGCATGTAGGCGAGCGGCGCGATCTCGATCACGCCGTTCTCTTCCATGCGCCGAAACGACTCCAGCGAGATCATGGACTCGATGGCGTCGTACAGCGGGCGCAGGTACGGGTGGATCTTCTGCGTAAGGTCACCGGGCAGGTACCCCAGGCTCTCTCCGGCCTCCACCACCGGGCGGGTGATGATGAGCTTGCGCCGCGCCTGGCCAAGCACCTGCTTGAGGGCCTCCGCGACGGCGAGGAAGGTCTTGCCCGTGCCGGCGGGCCCGACGCCGAAGGAGAGCTCGTTCTTCTCCATGGCGTCCAGGTAGACGGCCTGGTTGTATGTCCGCGGGTAGACCTTGCGGTACCCGTTTGGGATGACGACAAGCTTGCGCTTGAGCAGCTCCGCTTTCTGCGTCTCCCCGTTGGCAAGAGATCCGTGGATGGAGCGGATGAGATCCGGGCCCGGCAGCTGGCCGAGCCGGATGTGGTCCACCAGCTGCTGCAGGACGAGCTTGAAGGTCTTTTCGATTCCATCGTCGGAGGTCTCGAGGAAGATTTCGTTTCCGCGGGAAAAGACCGGAACGCCCAGGAGCTCCTCGAGAACCTTGAGGTTGGCGTCGTTCGCTCCACAGATCTCCGGCAGGATCGTTTCGTCGCTCACCACGACCGCCAGCGGCTTTTCCATTGAGCTCACTGCCCATATCGTAGTCGAATTCGCTGCTGACAGTCAATTCAAGGGCAAAGCGCGCGAAGCGCGCTCTCCGGCAGATGTCATCATCCTATAAAGACGCCACGCTCGCATGAGCTCAGTTCAGCGTCGTGATTCCCGTGTAGTCGCCCTGGATGGTGCTCTGCATCACCGGGACGGCCAGCCACTTGATCTGCAGAGAGAACGTCGGCGTCCAGACGATGGCCTGTGTCGTTCCCGCGACCGTCCGAAGCTGCGGAGACCCGCTGTATTCGAAGGACAGGTCCCAGTCGCGCAGGTGATGGACGACCTTCAGAGAGAGGGACCGGAGCTTGAAGTTCGAGTTGTAGCGGTCCTGGATGTTGAAGAAGTTGAAGGACTGCAGCAGGTCGGTCAGCGGATCCTTGTACGCCGCGCCGGCCCACGCCGGGAAGTAGCGGTAGACCTGGTTGTTGTAGGAGACCGATGAGAACGTGACGTCGAGAAACTGGTAGATCGAGAAGTTGAGGTTGAACGTGAAGTCCAGCTCGTTGATGGTCGGCTGCTGGAGGTTCTGGCTCCACGCGGTCTGCACCGATGCGTCGAGCTTGATCCTGTCCTTCCAGAAGTACATCGGATTGCTCCCCGAATTGTACGCCAGGTTCATCGTCGCCGGCTGCAGCGTCGATGCGATGTTCTGCGCGATGAAGGACCCGGTGAAGCCCCAGAGCCTGGCCTGGGAGGTCGTGGTCTGCAGCGTCGTGATCATTGGATCGAACTGGAAAGACTGGGAAAGGGAGATGTTCGACAACGCGTCCAGCCCCGCGGTCAGCACGAACGGCTGGCTCACCGGCGTGGACGAGAGGAAAGACGTGGCGCCCTGGGCCTGGATCTTCCCGGTGACGTCCGGCGTTCCCGTGGAGAGGAGAGCCGTGTAGATTGGGACCAGCGGGTAGAGTTGCTGCGTGAAAGCGGCGGTTGTCGTCAGGAGTCCTGTCTGGTAGACGAGCGACGCCTGAACGGTGTTGTCGGAGACGGCATCCTGCGTCAGGGTCGGGCCGATTCCCGTCAGGACGGGGTTGGTCGGGTCGGGGTAGTACAGCTGGTACAGGCGCGCTCCGAAACGGTACGACGCGGAGGAGGCGGACAGCTCGGGAATCGACTGGAGAGGCCGCACCGTCGTCTGCGTCGTCCCTCGCAGCGTCAGGCGGTCCTGCTGGAGATCGCTCTGAACGTAACTCTGCCAGCTCGACAGGGCCGTTGCGTCAGGGTCGAAGCGGTAGCGGTATTCGCCGTCCACGCTGAGCGTCGTGCTGTTGTCCACGAGCCTGTCCCAGAGGGACGAGGCGGCCGTGACCTGGCCCGACCCGCCGGTATCGAAAGTCCGATACAGGATTCCATAGTCGACGTCCTGCTTGTTGTTCCAGTTCTGGATGTCGAAGGTATGCTCCAGCGTCGCGCGCGGCTGAAGCTGGTAGGTCACGTCAAGCGTGGATTGTCCGGCTGCCCCCGCGGATGCCGCATCCGTCCGCAGGGTCGGCTCTCGAAAGAGAGCGGGCGCGCCTTTTTTCGGGGCTGGTCTTTCCGTTTTCGGAAAGACCGGCATCCGCGCCCCTTTTCCCGGGTCGGGAGCAATCGGCTTCTCGGCGATCGTTGCCTGGGCCGGTCCGGCCGGGGTCAGTCCCGGCAGAGCGGGGCCGGCTCCCGCCGCCGCGGGCAAGCCCGAGGTTGCGGCGGGTCCGGCGCTCGCCGTCCCCGGCGCGGGAGCTGCGCCGGCAGGCGCCGCCGCGGAGGCCGACGCCTGCATCGTCGCCGTCCCTGGTGCCGGCGCTGATGCTGCTGGTGGTGTCGCTGTTGGTGTTGTAGCCCCCGGAGCGAGCGCCGTTGGAGCGCCGGGAGTCGTCGGAGCGCCGGGAGTCGTCGGAGCGCCGGGAGTCGATGGGGTACCGCCGACCTTCAGAATTTCCCCCGTCATGGAGAACGCGACGTTGGGAAAAGTGACACTTGTCGGGTAGTAGAAGGTATGGCCCGGGTCGGAGGCAAGAGGATCCGCCGTGGAGTTCGGCGCGTCCTTGCTCTGCCACGTCATGTTTGCGTTGAGCGTCGGAAACGAGATGCTCTGGATGAACGGGGCTTTCACCAGCTTAGTGAGGTCGAGCTTGCTCACGTAGTCCCAGGACAGCGTGGGCTGTGATGCCGTTGCGGCGCTCTGAACAGGGTTCTGCGTCGGCTGAAGAACCGCGTTGAAGTTCAGGCCCTCGGTCCTGTTGTAGAAGTCGCTCGTGAACGTCGGATCGGAGTAGTAGGCGAACTTCCAGCTCAGGGAATATACGTCCGAGTTTGCCTGGATCGATCCATCCATGCCGAACCGGAATGGCACCAGGAGGCCGAAGAACGAGGAGGAGTTCCAGTAGCTCACCGCGGTTCCGTCGGGCTGGATGAAGGTCGGCGAATACGACGCGAGCCCGACCGTTGTCGGAGGAAAGATGCTCCGGCTGACCCCCACGCCGACGCGGAAGCTCGCCAGCTGCGGGAAATCTCCGGTGAGCCCGCCGAAGACGCCGAGGTGGGAGTAGCCGTCAAGGAGGAGCTTGAGTGTCCGGCCATTGTCCGGAGGCGGGGCCTCGCCGGGGATCTTTCTCAGGAACAGCCCCCGCAGCTCCTCCTTGTACGCCGTTTCACCGGTGTCGGACATCTGGAGAAAGGAAAAGGGGTTGTCCTGCTTCGTCTTCCTCCCGATCAGGTACGTCGTCGTCTGCAGGAACATCCCGGTCCGGTTGTCGTAGCCGATGTTCGGGTTGAAGAAAAGCGCATCCCCCGGCCAGAAGAAGGCGGGAACCCACATGATGGGGACCCGGCCCACGTAGAGAAATGCGCTGGACACTGCCCACTCGCTGGGCGCAAGGATCCATACGTTGCTCGCCCTGATGCTCCAGAACGGATCGATGGGCTGGCTCGTGGTGAAGCTGCCGTCCTGCATGATGACGACGTTGTTTTCCAGCCGGGAGATCGTGGAGCCGTGGAACGTGTAGGTGAGCTGGGTCCCGGCCTGGGTCACGACCCGGGTGGTGCTTCCCTCGTAGAACACTCCTTCCGCAGTGTCCAGGTCGAAGGAGAACCTGGCGCCGGTGTAGTTCTGTGTCTCCTTTCCGCGCGTCAGCGTATACGAGACGCTGCCTTCCGCGGAGATCGTGTGCCTGGTCTGGTTGTAGGTCACCGACTGCGCCTTGATCTCCTGGACCGACCCCTTGTCCTCGTCCCGTACCTCGATGACCACGTCCCCGCGGAGAACCACGTACTTTTCGTTGACGTCGGAGACCGTGAAGTACTCCGATTCGCGGGCCGACCTCACCGTCACGGTCCTCTTTCCGCGCGCGGCCTCCAGGGGAAGCGTCACCTTGTAGTGGGAGGCGAGCCTCGCCTGCAGCTCCTTGCGTGAGCCGGAGTCGTCAAGGCCGAGGTCCTGGCACCAGCTCACCAGCTCGTAGTAGCTGGCCGTGGCAATATCCTGCCCGATCGTGGAGGAGAAGAGGCTTTCCGCGGTGGGCGGCGGGCCGGCCTTGTCCCCGGCCCCGGCGGATTCCTGCGCGGATGCGGTCACGGGGCTGAAGACCAGAAGCACGGCGAGCAGGAAAACCGTCATCCCTTTTTCAATGCGCGCTTCAAATACCTCCCCGTCCAGGATCCCTCCGTGCGGGCCACCTCCTCCGGCGTTCCCTGGGCCACCACCCGCCCGCCGTCCTCTCCCCCCTCCGGACCGAGATCGATGATGTGGTCGGCGCTCGTGACGACGTCGAGATTGTGCTCGATGAGCGCCACCGTGTTCCCGCTGTCGACGAGCACCTGGAGGACCTCCATGAGCTTCTTGACGTCGGCGAAATGCAGCCCGGTCGTCGGCTCGTCGAGAATGTAGAACGTGCGGCCGGTGCTCCTGCGGGACAGCTCGAGGGACAGCTTCACGCGCTGCGCTTCTCCCCCGGAAAGCGTGAGCGCGGATTGTCCCAGCTTGACGTAGCCGAGCCCTACCAGCAGAAGCGTCTTCAGCTTCGGCTCGATCGAAGGAATGTGGCGGAAGAACGCGTGCGCCTCCTCCACCGTCATCTCGAGGACCTCGTGAATGTTCTTGCCCTTGTACCGCACTTCCAGGGTTTCGCGGTTGTACCGCCGGCCCTTGCAGACGTCACAGGTCACGTAGACGTCCGGCAGGAAGTGCATCTCGATGCGGATGGTCCCGGCTCCCTGGCACTTCTCACACCGGCCGCCCTTGACGTTGAAGGAGAAGCGTCCGGAGCGGTAGCCCTTCGCCTTGGCCTCGGGAAGCTGGGAGAAGAGAGTGCGGATCGGGCCGAACAGGTCGACGTATGTGGCGGGATTGGAGCGCGGGGTCCGGCCGATCGGGCTCTGGTCGATGTTGATGACCTTGTCGATCTCCTCCACGCCCTCCACGGAATCATACATACCCTCGGAAAGGCGCGTTTTTCCAACTCGGTTCGACAGAATTGGGTAGAGCAGGTCGGACAGGAGGGTGGATTTGCCGGATCCGGATACGCCGGTGATGGCGATCAGCTTTCCCAGCGGGAAGGACACCGTGAGGTTTCTGAGGTTGTGCTCGCGCGCCCCGCGGAGCGTCACGGACTTCCCGTTGCCATCCCGGCGGCTGGCGCGCTTCTCCATGAAAAGGGCGCCGGCCAGATACTGGCCGGTGAGAGACTGGGGGCTGGCACAGACCTCCTGCACGGTCCCGGCGGCAACGACATGCCCGCCGTGGACTCCGGCCCCCGGGCCGAGATCCACGATGTAGTCCGCCGTCCGCAGGGTCTGCTCGTCGTGCTCCACGACGATGAGTGTGTTGCCCAGGTCACGGAGGTGCTTGAGGGCGTCGATCAGCATCGAGTTGTCACGCTGGTGCAGGCCGATGGTCGGCTCGTCCAGGATGTACAGCACGCCGACGAGGGTGGATCCGATCTGCGTGGCAAGCCGGATCCTCTGCGCCTCTCCGCCGGAAAGGGTGGACGCCTTGCGCTCCAGGGTGAGATAGGAGAGCCCCACGTTTCGCAGGAAGGTGAGCCGGGCCGCGATTTCCTTCAGGATCTGGCGCGCGATCTTCTGGTGTATCGGGGGCAGGGACAGCCCGCCGAAGAAGTCGAGAAGCTGGGCGACGGAGAGGGAGCTGACCTGGTTGATGTTCTTCCCGCCCACGGTGACGGCGAGCACCTCGGGCTTCAGGCGGGCGCCTCCGCACGCGGCGCACTCCTTCTGAGACATGAAGCCTTCCATCCACTCTTTCACCTGTTCAGACGTGGATTCGAGGTACCTCCGCCGGAGGTCTTTCAGCACTCCGCGGTAGCCCGATTCGTATTCCCACTTCCCGCGTCCATCCCGGCTCTCGTAACGGAAACCGATCTTCTCGCCCGTTCCATGGAGGATCACCTTCATGACGGATGCGGGCAGGTCTTCCAGGGGAGTGTCCAGGGAGAACTTGAAGTGCCGCGCAAGGGATTCGAACTGGCTGCGATACGTATTGGCCTGCGGGTTGTACGGCGCGATTCCGCCCTCATTGAACGAGAGGCCGGGATCCGGAACGACGAGGTCCGGATCGAACTCCAGGGTGACGCCCAGTCCCGAGCACTCCGGGCAGGCGCCGAAGGGATTGTTGAACGAGAACAGCCGGGGCTGGAGCTCCGGGATGCTGATGCCGTCCACGGGGCAGGAGTTTTTCTGGGAAAAGAGCACCTCTCTCTCCGAGTCTTTCTCCCGAACAAGGGCCACGAGCGTGCCCCCTGAGGTCTCCAACGCCCCTTCCACCGACTCCGCGAGGCGTCTTCGGGCCTCGGGGGCAACGGTGAGACGGTCCACCACGATCTCGATGGAGTGTTTCTTTTTCCTGTCAAGCGTGATCTCGCCTTCCAGGGGGAGGATTTCTCCATCAACGCGGACACGCACGTAGCCCATGCGCCGCGCATCGTCCAGGATTTTCTGGTGCTCCCCCTTCTTCGCTCCCACCACGGGGGCGAGCAGGATCAGCCGCGTTCCCTCCGGCAGGACAAGCAGGGAGTCCACGATCTGGTCAACGGACTGCTCCTGGATCTCCCGGCCGCACTGCGGGCAGTGGGGAATGCCCACGCGCGCAAACAGGAGCCGCAGGTAGTCATAGACTTCCGTGACGGTTCCCACCGTGGACCGGGGGTTGCGGTGAGTGGTTTTCTGCTCGATGGCGATGGCCGGGGAGAGACCCTCAATGGAGTCGAGGTCCGGCTTGTCGAGCCGGCCGAGGAACTGGCGGGCGTAGGACGAGAGGGACTCCACGTAGCGTCTCTGGCCCTCCGCAAAAATCGTATCGAACGCCAGGGACGACTTCCCCGATCCGCTGAGACCCGAAATGACGACCAGGGAGTCGCGGGGTATGGAGAGATCGATGTTCTTGAGATTGTGCTCCCGTGCACCTTTGATGATGATGTTTTTCATGAGCGCTCGTCGGTTTCGTCGTCATCCTCGCTGCCGGCTGGACGCGCGGGCCGGGCCCGCGCGCGTGACGGTGCACGCTTCTGGACCGGGGCCCGCCGGGGGAGACGCTTGCGCGACGCGGTGAAGAAGATGATGGGAAGAAGCAGCATGAAAAAAAGGCAGACCGCGACGATTTCCCAGGTCCCGAGGACGCGCGCGATGCTCCCGGTTTCCATCGCGCAATACTAACGCGGCGCGGAGTCGATGGCAAGGCGGCCTGGTTCCGCGGCGTGCCCCGAGGCGGGCTGCGCTATCCCTTCAGCGTAACAATCGTTCGTCCGAAGCCGCCTTCTTCCGGGGCGGAGAAGCGGAAACCTTCCACGGCAGGCAGGCCGCGCAGGTACTCATGGATGGCCTTTCGGAGGATGCCCTCCCCTTTTCCGTGCACGATGGCGAACTCGCGAAGCCCATGCACGAGCGCGCTGTCCAGCTGCTTCTCCACGAGCCGCATCGCTTCCTCCAGCCTCATGCCCCGGATGTGCAGCTCGAAGACCGGCGGATCCATCGGCGCCGCGGGCGTGTAGCTCACGGAGACGGCGGGCCCCGCCGGAGCCTCCTCCGCCGCCGGCCGCATCTCTCCGGGGAGAAGAGACAGCCGCAGAGTCTCTGTCTCCACGACCCAGCGCTTCCCCTTGTCCCGCCGGATGACCTTTCCCCTCCTCCCCGTGCGGCGGATGATGACATCCATTCCTTCAGTGACCTCGAAGGAATCCCCGGGGGCCAGCGCATCCCTGTCCCGAGCGATTCTGTCTTCTTCCCGCTCGATGCGCTCCTGCACCTCCGCAGCGAGCCTCGAAAAGCCGTCACGCGCACCAGCTCCGGCGTCCCGGAGCTTCTCCCATTCCCTTCTCGCCTGGGACAGGAAGTCCCGCAGCTCCTTGAGCCCGTGACGGCGGAGCTCCAGCTCCTTCTGCCGGAGGGTGAGCTCCTTGAGGTCAGCGGTGCGCCTCTTCTCGCGCAGGTCGTGCTCCTTCTCCTTGTGCTGTTCCTCCGCGATGGCAAGCTTCTGGTGCCGCTCGGCGAGGTTTGAGACAAGGCGCGAGATATCGGTGCGCTCGTCGTTCAGGTAGGACCCCGCGTCCTCCAGGATCTCAGCCGGCATTCCGTTTCTGCGCGCGATCTCAAGCGCATGGCTCTCTCCCGGCACCCCCATGAGGATGCGGAAGGTCGGGGCGAAGCTCTCCCGGTCGAAGCCCATGGACGCGTTCTGCGCTCCCGGCCTCGTGGCTCCGTAGTTTTTCAGGATGCCGTGGTGGGTCGTCGTGAGAACCAGGCAGCCCACGGAGAGGAAGTGGTCGAGAAGCGCCATGGCGAGGGCGACCCCCTCCTCCGGATCGGTGCCTGCCCCCAGCTCATCGAGCAGAACCAAAGACCGCCGCCCGGCAGCCCTCACGATGCGCGCGATGTTCTTCACGTGCGCGGAGAACGTGGACAGCGACTGTTCGATGGACTGCTCGTCGCCGATGTCGGCGTAGATCCCGTCGAAGACCGGCAGCACGGAGTCCTCCCGGGCGGGAATCTCCATGCCGAACTGGTTCATGACACCGAGAAGCCCCACGCACTTCAGGCTGACCGTCTTGCCCCCGGTGTTGGGCCCCGTGATGATGAGGACCCGGTGCTCGCCACCCGCCTCCACGGACACGGGAACCACGCGAGTGCCCAGGAGCGGGTGCCGGGCATCAAAGAGGGCCAGGGGGCCGTTGGACAACTCGGCGGGCCGGCAGGAATGCAGAACCGCGTAGCGTGCGCGGGCGAGATAGGTGTCGAGGAACGCCACCCGGTCCAGGAGGACGGCAAGGTCAGAAGCGCGCGCGGAAGCCTCCGCCGTCAGGTCGCGCAGGATCCTCCGAACCTCGATCCGGTAGAGGTTCTCCTCCTCCACGATGGCGTTGTTCTTCTCCACGACCTCGATGGGCTCGATGAACACCGTGGAGCCGCTGGATGACAGCTCGTGCACGATTCCCTTGACCCGGCCCTTGAACTGTGACTTCAGGGGGAGCACAAGCCGGCCGTCGCGCTGGGTCGGTGTGGTGGTCTGCCACACGGAGCGAAGGGAGGCGTCGTCGAGGAGCCCGCGGACCGCCCGGTCCGCATCCTCACGGTTTCGCCGGATTCTCTCCCGGATCGAGGCAAGCGCGGGGATCTGCTTCTCTTTCAGGAGTCCGTCGTGGTCGACGATTCGAAAGATGGCCCGGGAGAGCGGAGACAGGTCCGGTATGTCGGAAGCCAGCGGACGCAGCGGGCTGTCCGGACCGGTACGCAGGACGTGCCGCCTGAGCTTGAGGGCGGACAGGACGCACCGGCCCAGGGCGGCCAGTTCCTCGCCGTCCAGCTGCAGGCCGTCCTTCCCCAGGCGGGCAACGACCTCGGAGATGTCGGGGAAATCGAAACCGGGAAGCGGCGTGCCGGAGTCGATGACCTGCCGCCAGGAGCGGGTCAACGCCAGCGCTTCCTTCACGGCCTCATCGGTGGAGGCCACCGACTGCCGCATCAGGAGCCGCGTGCCCATGGGGCTCACGCACAACGCGGCAAGCTCCTCCAGCACTTTCGGGAACTGGAGAAGCTCCAGGGTGTGCTCATCCATTCCCGGGCCTCCGGTTCTCCTGCAGCTCCTGGATGATCCGGCGATAGCTCTCGTAGCGGTCCGCGTGGATCTGCCCTGACTCCACCGCGGCAAGCACGGCGCATCCGGGCTCTCCCGCGTGGAGGCAGGGCTGGAACTCGCACTCCCCGGCAAACGGAACAAAGTCCCGGAAGTGATACCCCACCTCCTCCGGGAGAACATCAGCCAGCTCCAGCTCCCGCACTCCGGGCGTGTCGATGATCCGCAGCCCCCCTTCAAGAAGGAGAAGTGAAGAGAAGTTCGTCGTGTGGCTTCCGCGATTGTGCTTTGCCGAAACGTTCCCGACACGGAGCCCCAGTCCGGGAAACAGGGAATTGAGGATGGACGATTTTCCCACTCCCGACTGTCCGACGAAAACAGCAGTCAAGCCGCGCAGCATCTGCGCAAGCTCTTCAAGGCCCTGTCCCCTGACGGCGGAGCAGGAATGCACCGTGTAGCCCATGCGCGCGTAGTGTCCCAGGCGCTCCTCCGCATCCGCGGAGAGCGGGAGATCTGCCTTGTTGAGAAGCACGACCGGCCTCAGCCCTCCTGCCGAGGCCGCGACGATGAGCCGGTCGATGAAACGGGGCCGAAAAGGAGGCGAGGCGGGACTCGTGACGCAGACGGCGAGATCGGCATTCGCCGCCAGCACCTGCGGCGCGCGTCCCTTCTTGTTCCATCTCGAAAGGACGGTCCGGCGCGCGCGCACCTCCGCGATCAGCCCTTCCCGGGGGCTGAGAGTGTCAGGAATCACCTCGACGACATCTCCGGGAGCGATGGGGTTGTAGCTTCGCTCGGCTTCTCGAAGGACCTTTCCCTTGATCCGGCACTGCATCAGCGCGCCGTCCGCCTGGACGCTGTAAATCGTGTTGATCCCGTACAGCACTTCGCCAGAAATCGTTCCTTGCATGACGGGTTCAGAGAGCTCCAGCGAGGAGCAGCCCGAAACGACCGGCGAAGTAGCCGTAGCGATCTTCGATGGGTTCGCTTCCCGTGACGAAAAGGGAGTCGGGGGCCTTCCCGTCCGAGGCAGAAGGCGCAGCGGAAGGCGCCGCTGAAAGCGGGGCGGATTCCGCGAGAAGTCTCTTGACCTGGCGCGCAACCCCGTCCCGCGAGTCCACCAGCGCTATCCCCTCCTTCTTCAAGAGGCTTCGAAACTCGGGCTCGAGGTGAAGAAAGTGGGTGCAACCCAGCACGAGAGCATCGATGCGTTCTCCCCGGAACCTGTCCACTTCGATGCCCACGCGCGCCGTCTTTTCCTCCGGCGACGAGCGATGGAGGTCCTGCTCGACGAACTCCACGAGGCCCGCGGCGGGAAGGCTTACCACCCGGCATCCTGACGCATGCTCGCGGATGAGGGACCGAAGGTACTCTCCCTCCACGGTCCGGCGCGTGGCGAGCACTCCGACGCGCCTGCGCCGGGACAGCGCCGCGGCGGGCTTGACCGCCGGAACGACCCCGACAAAGGGCACCGGGAACCGGGAGCGAAGGGCGTCAAGGGCGACCACGGACGCGGTGTTGCAGGCCACCACGACGAGACGCGGCCTTTCCCGCTGGATCAGCCGCTCGGCAACGGAGCTGATGGCGGCAATGACCTGCTCCGCGCTCTTTTCGCCATAGGGAAAGTTCTCCCGGTCCACGACGTACACATATCTTTCGCGGGGAAGAAGCTCGCGGACCCGGGCCAGGTACGGCAGCCCGCCGATGCCCGAGTCCAGGAAGGCAACGGGATCAGGAGTCATTTCCGAAGAGCTGGTCGAGCTTCCTCTTCGTTTTTTCCCGGGCTTCGGGCCGTACCGAGCCCTTGGCGCCCGGTGCAGAGTCTCGGAACGAGAAGAAGGTACAGAAGTTGGCGCGATCCTTGTCGTTGACCGGCTCATCTATGGTTTCAGAGCAATCCCAGTGCGCGCCGGGACTGTAGAACCTGCAGTTCAGGCAGATCTTTAAATCCCGCTTGCACGACGGGCAGCTTGACGAGCGGTATACCTCCCGAGGGTTTTCCACCGAGGTCCCGCAGAAATGGCACGCGTGCATGACAATGGCGAAGTATATATCCCGTCCAGCGCCGGTGCAAGGCATCCGACGACTTGCGCGGGGTCCGCCCAGTGCCTATTCTCTCCGGGATGTACGTTTCCCGGGCTTGTTCGGACAAGGGCTGCGGCCGCCCCGCCCTCTCGGGGGTGGACTCGTGCGTAGTCCACTGCGCCGACGCTGCCTCGCACGTGGCAGCGATCCTCCAGGAGGCCAGGAAGACGTCGATCCTGAAAGACATGGACCTCGTCGGCGTCACCATCGCGGACGTGGACCTCCGCGGCGTGGAAATCTCCGGCTGCCGCCTGACGGCAGCCACCCTCTCACGTGTGCTCCTCTCCCGATCCTCGATCCAGCTGACGTTCCTCGACCGGGGGAGCATCCGGGAGTGCGACTTTTCCGGCTCCACCATCATCAACTCCGTTTTTGCCGGCTGTCTCCTGGAGGAGTGCTCCTTCGAGGACTGCGAGCTCGTCCAGGGCAATTTCCTTGGCGTGCGGGGGATCGGAGTGCGCTTCGACCATTCCAACCTCTACGGCAGCAGGTTCATCGGCGCCTGGCTGGAAAGGGTAAGCATGAAGGACTGCAATGTCACGCGCGTCCATTTCGACGCTGCGCACCGCGCCGCGGTGGAGCTGCGCTCCTCCAACACGGCGGAGGCGGTGTTCCTGGAGGAGGAGCCGTGAAGTTCTTCTCTCTTTTCTCCAGTGTCGGATTCTCCAACTCCTACCTCATCGGCCCCGACGGAGGCGGGGACGCCATCCTCGTTGATCCGGGCGTTTTCGACGCCGCCCTTCTCCAGGCGGTGGAGGGAAACCGCCTGTTCGTGCGGTGGATCCTGGTGACGCACGCGCACAATGCCCACGTGAACGGAATCCGTTCCCTTCTCAAGGTCTACACGGCGGACATTTACGCGAACCAGCCGAGCGTGCTCGATTTCCCCGCACACCACGTCGAGGAGGGAAATACGCTCACCCTTGGCGGCGTGACGGTACGCGTTCTGGAGACCCCCGGCCACTCCATGGACTCGGTGTCGTACCTGATCGGCTCCATGCTGTTCACCGGGGACCTTCTTTCCGCGGGGACCATCGGCACGACGCGGGACGGATACGCGCGCGGGCTGCTCCTGACCACGGTGCGCCGGAAGCTCCTTCCCCTGGGAGACGAGGTGCTCCTCTTCCCGGGTCATGGGCCGCCTTCGAAGATCGGGATCGAGAAGCTCTACAATCCCTTCCTTGGCGAGAAGCTCTGAATCACGGACAGCGCATCCCGGAAGCGCGGCGGCAGGGGTGAGGCAAACTCACGAGGCTCCCCCTCCCCCGGCAGCGTGATCCGAAGCTTGCGCGCGTGAAGCATCAGCGTGACGCCGGGGAGCCGTGGATCCCGCCGGGCATAGAGCGGGTCGCCGAGGATCGGTGTGCGCATGTGGAGCATGTGCACGCGGAGCTGATGCGTGCGGCCGGTCGCCGGCAGGAGGGACACGAGGCTGTAGCCGTTGACGCTGCGCAGGACGTGCCAGAACGTGACGGCCTGCCTGCCTCCGGTGGAAACCACGGCGAACCGCTTCCTGTCCCGGGGGTCGCGGGCAATCCGCGTGTCGATCTTTCCGCGCGCCGACGGAAGGGACCCCTTCACGAGCGCGACGTACGTCTTCCTCACCGCGTGGTCGTGGAACTGGCGCGCAAGGTGCTCATGTGCCGCCGGGTTCTTCGCCGCGATGATCACCCCTGATGTCTCCTTGTCCAGCCGATGCACGATTCCGGGGCGGGGGTCGTCCTGGCCGAACCTCTGCGCAAGGCCCTCGCAGTGGTACAGCAGCGCGTTCGCCAGCGTCCCGCCTGGATTGCCGCTGCCGGGATGAACAACCATCCCCTGGGGCTTGTCCACGACGATGACATCGTCCTTCTCAAAGATGACAGCGAGCGGGATCTCCTGGGGAAGCAGATGCGGCGGCGGAGCGGCCGTCCAGGCCAGGGAAATGGTGTCTCCGAGCTTCAGCTTCTTTCCCAGCCGGGCCGGCGCCCCGTTCACCCGAAGCGAAACGATCCTGGAGCGCGCCTGGCTTCGGGAGAACAGGGACAGGCGTTCGGCGATGTAGAGATCGAGGCGCATGCCGGCGCAAGAAGGGTCGTCAACCGTGGTCTCAAGGCTTCTGGGAGGTTGCATTCCAGCGGCCGATCATGAAATCGATCACGGCGACCGTGAGGGAGAGCCCGAGCGCGGATCCGATGATCCACGCCTCCTCCTGGGCCGTCAGGTTGATCGAATTGCCCGTGTTGAAGGGCCAGGGGGTGTAGGTGGCATTCATCCCGGTGCTCAAGTACCGGTAGAGGTCGTACGACTCCAGCGAGAAAAAGAGCGTGAAAGGGATCGAGCCGACGAATATGACCTCCGCCCTCCAGAGGTCCTTCATCCAGCTCTGAAACTCATCCGGGGAGTAAGGCTTCGGCGTGTGATCCTGGGCGAAGGCGGCGCCGGAGCCCAGGACGAGAATGACGATGACCACGAAGGCGAGAACGGCGACGCGCGATCTCATGCCGGCCGCCCCCTCGGGCCGAACAGGGCAGTCCCGATCCGCACGAGCGTTGACCCTTCCTCCACGGCAAGAACGAAGTCCCCCGACATTCCCATGGATAGCATGTCGAACCCGGGCAGTCCGCGGCGACCGCGGATCTCTTCGAAAAGCGAGCGCAGGGCGGAGAACGACCGCCTGATTTCCCCTTCATCCGCGCTGAGCGGGCCGACCGTCATGAGCCCCCGGACCGTGAGCCGGCCCAGCCGGAGGACGGCATCGAGGCAGGACAGCAGATCGTCACGGGTATGGAAACCGGACTTGCTTGCCTCCGCGCTGGTGTTCAGCTCCAGCAGGATGTCCATGGACCGGCCGCGTTCCAGGCATCGTTCGTTCAGGGCGACCGCGGTCTCCTCCTTGTCGATGGACTGCACGCAGGAGAAGAGGCCGGAGGCGATCCGCGCCTTGTTGCGTTGGAGGTGCCCGATGAGGTGAAGCTCATGGGGCGCGGTGAAGTCGATGTACTTCGCCTCGGCTTCCTGCACCCTGTTTTCACCGAAGAGCGTGAGCCCGCCGGCAGCCGCTGCCTCCACGGTCTCCCGCGGGAATCCCTTGGTCACCGCCATCAGCCGCACGTCCTCCGGGCTTCGGCCGGACCGGTGGGCAGCCTCGTCGATCCTCGCGCGCACCGCCGCAATCGATGCGGCAAGCGCCTCACCTACCACGAATACCTCCGCACGGGCGGGTACGCGCGGGCCACGGCAAGGGAGAGCGGGATACCGAGGATCACGCCGGCAGCCGCCTGCACGACGTTGCCGGGCGCCTCCGCCAGGGCCGGCCCGACGCCCGTCAGGACGATGCCTCCGGCAAGGTATCCGCACACCATGACGATGATCCCCGCGACGCCCGCGGCGACGGCGATCCCAAGGTGCCCGGGGCGAAGCCGGGCGATCAGACCGATGGCCAGGCCTTCGAGGCCGTGCACTACCAGGGAAATGGGGGCCCACTGGGCGTACCCGCTGAGAAGATCCGCGAGGGCGGTCCCGATCCCGCCGGCCAGGAGCGCGGACAGGGGCCCGAGCGTGTAAGCGGTGAAAGCCACCGCGACGTCGCCCAGGTTGAAATAGCCGCGCGCCGGGGACGGGACACGGATGAAAATCGTGAAGACCGCGGTAACCGCGGTCAGAATCGCCACCGAGGCCACGCGGACCGCGGGGGAAAGCATTGTCTCGTTCTTCTGCATCACTCGACTCCAGCTCCAGTATAGCCCGAGCATTCCCGTCAGGGAAGCCAACCCGCGGGCCAATGGATGAGGGCCGGGGCGAGAAAGAACGCGGCCGCGCAGATCCCCACAAGCGCGTCGCTGAGAACCCGGCGGCCTGACTTCAGCTCAGCGTAGGACGTTCGGCGGCCGCTCCTGCCGAACCCGCGGCTTTCCAGCGCCATTGCGAGCGCGGGGATCCCCTTCACCGCCTGGATCAGCACGGAGGTCAGGACCGGCAGGTACTCCTCCCGCAGCCGCCTGCGAGATCGTCGGGCCGGGGCCCCCGAGCGCAGGCGGTGGGCGTCCAGCACGTTCCGCCAGGTCGCTCCCAGCGACGGAATGTAGCGAAAGGCGATGACCACGACGAGGCACAGGCTGAAGGGCAGGCCGAACCACCGAAGGCCGAGGACGAGCTGGTCGAGCTCCATGCTGCGGAAAACGCAGACGAAGGCCAGGGTGATTCCAAGGAATCGAACGAGGATGGAGGCGGTGACAAGGATCCCGTCCGTGGTGAGTAGCGGAAAGCCGGCGATCCACAGCAGGGCCCTCCCGCCCCGGGTGAAGGGTGGAGTGAGAAGAACGACGAGCAGGAGGACCACGGCAATCGCCCGGATCGGATTCCAGAGCTCCCGGGGACCAAGAAAAAAGAGAACGACCGCGGAGATTGACAGGAGGGCGGGCAGCTGCGCAAGAGGCGGA